>VYAQ01000394.1 GCA_009844885.1 Gemmatimonadota bacterium
CGAGCCCCGCCTCGGCGTCCAACGATTTCGCCCTCTCGAGCTGGACGCTGCTGTTGTTGATCCCAACGACCCTGACGCCGGCCTCACGGACGACGCGGCGCATCGGGCCGCCGATGCCGCACCCGACATCGATCACCGTCATGTCCTCGGTCAGTTCCAGCTTGGCGATCATCAGTCGTTGATGCCGAAGCTTGGACTCCTCCAGGCTTTCCCGGGGCGATAGCGGCGCGAAGTGCAGGGACTCGCCCCACCCGAAGATCATGAAATCGCTGCACAGGTCGTAGTATTCTCTGACCGTTGCAGCGTGGTCGTAGCCCCCCGCGCCGGCCTCCTGAGCGGACGCCCTGTCGAGCCATCCATCGAAGCCCTGCACGCGCCGTTCGACGGGCGTCCCCTCGTACGCGGCCTTCAACCCTCTGCGGAGTTCGCGAATCTGCACGGGCCCCCCTCAACACCGCACGCAGTTGGCTTGGAGCGCGAGCGCCACAGGCGACGGTCGCAGGTGTCGACGTGCCGCCTGTCGGGTCTTCTCTGTGCAAAGCCAAGGCCGCGTAAACCCTACCACCGGACGTATGGCCGAGGTGTAGTGACTACCACGGGATCGCCATGAGTTTTGTGTTAACCGCCCGCGGATCGGCGGTCCGTTAGCCCGTGGGCGGTGCGAGCGTGTCCGTGAACCAGTCGAGGAGGAGTGCGCGCACCTCCTCCCCTCGCTGGCGCAGGCTGTGTGTCGCCCCATCGAGCAACTCGAGGCGCCTCGGGTCGCCGGCGAGATCGTGGAGAAGCCGCGAGCAGTCCGGCGGGAGCCGGAGGTCGTCGAGGCCGTGCACCAGCAGTAGCGGCGTCGGCGCCAGCTCGGCGACGCGCTGCGCGCCCGCGGTCTGCGTCGCCAGCGTCGCTACCGACGCGACGCGGTCGGACTGCACGCCCGCTTCGATCACGACGGCGCCGCCGAAGGAGTGACCGAGCAGTCCCACGCGCTCGACGCCCTCACCCGCCAGGAAGTCGATGCCGCGCAAGACGTCGTGGACTCCCTCACCCCTCGGGCCCGGGAACGCGTGGACGCGGAAGTCGAGCCGCAGCGCCGCGATCCCTCGCGCGGCGAGGTCGGCGGCGAGGTCCGGGTAGAGCGCGTTCGCAGGACCGTCGAGTCCGCCGTCGCCACCGCCGACCATGACGACTGCGGCCGCCGCGTCGGGTGCGGGGTGCCAGGCGCAACGGATCGGGATTATCCAGTTGACGCAAGATAGGAACGCGGCTACCGTGCGCCCATGCGCAGGCTCCGAGGCATCCGAGACGTGCTTGTTCAGGCCGAGTCCCTAGTCGCTCTCGCGCTCCTCGCGCCGACTGTGGCGGCAAGCGCCACGGCGATCGTGGTCACGGTGCCGGCGTGGATCGGGTGGATCGTGTTCGCGGTCGGCGTGCTCGGCAGCTTCGGCGCAGTGATGTGGTGGGGCGAGACGAGGATACGCGCCGCCCGGAACGTCGATGTGAGCGACCACGAGGCACGGCTGCTTACCATCGAGAGACGCCAGTACATAGACGACCTCGCGGACGCCCTCGCGCGTGAACTCACCCGGAGGCTCCGGGATACGGACGGCGCGCCGTGACGACGCCTAGACGCTGCGGCTTCGAATCGTGCTCGCGATTCATAGGAGCGCGGCGCCGGGCTGATACTGTGTACTGCTCCAAGCTCTGCGGGACCCGCGCTCGGACTAGGGCGCGCTCGTTGGAGTGGCAGCCTCGCCGGTGCGAGTGCGAGCGTTGCGGGCGTACCTGGATGCAGCGCAGGCCCGCCGGGCCTCCGAGGTTCTGCAAATCCTGCCGAGGGCGCTACGTCCGCGCCGCGCCGCCGCCCAAGCGTGCATGTGCGGCGCGCGACTGCGCGCGAGTCTTCCAGCCTCGGAGCGGCGGCGGACGGCCGCAACGCTGGTGCTCGCGGGCGTGCCGAGCGCGGTCTAAGCACGGCACCGACGATGGACGCCTGCGTGTCGCCCGCCCGTGTGAGTGGGACGACTGCGAAGCGACGATCGAACCCGACAGGCTTCGCGATCTCCGCGTCCGCTACTGTCGTAAGTGCGGGCCGTTGGCGGACGCGGAAAGCCGGCAAATCTCGCGCGAGCGGCGATGGGCCGCCACGCGCAACACCCGGATCGAGTGCGATGATTGCGGCGCGACGGTAAGGAAGAACGCTCACAACCATCGACTCTGCAAGGAGTGCAGACGCGCTCGGCAGCGAGCCTGGCGATCGTCACGATCGGCGGTCGCGTCTTGACTCAACATGATACCTTCTTGCGGCTCGGCACGAGCGTTCATGGTGGCAGAGAGACGGGGGCCTCAATGGGCCTCCCTGCGGTTCGCCGCTGTGTCTGCTTGTGCCGAGCGATACCCCGTCCGATCGCAGGGAGGCACTATGACGGCCAGCCACACACGCGAGATCAACGTCCAGCGCCGAGCGCAGGCTCGGGGCGGGTGGATCGGCATCATCCGCGGCGAGAGCCAGGGGGCCGCCGTGGAGCGTGCGCTCCCGGACTTGAACGCCGATGGCTACAAGGTCGCCTTCATCATCCCGGACAAGTTCAGCTTCGCGAAGATGATCTGGGCCGGCATCGTCGCCGTGTGTACGCTCGGCTTCTACTGGCCGACCGCGAGCGTGCTCATCATCGGAGAGCGGGTAGACGACTAGGCGGCCTCGTCGGCGACGAGATCGGCGTACGTGAGCTTGTCCGTGGTCACGATGCGGCGCAGCGCGTCGGCGAAGATGCGCTCGTTGTCGCGGTTGTTGAAGCGCCATTCGAGTTCGCTCAGGTAGCGGTCGATGTGCTTCATGCTGACCTTGTGGAAGCTCCCCATCAGGGAGCGCTTGAACAGCGACCACACGCCCTCTATCGAGTTCGTGTGCACGTCGCCGACTACCCACTCGTCGGCCGAGTGATTGACCGTCTCGTGGCGCGTCTCGTCGTCTCCGATGCCGAGGTAGGACGCGAGCTCATCCGTGTAGATGGCCTCGGCCTCGTCGCGCACCGTGCGCTCGATGAAGCCGTGGAGCGTCCGGCGCCGGACGTTCGGCACGCGCTCGAGTCGCACCTGCCCGTCGCGCTGGATAGCGCCCGCGACCCAGAACTTGTTCCCCCGGTAGCCGTGGCCCTTGCCGCGCTTCTTGCCGCCGACCAGCGTCTCGTCAACCTCGACCACGCCGAACAGCGTTGGCCCTTCGAGGGGATCGTTGGCCATGGCCTCGCGGATGCGGTGACACAGGTGCCAGGCGGTCTGATACGCGACGCCGAGCGTGCGCTTGAGTTGGAGCGCCGAGACGCCCTTCTTGCTCTCGCACATCAGGTAGATCGCGATGAACCACTTGCGGAGCGGGAGATGGGAGTCATGCATGATCGTGCCCGCCGTCACGCTGAAC
>VYAQ01000198.1 GCA_009844885.1 Gemmatimonadota bacterium
TGGTGAAGCGGTAGCGGCCACCGCGGCCAGGACGGGGAGCATTGCGACCGCGGCGGCGCAGGGTGCCGCCGCGGCCACCCGTCGGACGATGGCTGCCGGGTGGGCGGGTCTGGGACGTACGATGCGGCCATGCATGTCGGGTTCCTCGGTTCCGGGCGTTCCTGATATCAGCCTTGGACGCCAACAGTAGCGCCCCGCGGAGGGCCGGAAAAGGGTGGCGGCGTCCCGGCGACTCGGAGTCGCCGAGCCCGTGGGCTTCGGCTGCCGCGCACGGGTCCCGCCGGATTCTGTCAGCCCGCCTCGTCCTCGATCGCCTTGACGGCGGCGCGTCGGATCCTGCCGAGGAGCTCCACGAGGACCCTGGCTTCGGCCGCGAGCAGGTTGCGGTGTATGACCCTCTCGATCACGGCCTCGAGCCGGGGCGCGAAGTCGGCGAGCACTGCCCGCCCGCGATGGGTGAGGGCCACCTGGGCCGCCCGGCGATCGGTGGGGTCCGCCTTGCGCCTGACCAGACCCGCCGCTTCGGCCCGGTCGATCATGCGCGAGACGTGACTGGGGCTGAGGAGCAACTGGCGACTGAGGTCGACGCCGCGAAGGCGGTTGTCCGACGCCTGGTCGAGCCGGACGAGCAGGTCGATCAGGGTCGGGTCGTAGCCCGTGGGTGCCACCGCACTCTTCTCGATAAGGCGCCCGAGCGCGATCTGCGCCGACAGCATCGCCCCCGACGGCCGCAGCGTATCCGGCGAGAGAATGCGCGATTCAGCGGGCGGAACCACCATGCGGATCATGGTAGTTCCCTTGACAACTATTGTCAATGCACACAAACTGATTGTGTAGCCAACAGTTGTCTACACACTCATAATCCAAGGAGACCAGAATGTCCGCAGCAACCCGCGACCCCCGGAACGATCACCTGCTCTCGCCGGACAATTCGGCACTCGTGCTGATCGACTACCAGCCGAGTCTCGTCGCCGGCACTCACTCGATCGAGCGCGCCGTGCTCGTCAACAACGTCGTCGCCATGGCGAAGGCCGCGAGACTGTACAACCTCCCGACGATCCTGTCGACGGTCGGGGTAACGGCCGGCTACCAGGAGGGCACCATCCCCGAACTCCGGGAGGTTCTCGCTGATGTTTCGCCGATCGACCGCAACACCGTCGACGCATGGGACACCCCGGCCTTCCGCGAAGCCGTGAAGGCCACCGGCCGGCGCAAGATCATCATGGGCGCGCTCTGGACGGAGGTCTGCCTCGCGTACCCCGCGCTCAACATGCTGATCGAGGGCTACGAGATCTATGCCCTGTCGGATGTGTCCGGCGGCACCACCCTCGACGCCCACGAGCGTGGCATGCAACGGCTGATCCAGGCCGGGGCGGTACCCGTGACCTGGGAGGCCGTCATGGCCGAGCTGGGACGCCTGGGCTCCTATGACATCGGCGGGTTCATCCAGATCATGAACGAACACCTGCCGCGGAGTGTTCCGTCGGACGCGCCGGCCGCCGCTTAGGGGGCTCTGTGTTGGCGGTCGTTCTACCGGCACCCCCGGAGCGCCTCTTCCAGCGCCTCGAACGGCAACAGGGCGCACCGGACCCGGCTGGGAAACCGCCGGACGCCCGCCAGGGCCCGCAGGTCTCCCACCTCCTTCGGTAGAGCGGGACCATCCGGTGCCAGGCCGTCGACAAAGGTCTGGCGCAGGTCGGCGATCTCTGCGGCGCTCCTACCCCTGGCCACGCTGGTCAGCATGGAGGCCGCAGCCAGCGAGATGGCGCAGCCGCGGCCGTCGAAGGTGACTTCGGCGATCAGGCCGTCCTCGAGCCTTGCCCACATGATGACCGTGTCGCCACAGAATCGATTGTGCGCGCGGCCCGACATCGCTGGTGCTTCGAGTGCTCCGCGATTGCGGGGCCGCCGGAAGTGGTCCCGTATTAGCGCCTGGTGGAGTTCGTCGGTGCCGCTCGCCGCCAATGTTGCGTCCCTTGCGTGGAGAAGTAGACTTCTGGGGCCATGGAAACGAACAGCACGAACACGAACGCAGATCCGGTCCTCGCGCAAGCGCTCGAGTGGCTGGGCGAAGGGCGTCGCGTCGCGCTGGCGACCGTGACCCGCACCTGGGGTTCGGCGCCGCGGCGGGCCGGTAGCCACATGGCGATCGCCGACACTGGTGATTTCTCCGGGTCGGTGTCGGGCGGGTGCATTGAAGGAGCGGTGATCCAGACCGCCCTCGAGGTGATCGACTCGGGCGTTCCCCGCACGCTCGAGTTCGGCGTCACCAATGAAATGGCCTGGGAGGTCGGATTGGCCTGCGGGGGCAGGGTCCACCTGTTCGTCGAGCCGATTATCCCTGAATCACCCGCGCACCCGTTGTGAACGGGTTCATCGGCGAGAAGCTCCTGCGCGGCGGTACCGGATGAACGCTGACGTGCTGCGGGGGGTCGTGGCCGCGCAGGTGGCGGGCCGCGATGTGGTGCTCGCGACGCGCCTGTCGGACGGGGCGCAGGACTTGATCGCCGCCGGAACGCCGGCCAGTGCGCTGGGGCTTGATGGCGACGCCGTCGCGGCTGCTCTGAAAACCGGAGATCCTCGCACCGTGGACACCCCGGACGGGGCCGTCTTCCTGCGTCCGTACATCCGGCCACCGCGTCTGATCGTAGTCGGCGCGGTTCACATCGCGCAGGCTCTGGTCCCGATGGCGCAGATCGCCGGCTTCGAAGTCACCGTGCTGGATCCGAGGGAGGGATTCGCGACCGCCGACCGCTTCCCGGGTGCGGCGCTCGTCAAGGAGTGGCCCGACCACGTCATGGATGCGCTGCGGCCTGACGATCGCACCGGTGTCGTCGCCCTGACCCACGACCCGAAGATCGACGATCCCGCGCTGATCGCCGCCCTCCGTAGCGGCGCCTTCTACATCGGCGCGCTGGGTAGCCGCAAGACGCAGGGTGCGAGGCGGGAGCGCCTGGGTGCGCTGGGCTTCACGGCTGACGATCTGGAGCGGATTCACGGGCCTGTGGGCCTGGCGATCGGCGCACGCACGCCCGAGGAGATCGCCGTCGCGGTCCTGGCGCAGGTGATCGGGGCGTTGCGGCTGTAGACCCGGGTCGACGCCTGGCAGCTCTCGGTGCGCGGATGGCTCTATCCGCGGATTCCTAGCCCGCCACCCGAGGCGCCACTCCCATCCGCTGCACGTTCGTCCCCAGCACCGATTCGGTCGCCGCGGCCCGTGCCAGGAGGGCGTGATCGGTGCCCGTACGGCCGATGAGCTGCAGGCCCGCGGGCATGGCATGCGCATCCAACCCCACGGGCAGGCTGACCGCGCACATGTCCAGCATGCTGACCGGTCCGGTTCCGGACAGAATGGCGCGGTTGACGGCGCGATAGACATCCAGATCATCCAGAGAGGCCAGGGT
>VYAQ01000118.1 GCA_009844885.1 Gemmatimonadota bacterium
CGGCACCCCCGGCCACACCCCGTCGCGTTTCCCCGTCGAGGAGTACCTGGATTCCCGCGGCGCCGCCTTCGCCGAGATCTTCACCACCGACCGCTTCCTCGCGCTGTCCGAGTCGATCGATCTCCACGGCACGCGTCCCGGCTCGCTCCCGCCCGACGCGCATCTCGTCTCGTTCGACACCGATGTCATCGTCCCGCCCTGGCTCGTCGATGAACTCGCCAGGCGCCAGGAGCCGTCCCCCGTCCGCCAGGAGCCGTCCCCCGTCCGCCACGTCACCATCCCGTCATTGTTCGGCCACGACGCCTTCCTCAAGGAAACCGGGGAAGTCGCACGCCAGATCACCCTGGGCCTCGCCGAAGAGGAGGCACTCCGATGAACCCCACCCCCTCACATGTCACCCGCGCAGTCCGCGCCGGACTCTGTGCCGACCCGGGCCACCGTTCGGTCATGCCGCCCATCCACCTCTCGTCCAACTTCCAGTTCGAGTCCCCCGGCGTGTACGCCAGGTACGACTACACGCGGAGCGGAAACCCCACCCGCGACCTCGCCGCCGAGGCGATCGCCGAACTGGAGGGCGGATGCGGCGCGGTGGTGACGTCTTCGGGCATGTCGGCGATCGCGGTCGTCACGCGGCTGCTTTCGGCCGGCGATCTGCTGCTGGCCCCCCACGACTGCTACGGAGGCAGCCATCGCCTGTTCTCGGCCGAGGCGGCGCGGGGGTCGTACGAGGTGCGTTTCGTGGACCAGACGGCGGCGGGCGCTCGGGAGCGTGCGCGAGCGATGCGGCCGCGCATGATCTGGATCGAAACGCCGAGCAACCCGCTCCTGCGGATCACCGATATCGCGGCCTGGGCCCGGCTGGCGCGGGAGATCGGTGCCATGTGCGTGGTGGACAACACCTTCCTGTCGCCGGTGAACCAGCGGCCGCTCGACTTCGGCGCGGATCTCGTCGTGCACTCGACCACCAAGTTCCTGAACGGCCACAGCGACGTGGTCGGGGGCGCGGTGATCGCGGCGGACGAGGAGTTGTTCGAGGACGTGGCGTGGTGGACCAACGCGATGGGCGTGGCGGGTGCGCCCTTCGATTCGTACCTGACCCTGCGCGGCATCCGGACGCTGCACGCGAGGGTGCGCGCCCACGAGGGCAACGCGCTGCGCGTCGTCGAGTTGCTCACCGGCAGCGACGTCGTCTCCCGGGTGAACCACCCCAGCCTGGCGGGCCATCCCGGCCACGAGACCGCGCGCCGGCAACAGCTGGGATGGGGCAGCCTGATCTCGTTCGAGCTGCGGGGCGGACGCGAGGCGGTCGAGGCGTTCGTCGACGGGCTCGAGCACTTCGCGCTGGCCGAGTCGCTCGGGGGCGTCGAAAGCCTGGTCGCGCACCCGGCGACGATGACGCACGCATCGATGGACCAGCACGCCCAGATCGTGGCCGGGATCCGCGAGGGTCTGCTGCGGGTGTCGGTCGGGATCGAGTCGGCGGACGACCTGGTGGCCGACCTGGAGCGCGCTCTTTGCCGCGTGGAGGAGGTCGTGTGCCAGGCGGCGTGACTGAGGTTGCGGGGGCGGCCGCTCCGGCAGGTTTGCGGTCCGGCCAAGCGGTGGGGGCGCCTCCGGGCGGCTTCGGCTGCGGCCCCGCGCGGGTCCGGGCCGTCCGTCCGTCGGCCGGGTCAGTCCGCGGCCCGCTGCACGTGGTCAAGTTCGGTTCGTCCGTGCTCGCGGGGGAGGAGGGCTATCGGCGGGTCGCTGGATATGTGCGCGACGAGGTGGCGTGCGGCCGCAGGGTGATCGCGGTAGTGTCGGCCATGGGTCAGACGACCGAGGCCCTGCTGTCCACCGCGAACGCTGTAGCGACCGAGCCGCGGGACGCCCTGGTGGCCGCTCTCCTTGCAACCGGCGAAGAGGCGTCGGTGGCGCTCTTGCGGATTGCGCTGGCGGATGTCGGCGTTCCGTCCGCCGGATTCACCGCCGCGCAGTTGTGCGTGCGCACCCGTGGTGAACTCCGGGACGCCGATCCCGTCGCCGTCGACACCCGCCGGATCGCCGCCGCGCTCGCCTGTGCGGACGTGATCGTGGTCCCCGGCTTCGTCGGCGTCGATGTGACCGGCGAGCCCTCGGTGCTGGGGCGCGGCGGCTCCGACCTGACCGCGCTCTTTCTCGGTCACGCCGTCGGCGCGGCCGAAATCCGCCTGGTCAAGGACGTGGACGGGGTGTTCCCCGGAGATCCGCGATGCGAGAGGGGCCTGGCGCCGCTCCGCACCGTGAGCTGGGACCGGGTACGCGACATCGGCGGCGGTGTGGTGCAGGACAAGGCCCTGCGCTTCGCCGCCCGGCACCGGCTCGGCTTCCGCGTGGCCGCGATGGGCGGACGGGGCACGTGGGTGGGGGACGCGATTCTGATTCCGCCGCCGTAGGCCGCAGGCGCAGGGTCTGTCGCGGGCGCCCGCCGTGCGCGGGCGCGAGCCGGCCCGTTAGCTTGGGCCGATGTCCGCCACTTCCTTCCAGTTCTTCGGCCCGGCGCACATCGCCGCCATGGTGCTGATGGTGGCGGTCGCCGCCGCCATGACAGTCGTTGCGAGGCGGTCAGATTCACCTCGCGTCATCCGTGGCCTGTGCATCGGCCTGGCTGCGGTGCTGCTGGTCAACCAGTCGGTGGGCTGGGTCTACCGGTACGCAACGGAGGGAGGCGAGGTGTTCGTGCGCGAGCACCTGCCGCTCCACGTCTGTGGCATGACGATCCTGCTGTCCGCGGCGATGCTGCTCTTCCGCCGTCGCTGGACCTTCGAAATCGTCTACTTCTGGGGGCTCGCGGGCGCCACGAACGCGATGGTGACGCCGGAGCTGTCAGACGGCTTCCCCCACTACCTCTTCTTCCAGTATTTCATCTCCCACGGCGCCATCGTAGTCGCGGCGCTGTTCGCCACCTTCGGACTGGGGATGCGGCCCACGTTCAGGTCACTCCTGCGCGCGTTCGTCGCGCTGAATGTCATGGCCGTGGCCGTGACGCCCGTCAACCTGCTGGTGGACGGCAACTACATGTATTTGCGGGCGATCCCGGACACGGCGTCTCCCTTCATCTTCCTGCCTTGGCCCTGGTATCTGCTGAAGCTGGAAGTGCTGGCCGCAGTCTTCTTCGGACTGCTGTATCTGCCGGTGTACCTGGAGAAGCGATGGCGGAGGCGGCTGAAGCCCGCGCTTGGGGCGGAGCCCATTGCAGGATCGGCCAATACTAAACAATAATGTTTAGCGTTGGCTTCATCGGCCAGCCGCAATGCCCAAGAGGGCCTGCTCACCTCCTTCCCTCCGGCTCTCGCCTACGCCCTCGTCCGCTCCCGGTTGGTTACAGAACCAATCGAGCGCCCAGTCCCAGTCGATGCGCTCGCCGTGCCACA
>VYAQ01000321.1 GCA_009844885.1 Gemmatimonadota bacterium
TCGCCGCCCTCCGTCACCGCGCTCCCCGCCGTGACCGCGATCTCCGGCGTGTCGGGCGGCGTGTCGGGCGGGTCCCGCCGCTCCAGCGACTTCAGGTACACCGAGGCCGCCCAGAAGGGACTGTCCGGCCACTTCGCCGCGTTCGCATGGATCTCGGAGGCCGGCATGGGCTCCTCCCCGCTGGAATAGCCGATGGCCGCCAGCACCCGGTTCCACTTCAGGATGTGCGCGGCATTGCCCCGCACGGCCGCGTTCGGAGGATTGTCACGCACCTCGATGAGGTAACTCACCACCGTCTGGTAATCGGTCCAGTCCGGCGCGGCACCATCGTCGTCGTCCTGCACGGCCACGCTGCCCGAGGCGGACGAGCCCACCGTGTAGCCGTCGCCGTCGTTCACCGTCACCGTCACCGAGCCGTCCGGCTCGTCCGCATCGTCGTCCGTCGTCGCCAGCGTCAGCGTCGCGCTGCCGGACGCCGGGATCATCACCGTCCGCGCACCGGCGGTCACGCCCCAGTCGCCGTCGGTCCCGACCGTCACGCCGACGGCCAGGTCCGCCGCCGGGGCCGGGCTCGCCGTCAGCGTGAACACCGCGTCGCCGCCCTCCGTCACCGCGCTCCCCGCCGTGACCGCGATCTCCGGCGTGTCGGGCGGCGTGTCGGGCGGGTCCCGCCGCTCCAGCGACTTCAGGTACACCGAGGCCGCCCAGAAGGGACTGTCCGGCCACTTCGCCGCGTTCGCATGGATCTCGGAGGCCGGCATGGGCTCCTCCCCGCTGGAATAGCCGATGGCCGCCAGCACCCGGTTCCACTTGAGGATGTGCGCGGGATTGCCCCGCACGGCCGCGTTCGAGGGATTGTCACGCGCCTCGATGAGGTAACTCACGACCGTCTGGTAGTCGGTCCAGTCCGGCGCGCCCTGCCCGGGCTCGTGGTTGAGGATCTTGATCGCCGAGCGCACCGGCGTGAACGGCTCGTAGCCGCCGCTCGCCTCGAGATGCACCACCACCCACTCGCCGCTGTCCTCCACCGAATCGTCGACGATTGTCACCGGAATGGTCGCGTAGGTCGCGCCCGACGCCACGGTGACGGTCGTCGGAACCGTGTAGTCGCTGCCCCGCGTCGCGTTGCCGGACAGGCTGAAGTTCAGGTCGAAGTCCGCACTCGGCGCCGGATCGACGGCCACCACCAGGTCCACGCGCCCGGCGGTACTCTCATCCACCTGCTGCGGGTTGGTCACGAACGACACCTTGCGGGCGACCGAGTCGTCGTCGCGCACCGTCGCCGTCGCCGACGCCTTCGGCGGGAACTTGTTCCCGTTCACGGTGGGGCCCACCGTGTCGATGGTGTAGCCGAAGCGGCTCCCCGCGGGCACCACCGTCGTGGTCGTCCCGTCCGCCGGCACGTTGCCGTTGGCATCCGCAAGCGACACCTTCACCGTGCAGTCCCGCTCCGCGGTGTTGTCGTTCTCCGTCGGCACGGTCAGGACCGTGCGCCCGACCTGCGGCGCGAACGAGACCTCGTGGACCCGCTCGTTCGCCGCCGCCACGCAGTCGCCCGCGGTCTCCTCCACCTTCAGGTGCACCGTGAACGGACCCTGCGCCGGCGACGAGGACTTGACCTCGAAGTTGACGGGCGTCCCCTCCGCCACGCCGCCGTCGAGCTTCTGCTGGTGCCACTGCTCGACCGTGACCACCGGCACGATGTTGCCCGCCGAGCCGTCCGGGCCGTCCTTGATCGTAATGTAATAGGGATCGTTGTCGACGACCCCGTAGGGCGGCGGGTTGCCGTCGTCCCAGTTGCCGGGCGGGCCGGAGAACATCAGCATCCTGCGCACGTCGCTCTCGACCGCGGTGGAAGGCGACATCCGGAGGAGCCAGACCTTGCTCTTATCGCCGACGGCAAAGGTCGGGGGGGTGAGCCACTGGTGTGCATGGACGCCCGGCTGCAAGTAGGCGTTCACGGCGATCTGCCGGGTCGCCGCCACGGCGACGAACCCCACCCCCTTCTCCAGCGCCGGGCGGACGAGGCGCGCATTGATGATGATGTCGCTGCCGGCGGGTGCCTCCGTAATCTCGCATTCGCGGCCGGTGCACGAGCCGCCGACAGGAACAATGCTGTCCACGACCACCAGCGGCAGGCCCGGCGAGGGGGTGTAGGGCACCGTCTCCAGCAGCCTGATCTCGCCGTTGCCGGAGCGGGTCGACGAACTCACCGTCACCCCCGTCGAGGTCACCGTGCCCAGGCTCACCGTCAGCGTCTCGTCGTCGTCGGTGGAGTCCGAAACGGCCAACACCTGCAGCGTGGCCGCGGCGACCGACGGGCCGGTGAAGGTCACCGTGTTCCCGGACCGCGACACCCCCGTGGCATTGCTCCCCAGCAACAGGTTGAAGTCCGCGGGCCGCGAGGCGCCGGCGAAGTTCAGCGGCACCGTCACCGTCTCGCCCGAAACCAGCGCGCGGCTCAGCGCCACGCGGATCTGCGCCTCGTTGGCGAGGTCGTCCTCAACCGCAAGGTCGTCCGGGATCGACAGGGTGAGGGTGAAGGGTGGCTTGACTCTGCCGCCGAGGCTGATTTTCAGGGATACCGCGGCGGTGGCCCATGCACCTGTTGAATTCCATTGTCTACGCAAAGTGTTGTTACCGATGCTCCAGCCGGCCAGGTTTCCGCTGTCCTCGTTGTTCGAATCCGTGCTGCGTAGGTCCGACGAACCTCTATTGGAGCTCATATCGATCACAAGGAAGTACGTGGTATTTGCCGCAAGGTCGATGCCCGTGCTCGTGAAGGTCAGCGTCTGGTCCGAGTTGGAGTTGGTGAAGGCGGGGTTGGTCAGGGTCCCGAGAGAACTGCCCGGAGACCCGCTGGATTCGGAGTGGATGCTGGCGGTGAGCTGCGAAGAAGTAATATTGCTGATCGTGGAAAATTCCACTTCGACGCTGCGCAGGCTATAGCCTTCGCTGTTGCTGCCGGTCGTGAACGGCTGGGCGTAATCGGTGCTCAAAGCATATTGGGCTCCGTCTGCCTGACCGGTGTTGCTGACAAAGGTCTGCGTCGTCTGCGCCTCGGCCCCGGTCGGCAGGGCGGCGAGCAGCGGCAGGGCGAGCAGCGCGGCGACGAGGACCGGGCGCAGGCCGCGCCCCAAGCGGCGGGCGCCATGGCGGACGCCAGCAGCGGCGCGGGCTCTGGAAGAAGCGAGACTGTCGGAAGAAGAGGCGGGCCGACGCGCGTCCGGGCGGCGGCCGGCGGAAGCGGAAGCGTCAGGCGGGGAGGACGGCCGGCAGAGGCGCCGCAGCCATGCGAACGCGCTCATGCCGAAGCGCCGACGCAGGTGGGGCGACCCGGCGACCCGGCGACCCGGCGACCCGGCGACCCGGCGACCCGGCGAC
>VYAQ01000006.1 GCA_009844885.1 Gemmatimonadota bacterium
CCCCCACCCTCCACGCCGTCGCCGAAGCCGTCCTCCCCGAGGAACTTGGCGCCGAAGGCCGCGAACGCGCCGCGACCGCCTTCGAACGGTGGTCGGAAGGGCTGGAACCGGTCGCCGAGCTGAGCCACCCCTACCTCGTCCCCGAAACGCGGTACTCGGGCCCGGATCCCAGGCCGGGTTGGGCTGCGCAGCTCCAGGGCCTCGAAAAGGAGTGCAGCGCCCGCCACGGAACCACCCTGGCCGAACTCGACGTGGCCGGCCGCAGGCAACTGCTGGCGCGCGGCGTCGGGCAGGCTGGACCAGGCCTTGGATCGCCGGCGAACGCGAATCACATCGCCGTCGCCCTCATGGCCCACTTCTTCGCCTCGCCCGTGGCCACCGACATGTGCTACCGCCGGACCATCGCGAAGCAGCAGTGCCGGGGGCTGGAGGGAGCGCCGGCCGAACCGTCTCGGGCGACTGCCGGGGCGCCGGCCGAACCCGCCGCACTCGGAGCCGCCCCGTGACCCGCGTCATCGAAACCGACGTCTGCATCATCGGCGCGGGGATCACCGCCGCGATGGTTGCCGAACGCCTCGCCGAACGCACCAGCGCGTCCATCACGATCGTGGAAGCCGGCGGCCGCACCGCATCCCTCGCCGAGCGCACCCACACCCGCGCCCGCATGCTGGCCTACGGCGAAAACCCCTACCCGAACGACCACATCCCCGACCAGACCGGCACGGGCGAGATGTACCGCCAGATGGTCGTGGGCGGTTCGGCCATGCACTGGGGCGGGGCGATCCCGCGCTACTCGCCAGAGGACTTCCGCCTCCAGTCCCTCTACGGCGTCGGCTTCGACTGGCCCATCACCTTCGACGACCTTGAGCCCTACTACCAGGAAGCCGAGGAACGCATCGGCGCGGCGGGCGAACAGGGCCCGCCCGACTGCGACCCGCGCTCGCAGCCCTACCCCATGCCCCCGCTTCCGCTGTCGTACAACCTTGCGCGCATGCGCGAATGGACCGAGCGCGCCGAAATCCCCTTCTGGACTCAGCCCTGGGCGCGCAACACCGAGCCCTACCGCGGCCGCAACGTCTGCCAGCGCTGCGACACCTGCGCCGTGTGCCCGACCGGCGCCAAGTACACCCCCGACTTCGCCTTCGACCAACTCCTCACCTCAGGTCGCATCGACCTCGTCCCCCGCACCCTCGTCCGCCGCCTCGCTCTGGAGCCCGGCACCGACCGCATCGCCTCTGCCGAAGCCGTGAATCGCGACGCTCCCGACGAGCCCGTCGAATTCCGCGCCGGCACCTTCGTGATTGCCGGCGGCCACGCCTGGAGCTCGCACCTGCTCCTGCTGTCGGCAAACAGCCGGTTCCCCGACGGCCTCGCCAACCGCACCGGAAACGTGGGCCGCTACATGACCGGCCACTGGTTCGTCAGCGGCTACATCGACCTGCCGATGCGCCTCTACCCCGGCATCTTCGCCAACAACAGCCTGCTTTCCCACCGCTTCGCGAGCCCCGGCCCGCTCGATCGCTACGTGCGTCACGATATCCGTCTATGGGAGTCGGATGTGGGACGAGCCCCGCGTCTCCGATACGGCGACGGCCGCCTCCTGTGGGGAGACGAGATCATGGCAGACTGGCGTGAGCGCACCGAGTCCGGCGCGACCGCCCGCATCCGCGCGTACTACGACGTGCTGCCCGACCGCGACAGCCGCCTGACCCTCGACGGCACGAACACCAACGCGCTCGGCGACCCCATGCCGCGCATCGACTATCGCCCCGCCCAGACCACACTCGACCTCGAAGACCACACCCACGCCACCATCCTCGGCCGCTTCGAGCACCTCGCGCGCACCGCCGCCGGCTCGATCATGAGCACGCGCTCCTCCCGCCTCTACGAGCACCCGGGAGGCGGCTGCCGCATGGGCGACGACCCGGCGACGAGCGTGGTGGACCGCTGGGGCCGCACCCACGACCACGAGAACCTGTTCGTGGTGGGCGCACCGACCATCGTGTCGAGCGGCTGCGCCAACGGCACGCTCACCTTCTGCGCGCTGTCGCTCATGTCGGCCGAGGAGATCGGGAAGGGATTTGACCGGACTTAGTCCACTGGACTTAGTCCGAGCACCGTCCCGGGGTGAAACGCGGCCCACGCACCCCAGAACGCGACGTACGCTTCGGCGATGGGCCGCAGCCGTCGGCCGGTTCCCGCCAGCGGACCCGCGACGGGCGTCCCATCAACGGCCCAGACCGTGCCCGTGAGGCTGTCGCGCGCGCCCCCCGCCGCCGCCTCGAAGGTCGCCGCACTTCCCTCCACCTCCATCCGGTAGGCCATGGCCGCATGCCTGGGACCGTCCCATAGAACCATTGCCGGTGCACCCCCATACGTGATCTCGAAGACGGCGTGATCGCCCGCGTGTTCCATCGCCGCGAACGAGAACGCGATCGGCGAGGCGCCGGGCGCCTCCGCGGGCAGCCCCAGCACCCGTTCCTTCGGCGGCAGGCGATCGTCGTCGAGCACGATCGGATAGCCCTCGAAATCGGCGTTGTGAGGGTCGTCGTAGTCTTCGCCGTACGGGTTCCGCACGTACAGCCGCCAATCGGAGAGGCCGCTGCCGACGCCCACCATCTTCGACTCCGGGTGAAGCTCCTTCCAGCCGGCCATGGTCATCTCGACCACCGGCAGCCGCGCCAGCCGGGTACCCGACCGGGGACCGCAGCGCGCTTCGCCCAACATCTGCGGCCAGAACGACTCGTTGGGCTCGTTCCTGTCGTACATCACCAGGTTGGCCTGGTACAGGAAGCCGGAAACCCCGAGTTCGGCGCCTCCGGTTCCGGTCCGGGTGAACGCCAGCGCCGTGCCGGTCAGGGGGCAGTACGTGACCGACATCCGGTCCAGGCCGGAGGAGAAGTTCACGATCTCGTGCCGCCACATGATGTTGTGCGGAATCACGATCGACTCCGCGCCTACGCGGACCGCGATCACCCGGTCGGTGTCGCGCACGAAGGCGTTCTCCGGCACGACCGGCGAGATTGGGACGAGCAGCGGGTCGGAAAGCGCGGGAATCCCGTCGCGCCCCACGCCGCCGTCGGCCAGGTAGGCGGGATCGAGGTCGCACACGAGTTCGTCGTCCGCGACCGGGCCCACGCCGATGCCGTCTTCGGACGCGCAGCCGTGCGCGGTCAGGGCAACAAGGATGAGGCGCGCTGGAAAGGGTCTCATTGTCAGACGGGGCCGGCGTAACGAGGATTGAAACGTAAGCAGTCCTCGTCGAGACCGCCGCGATCGCCGTGGCGGGCCGGGACGGGGACCCACCATTCCACGCGCCGGGCCGTCCGATGAGACCATTGCTGCTGTGCATGCTGGTCCTGGTCCTCGCGGAACCGCTGGACGGGCAGTGGGGCCGCCGGAGATGGGCCCCCATTCGCAAGCCGGTCGAAGCAGCCGAGCGCGGCGAGTTTACCTTCTGCCGCCTTCAGTACCAGTCCGTCCGGCGCGAGTGGCTGGGCACGGGCTGGAACACGGACTACCCCGACGGCGACCGGAATCTGCCGCTGCGTCTCTCGCAGTTGACCACTGCGGACATCGCCCGCAACGAGCGGGGCGACCCCTTTCACGCGGTCGTCACCGCCACCGAATCCGACCTGTACGACTGTCCGTTCCTCTTCGTCTCCGATGTCGGGACCATAGGCTTCTCCGAACTCGAGGCCGTCCGGCTGCGGGACTACCTGCTGAAGGGCGGCTTCCTGTGGGCGGACGATTTCTGGGGCGAATTCGCCTGGCGAAACTGGTCGCTGGAGATGAACCGCGTCCTGCCCGGCCATTCCATTGTCCCGCTCCCACGTGACCACATCCTCTTTCACACGCTCTACTCGGTCGACAGCCTCCCGCAGATACCGTCGATCCAGTTCTGGCGGCAGAGCGGACGCCGGGGAACCTCGGAGCGGGGCGCCGAGAGCGCGCTGCCCACCATGCACGGGATCATGGACGAGACCGGGCGGCTCATGGTCATCATGACCCACAACACGGACATTGCCGACGGGTGGGAGCGCGAAGGGGAGGATGACGAGTTCTTCTACCAGTTCTCGCCGGACGCGTACGCCGTCGGGATCAACGTGATCCTCTACATGCTCACCCACTGAACGGGACGCCGACGCCGATGAGCAATTGGTGGGCTGAGGGACTGTTGTTCGAGAACTGCAACTGCACCGCTGTCTGCCCCGGCCACATCCACTTCAGCCAGAGGTGCACCCACGAGGTGTGCCACGGCTTCTGGGCGATCCGTTTCGAAGGCGGACAGGTGGACGCGTCCGCGCCGGTGGATCTGACGGGCATCGACGCCGTGATCGTGTACGAGACGCCGCCGGTGATGGTCGAAGGGGGATGGAAGCAGCTGATCATCGTCTCCGACCATGCGACTGACGACCAGCGCGAGGCGGTAGAGGAGATCCTCACGGGTGTGCGCGGCGGGCCATGGGCGGTGCTCGCCCGCTTCGTGGCCGAGCCGCTGCCGACCCGGGCGGCGCCGATCCTCATCGAAGACCTGCCGGCGCGGAAGACCGTGACCGTGGCGGGCCTGCTCACGGGCGCGGTGGACGCGATTCGCGGCTGGAACCGGGACAAGCCGGTCACCTTCGAGAACATCTACAACAAGATCCACGACTCGACCCAGGTGATCGCCCAGGGGTCGACCCGGTACGACGACGGAGGAATCGTGATCGCCAACGAGGGCACCCACGGGCTGTGGTCGCGGTTTCGCTGGACGGGTGACGGATGAGTGGGCTGAGCGCTGTCGTGTGAATTCGGAGAGATTCTGGCCGAGGATGCGCACGGTACTGGTAGTCCTCATGGCTCTGATCGCCTCGCCGGCGGCCGCGCAGGTGGGCTTCCAGTTTGGCCCCCTGGTAGCCGCACGTGATGACCTCACCCGCGCGAGGTTTGGCCTCTACGCCGGCGTGCACTACGACTTGGCCGACCGCTTCCAGATCGGCATCCTCTACGTTCAGAGAGGGCGGGAATGTTGCCTGGCTCACTCCGTCGAGGTTCCGGCTTCGTACCGGCGCAAGCTCGACGAGGTCGCATATGTGCTGACCGGCGGAACGCTGATCTACGGTGAAGACCCCGACATCGGCGCACTGCTTGGCGTGGGCGCCGCAATGCACGCCTCCGACGCGCGCACCGTCAGTCTCGAAGCAACCGTCGCGTATGGTCTGCTCGGCATCATCCTCGGAGCAGAGGAATCTTACCGCGACCGGACTTTTCGGGTCGGCTTGAATATTCGTTGAACGGAGATGGCGCAATCCCGGAGAGCGTAGCCGAAAATGGAATACCTGCCCGTTTTCCTCATGTGGCTGGCCATGACCGGCGTGATGATGGCGCCGGTGGTGTTGCCCTGGCTGCGAGCGCTCAGCCGCCTCGCGGACGCCGGCCCGCTCTCCTCTGTCGGTCCCTTCGCGGCCGGATATACGGTTGCATGGGCCGGGTTCAGCGCCGCCCTGGCCGGAGTTCACCTGGCTCTGTCACGCATGAGTGTCCCGGTGCCTTTCGGACTCGATGCGCCCGCCCTTTCGGCCGCCGCCCTGTTTCTCGCCGGTGGCTTCCAGTTCACGCGTCTGAAAGAGGCCTGCCTGTCCCACTGCCGCTCGCCCGCCGGGTACCTCCTCACGCATTGGCGGACGGGTCCCGCCGGACACGCGCGGCTCGGCTTCGGACACGGTCTGCACTGTGTCGGCTGCTGCTGGGCGCTGATGGCGCTCGCGCTCGTGGTGGGGATGATAGACCTCGTCTGGATGGGCCTTCTCATGGCGGTCATGGTGGCGGAGACGACATTGCCTGGCGGCGGGCGCCTTCGGAAACCGGTCGGGGCCGTGCTGCTCGCCGCCGGTGCCATCGTGCTGATCGTGGCCTCCTGACCGCGGTTGTTGCGGCCCTGTGGCTGCGGTGTGCGTTGCGGCTACCTTTCCCGGCATGAGAGTCGCGCTCTTCGTCACCTGCCTGGCCGACCACTATTTCGCGGAAGCGGCCGCGGACGCGGTGCGCCTGCTCCGCCATCTGGGGTGCGAGGTCTTGTTTCCGGCCGATCAGACCTGCTGCGGGCAACCAGCGTACAACGCAGGCAGGACCCGCGAGGCCGCGCGCATGGCCAAGCACACCATGGAGGTCTTCGCGGACTCGGATGCCGTCGTCCTCCCCAGCGGATCCTGCGCCACGATGGTCAAGAAGTTCTACCCGAGGCTTGTGGCGGGCGGTGCGGACGCGGCTGCCCCGGCCGCGGTCGCAGACCGCACTTCGGCGGCGGCCGAGCTCGCGGACCGCACCTTCGACCTGGCCGAGTTCATCGTGCACCGGCTGGGCGTCACGGAGCTGGGCAACGGGCTCGCGGGCCGGCGGGTGGCCGTGCACCAGGGATGCCATGCCCTGCGCGAGTTGCGGCTGGAGACCGAACCGGCGGTGCTCCTCGAAGGGGCCGGTGCCGAGGTCGTGCCGTGGGAGGCCCAGGAGGAGTGCTGCGGCTTCGGCGGCCTGTTCTCCGTGAAGATGACGGCGGTGTCCGCTGCCATGGCCGACCGCAAGCTCGACACCCTGCCCGAGGTCGACTGGGTCGTGTCCGGCGACGGCGGCTGCGTGCTGCACCTCGACGGGCGAAACCGGGCTCGCGGCACAGGAATCGAGTTCGTGCACCTGGCGACGGCGCTGTGGCGGGGAGTGGCTGGGGATGCCCGCTGACATGCACACGCGAATCAGGGACTACGCGTCGCGTTCGGGCGAGATCATCCGCGAGGACCCGGGTGTCCGCGAGGCGGTCACGGGCGCCACCATCGCCTTCGACCAGAAGCGGCTGCAGGGCTATTCAGAGGTCGATGCCGACGGGTGGCGGCGCTGGGCCGAGGGCGTGAAGAGCCACACGCTGACCCACCTGGACCGCTACCTCGCCGGAGCGGAGACACAGCTCGAGGCCAACGGCGCCGAAGTGCACTGGGCGGCGGACGCGGCCGAGGCCCGAGAGATCGTGATGTCGCTGGCGGCGAGGCACTCGGTGAAGAGCGTGGTCAAGGGCAAGAGCATGGTCACCGAGGAGATCGACCTGAATCCGGCGCTGGAGGCCGCGGGGATCGAGGTCTACGAGACCGATCTGGGCGAATACATCCTGCAGCTTCTGGAT
This sequence comes from Gemmatimonadota bacterium, assembly GCA_009844885.1. Taxonomy (GTDB): domain Bacteria; phylum Gemmatimonadota; class Gemmatimonadetes; order Longimicrobiales; family Gaopeijiaceae; genus Bin94. The sequence goes on from VYAQ01000006.1 coordinate 7,154, forward strand.
GAACCGCCCAGCCATATCCTGGGACCCGCCATACACAAGAGCCTGCAGCAGGTGCAGGAACTGTTCACCGACCGGCTAGGCTCGGAGCCGGGGGGTGATCCGGACACGCTCGCGCGGGCCGCTCGCCGCGTGTTGCGCGACGCCTTCATCCAATCGGACATGGGGATTACGGGAGGCAACTTCCTCGTTGCGGAGACGGGCACGGTGGCCCTGATCGAAAACGAGGGGAACATCCGCCTCACGACTTCGCTGCCGCGCGTGCACGTCGCGGTCGTCGGGATCGAGAAGCTGCTGCCCCGCATGGCCGACCTTTCCGGCTTTCTCCAGCTCACCGCGCGCGCGGCGACCGGCCAGCCGATCGGCTGCTTCGTGTCGCTCATCCAGGGGCCCGCGGCCCACCCCGATGATGATGGCCCGGAGGCGGTGCACGTCGTCCTCGTCGACAACGGCCGCACCGATGTTCTGGCCCACGAGCACGCGTGGGAGGCGCTGCGGTGCCTGCGCTGCGGCGCGTGCCTGAACGCGTGTCCGGTATACCGTCAGACCGGCGGGCACGCGTACGGGTACGTCTATTCGGGGCCGATCGGGTCGGTGCTGGATCCGGGGCTGCTCGGGCTGCACGAAGCCATGCCCCTGCCCTTTGCGTCGTCGCTCTGCGGCGCCTGCGAGGACGCGTGCCCGGTGCGCATACCCATCCCCGAAATGCTGCTTGAATGGCGGCGCGAGGCGCAGGAGGAGGGGCTCACGCCGTGGAAGGAACGCGCGGCGCTGAAGGGACTCGCGAGCGTGGCGACGCGACCGGGGCTGTACAGGCTTGCAGGGAAGATCGGGTCGCGGCTGGGTGCGACGGGCGTGGCGCGTGCGCTGCCCATGCTCGGCGAATGGGCCGCCGATCGCGCGTTGCCGCAGCCGAGCCGGCGGACGTTCCGTGAACTCTGGCGCGAGGGGATCGAGTGAGCGCGGCCTCGCGGGAGCGGATCATGGCCCGGGTCGCGCGGGCGACGGCGAGCCGTGCCGGTGTGCCGCATCCGGGTGCGCTCGCGACGCCGGCTGCGGACGATGCGGTGGACGCATTCGTCAAGCGTTTCACAAGCAGCGGTGGCGAGGTGGCCAAGGCCGATCCGGGGCGCCCGCCGGGTGAGTGGCTCACCGGCTTCCTGCGGAAACTCGAACCCCAGGTGACGGGCGTCGCCGTGGCGCCGGACGTGCCGCCCGAACTCAGGCCAGGGTTGCCGGAGGTGGCCGCCGCGCAGGCGGGCGCGGGTGTGTCATTGGCCTGGGGGGCCGCAGCGGACACGGGAAGCCTGATCCTGCCGTCGACGGGAACGAGGGCCGTGCAGTTGCTGCCCCCGGCTCACGTGGTGTGGGTGCCGGACGGCCGGGTGTTTGCCCGGCTTGAGGATGCGTTGCGCGAGCTCGAAGCGGAATTGCCCGCGGCCGTGGGACTGCACTCCGGCCCCAGCAAGTCGGCGGATATCGGCCGCACGGTCGTGACCGGGGTGCACGGGCCGGGCCGCTGCATCGCGGTGCTCAGCTGAACGCCGCTTCCTCCACCCGTCTCCAGGGAATCAGGCGGCCGGAACTCCGCGCCTGAAACGCGTCTCCTCCGTAGACCACGACGACATCGGGGGTGGGGGTGGCCGAATCGTCCCCGTTCTTCGGGCTGAAGTGTCCCCGCACCCGCAGCGCTCGGCGAAACAGCGTGGATGACGGGGTCTGGGCCGCCTTGGCCTCCACGAGGGTCGGGCCTCCCGGTCGCTCGATCACCAGATCGACTTCGGCCCCGCTACGGTCGCGGTAGAACGACAGGCCCCGCGTCTCACCGCGGTTCCCACGGTGCTTCACGATCTCCGAGACCACCCAGCTCTCGAAGATGGCGCCGCGCAGCGGATGCGAACGCAACTGCGCCGGTTCGCGGATCCCCAGCAGCCAGCAGACCAGGCCGGAATCGTAGAAGTGGAGCTTCGGCATCTTGACGAGCCGCTTCCGCAAGTTCCCGTGGAATGCCGGAAGCCTGAATGTGATGAAGCTTGTCTCCAGGACGCTCAGCCACGCCCGGGCCGTGGGCTGCGAAATGCCGCAGTCGTCGGCCAGCGACGAATAGTTCAGCAGCTGGCCCGTCCGGCCCGCGCAGAGTTCGAGGAATCGCTGAAACGCGACGAGATCGCCGATGTTGCTGATTGACCGCACGTCCCGCTCGAGATAGGTGGCCGCGTAGGACCGGAGCCAGCGCGACGGCTTGAGGTCGCGATCGAAGATGCGCGGGTAACCGCCGCTCAACAGGGCCTCGTCGAGGTCGGCGGGACAGCGGTCGAATCGAGTGATCTCCTCCCAGGTCAGAGGCAAGAGGTGGAAGACCTCAGTCCGTCCGGCCAGCGACTGGCTGACCGAATCGAGCAGGGCCAGGTTCTGCGATCCCGTGAGGATCCACCGCCCGGGCGCCGGATCGGCGTCGATGATCCCCTGCAGGTACGAGAGCAGGGCCGGTACGCGCTGCACTTCGTCGAGTACGGCGCCGTCCGGGAACTGGGCCAGAAAGGCCCGTGGATCGTCGCTGGCGAAGGCGCGGTGGTCGGGCGCTTCGAGCGTTCGGTACGCGTGCTCCGGGAAGAGTGCCCGGCACAGCGTGGTCTTTCCGCTCTGCCGCGGGCCCGTGACCGTGACGGCGGGCATCTCGGCGGCCGCCCGTATGACTTCGGGGGCGAGGTCTCGTTGGATCATGGTGGGGGAAGGTAGCGGCAGGACTAGGCTAATTCAAGATACGCTTTTGAATCAGCCGCCATATGGCTGACCGAATGATCCTTGGAGCGCGGCGAACGGGTTTACCTACTTCCGCGAGCACCCCCACCTAGCGCGTCCGCGAAGCGAGGCCGTGAACTGTTGGCCTGAGCAGATGGATCCAGGGAACGCCCGCCTGCGTCTCCTCATAGGCTATGACCATGTCCGATCCGTAAACGAACCCGGGCAAGGAAAGGTCGCTTCGGTAGCGGGCCAGAGTCCGTCCCGTCTCCGGGTCGATCAGGTCCAATACCCCGTCGTAGAGCGTTTGCCCGGGCGCCTCGCGCTCCCACTGGTTCGCTACCTCTGGATCGCTGGTGCGCCTCGTCCAAGCGGGGTCTGGCCCCCACCAGAGAATCCAGAGCCCCTGGTCGTCCAGCTTCGCACCAATGTTCGCGACATTGGGCCATTCGGGTGGCTCCGTGATCTCACGGTCGAACTCCTCCACGGATCGGTTGAGGATCCTGGAGAGCTTCGGCTCGGGTAGCAGAACCCACTCCTCAATCCTGCCCGAGGCACCGTCGACGATCCAGGCCGAGGAGTCGCTCGCCGCCACGGCGAACTGCCGTCCCGAGGGACCGCGGTACACCGACCCGTCCCATCCGTACGACCGAATGTCACCGTCCCCGGCCAGAAGGTGCAGCTTGTGCCCAACCGACTCGGTTGAAGGAAAATCGCCAGCAAAAATGACGGTTTCCGATGCTGTTACCGCCGCCGCCGTGATGTCGGCCCGAAGACGATCCACTCGGACGAAGCCGTGGTCGGCGTCCAGCACGGTGCGGCCCCTCAGGCCGTCAAAGACATGGATGAACTCCGGCCCGACATTGAGATGTGTGACCAAAGCGTACTCGCCGGGACCCTCACCGAAGCCACCCATCTCACGAAGGAATGCCCCGGTGGAGTCAAAGACCGCGATGTCGGCACGCCCCCACATGGCAAGCAGGATCCGCCCCCGCTGGTCCACCACGGCCAGCGGAACGGGACCCTCCAACAAATGACTGCCGGGACCATCCAGTCCGCCCAGCGTGACCACCGTGTCCATCGTGATCCGGCACTCCCCGCAGGACACATCGCCCGAGACTTCGACGACCGGCTGCTGGGCAACAGTGGGTGCGGCTGCCAGCGTAACGGCGCACAACGCCAGCAGACCGGTTGGACGGGCCGGCCACTCTGCAGTGATCACCGCTCTCGTGCCATTCGCCGCAACACCTCCAGAATCTCCACCCGGTCCACCTTCCCCACACCCGTCAGCGGCATCTCGTCCAACACCACGATGTGTCTCGGGTGCGCATACGCCGGACCCTCCTCCAGCGTGTAACGCTTCAGCGCCCCAGCCGTCAGCGCCGACCCCGACGCCAGCTTCACCATGGCCGCCGGCACCGCCCCCTTCAGCGCATGCGGGACCGGCACGACCGCCGCGTCCAGCACGTCCGGATGGGACAGGAGCAGGTCCTCGACCTCCTTGGGATAGATGTTCTCGCCGCCCGAGTTGAACATGTCGTCGGTGCGGCCGCGGAAGTGGAAGAACCCGTCTTCGTCACGCTCGAAAAGGTCGCCGGTCGCCAGCCAGCCGTCCACGATCCGGGCGGCGTTGATCTCGGGGAGGTTGTGGTATCCGGGCGTGACCCCGGGGTTGCGGACCCACAGCTCGCCTTCGCGAGGGTCCTCGACGCCGTCCCGTACGAGCATGATCTCGCCCTCGGGCCAGGCGACGCCGCAGCTGCCCCTCGGCACGGACCTTCCGTCGAGCGGGGGGCCGAGCATGACCGGCCCGCCCTCGGTGAGCCCGTAGCTCTCGCCGACTTCGACGCCGAACGCCTGCTCCACCGCGTCCATCAACTCCGGCTGCACCGGCGCGGACCCTAGCGTGACCCTCCTGAGCGCCGAAAAGTCCAGTTCCTGAATGAGGTTCACATGGTCCAGGGCAATGGCGAAAACGGCCGGGACCGCGCCCACCTGCGTGCATCGGTACTCGCTCAGCGCCTGCAGAAAGGCCACCGGCTCGAACCCGGGCTGGATCACGACCGATCCCCCCGCTTGCAGGAGCGGCTTGACCGCGCCGGCCATCGCGTTCTTGTGGTAGAGGGGAACGGCCGCGAGGGCACGGTCGCCGGGGTCGGCGGGCCAGTACTTCCGCAGGCAGCGCACCCACCAGAGCTGTCCCTCGTGGTCGAGCACGACACCCTTGGGCTTGCCCGTCGACCCCGAGGTGTAGGGCTGGAAGGCGGGGTGGTTCGCGCCCAGGCGGGGCGGCTCGAAGTCGGCTGACGATCCCGCCAGCGCACCCTCGTAGTCCACCCAGCCGGTGCTTGCCCGCGAGTGGCCCGCGTGGTCCCCGCCGACCTCCCACCTCTTCTCGATCCCCAGCCGCTCGACCACCTGCGCCGAGCGTGCGGTGACCGCGGTCTCGACGAACGCGGCCGTGCAGCCGGCGTCCGCCACCACGTGCGCGAGCGACTCGGCCGACAGCTTGAAGTTGAGGGGCACGGGGACGGCGCCGCAGCGCATCGCGCCGAACATGATCTCGACGAATTCGAAGCGGTTGCCGACGCTCAGCGCGACCCGTTCGCCCATTGCAACGCCCGCGTCCTTGAGGAGGTTGGCGACGCGGTCCATGCGCTCGCCGAGTTCGCGGTAGGTGACCTCGCGGGGAGCTGGGCGCGACAGGTCGATCAGCGCGGTGCGGTCGGGGAATTCGGCACGGGCGTCGCTGAACCAGTAGCCGAGGTTGCTCGTGCGGCTCTCGACGCGGGTTTTCATTCTCCGGGGTCGGCGGACCCGGCGGGCACGGCCAGCGCCGAGATACAGACGGCCGTGGCCACGCCGCCGATGACGATCCAGATCCAGCCGGTGCCCGTGCGCATGACCGACGCGACGCCCCAGAGAGCCATTGCGTTGGCCGCCAGGTTGACGATCAGGCCCCAGACGCGCGCCCTCACCACAACCCCAGCCGGTTGAAGATGTACGTGATCGCGATCGCGTTGAGCAGCGTCACCTGCAGCAGGATCCCGAGGTTCCACAAGTATGATTTGCTACGATCCTCGCCCAGCACCCTGCGGTCGTTCAGCAACAGGTACATCGACCAGCCGACGACGTTGTTCGCGAGCGACAGGAACGCCGCGATGAAGATGACCAGCCAGACCGGGTTGGCGTTCCACGCGGCGAGGAATGCGACCTGCGGCAGGAGGGCGCTGATCTTCCAGCGCCACGATGCGGTGTCGGGCTCCCACCCGAAGGCCTCGTGGATGGCCATCGCGCCGGCCAGGCTCATGGCCACGGTGGTCGTGATGGGGACTGCGAGGAATCCCACGTAGAAGAGGATTTGCGACCACGTGGGACCGAGCAATGGCATGAGTGCCGCCGCCAGTTCGGGTGCCGACTCCGGCGTGATCCCCTGTGGGAAGAGCGTTGCGGCGAAAACGCCGATCACGAGGAAGTTGACGACGACGAAGGGGATGAAGAGTCCGGCGAAGAGGTCGAAGCGCGCGAGAGATTCGTGGTTCCGGCCCCAGCCCCGCCCCAGGCCGGCGTAGTGGAAGAAGACCCAGTCCATGACGCCCACGGCCGCCGCGGACGACGCGATGAAAAGATCCAGCCCTTGCCCGCCCCCCGGCAGCCAGGGGACAAAAGCGCCGCGGGCGGCCGCGCCCCAGTCGACGCCCACGACCACCAGGACCGCGCCGAAGGCGACGATCATGAGCGCGATCGCGGCCTTCATCACGCCCTCGACGAGACGCGTCCCGGTGCCGCCGCGGCGTCCGTAGGAGAGGATCAGCCAGCTGGTCACTCCCACGTACAGGACCCAGTTGTACTCGGCCGGGAAGGAGAAGCCGGCGAACGGCGCGAGGGACTCGATCAGGTGGGTGCCGAGGGCGACCTGGCCGAAGTTGAAGATCACGGCGACCACCGCGGTGCCGACCAGCGCGGTCAGCAGCGAGCCGATGAGCCAGGAATGGCGGCGATTCTGGACCTGGATGACCCGGAAGCCGCCCTTGCAGGTGAAGCGGGCCATCGCGGCCATCATGAAGAGGCCGAGGCCGCACGCGAGCCAGATCAGCCACAGGGTGCGGTAGCCGAAGGTGGCGCCCGAGAGCATGGACGAGGTGAGGGTGCCGGCGCCGAGCGTGAGCGCGGCCCCCATGAATCCCGGACCGGCAAGGCGGGCGTAGCCGCCGATGCGCTTGTGGGCAGGGGCCTTGGCGAGGGCCGCCAGCCGGCCGGCCTCGGCATCCAGCACTTCCTGTGGAATGCGCTGGGCGATGGGATAGCCGGATGGGTCGCCACCCTGGGTGTGCGGGCCGCCGCTGGCCGGTTCGCCCCCGCTGGCCGCCCCGTTCACAGCGTCAGTATCGATTTGCCGAACACCTGCCGCCTCATGAGTTCGCCCATCGCCGTGCGGACGTCCTCGACGGGTCTGACGGCGTGAATCACCGGCTCGAGTTCTCCGTCGGCGATCATCGCCAACAGGCGGGCCAGCCCCTCGCGGCTCCATCCGTCCGACCCGATGATGGTCTGCTCGAAGCTCCAGATGTAGCGGATGTCGGTGGACGGGTCGTAACCGGCCGTCGCTCCGCAGGTCACCATGCGCCCCTGGAAGCGCAGCACCTTGAGGCTGGCCGCCCAGGTGGCGCCGCCGATGTAGTTGACCACGACGTCCACGCCGCCCGACTCCGGGTCATGGTAGCGGGGCCGGCCGGCGATTTCGCGCACGAGCCGGACCAGTTCATTGGAACGCGACGGCAGGACGTGGTCGGCGCCGATGGCCCGCAGGCGGTCCAGCTTGCCCGGCGAGCCGCCCGTCGCGATCACCTCGGCGCCGATGCGCTTGCAGAGCTGGACGCTGCAGGTGCCGACGCCCCCGGTCGCGCCGAGGATCAGCACGGTCTCGCCGGCCTGCACGCGTGCGCGGTCCTCGACCATGCGCAGCGCGGTGCCGTACGCGACCGGGAGGGCGGCGGCATGCTCGTACGAGACGCCGTCGGGGATCGGTACGAGGTTCTCCAGGGGGACCGCGAGGTACTCGGCCGCCGCCCCGGGAGCCTTCTCGCCGAGCATGCCGCGGTCGGCGATGATGGGGTCGATCATCGCGCGGTCCCCGACCTGCCACCCCGCCCCGTCCGTCCCGGGACCGAACGCCGCCACCTCGCCGGCAGCGTCGCCGCAGGGGGTCATGTGGAAGG
>VYAQ01000106.1 GCA_009844885.1 Gemmatimonadota bacterium
GTCGTCGCCTCGGTCTCCCGCAGGCGCGGATGCGCCGCCATCCCCGCCGCTGCGCGCGTCCCCCGGCCCCGCGCCCCGCGGCGGCGGCCTCAAGTCCCCAAATCCCTCCTCCACCGGGAACCGGTCCCGGCAATTCGGACACCCGAACTCGCCCTCCCTCACGCGGCGGTCGCGCACGTCACGGGCCAGCAGGATCAGGCCGAACGGAGGGCCGCAACGCGGACAAACGAGGTGGTCGGTGAGGACGACGTTCACGCCCGCTCGATCCGCAGCAGGGGAACCGCCACGGCATCGGGCAGACCCGCCACGAAACCGACCGCACGGGCCACATCGTCGGGCTGTAGCATCTCGCCACGGCCGGGCAGATGCGGAGAGGCATCCGGGGCGAGCGGGTCCCAGATAGGCGTGTCCACCGCCCCCGGCTCCAGCAGGCACGCGCGCACACCGCTGCCGCGAATTTCTTCCAGCAGCACCTCGTGAAACCCGCGCAAGCCGTACTTGGACGCCGAGTAGGCCCCGTTTTCGGGAAAGGCCCGCCACCCGGCCACGGACCCCACCTGAATCACCAGCCCTGACCCGGCCGCCAGCATGGCTGGCAGGAACGCCCGCGTCACGTTGAAGGCTCCCTTGAGGTTCGCGTCCAAGTTGCGATTCAGCACGGCCTCGCTGGTGTCCGTCACCCGCGCCAGGTCGAACACGCCGGCTGCGTTCACCAGCACGTCGACCCGTGCGCTCGCCTCGTGCAACACCCGCCGCGCGCCCTCGACCTCGGCCTCCGCCGTCACATCGAAGGGCAACGCCACCGCACCGACTTCCGCCGTCAGCCGCTCCAGCCGCTCCCGGCGACGACCGCCGGCGAACACCCGGAAACCGTTCGCCGCCAGACGCCGAACGATGGCCTCGCCGATCCCGCCGGTCGCCCCGGTGACCAGCGAGGTGCGGCCGACGCCATCACGCACCCGAGTATTCCACCCAGTGACGCGGGGTCTCGCGCAACACCAGCTTTTCCAGCCTGGCGGGCGGCGGGATCAGGGGCGCGAGGCGTTCCCAGATGCACACCACCAGGTTCTCGGTGGACGGGATCACTCCCTCCAGCCACGGCACATCCACATTCAGATTGCGGTGGTCCAGGTCTTCGAGGATCCGCGTGCTGACGAGGTCCTTGAGATCCTTGAGATCCATCACGTATCCCGTCTCGGCATCCACCGGGCCCGCGACCGTGACCTCCAGGTCGTAGTTGTGGCCGTGCCAGTTGGGATTCGCGCAGTCACCGAAGACGTGCCGGTTCTTCTCTTCGTCCCACTCCGGCCGCGCCAGCCGATGCGCGGCGCTGAAGTGGAGTCGACGTGTGATTCGCACGTCAGGCATGCCTGCTCCCCTGGCTGGAGATATGCCCCTACAAAGCCAAGGGTCGGCGCCCGCGATGGAGCGCCGACCCCCGTGTGCCGGAGGGTGTAAACCTGAAGCCCGGGCTTAACTCTTGGTGACTCCCCCGCTGCTTCCGCAGTCCCCGAAAACGAGGCGTGACGTCCACCGCGGGAGGTAGTCCCGGCTCTTCTAGTGTTGGCTCAAATACGAAGCCCTCCAGCACGACCCGAATATGTGGGGCGACCGCCGCCGCCGCAATAGCACCGCCGAAATCAGTCCCATTCGGACATGCGAACGCCCGCGCCGACCAACCCCGAACGCCCGCGCCGACCCACCCCGAACGCCCGCGCGGCCGTCAGCTCCCCGGCACTCCGGGTTCCGTCATCTGCCGCACGTCGAGCGCCTCGTCCAGTTCTTCCGGGTCGATCAGCCCCATCTCTTCCACGACCTCCCGCACCGACCGCCCCTCGGCCGCGGCCTTCTTCGCCACCACCGCGGCTTTGTCGTAGCCGATGTAGGCGTTGAGCGCGGTGGCGATCGAAGGGTTCCGCTCCAGCAACTCACGGGCGCGCTCCGGGCGGGCCGTGATGCCGGCAACGCACCGGTCGCTGAACACCACCGACGCGTTGGCGAGCAGCGTGATCGACTCCAGCAGGGCATCGGCGATCACGGGCATCATCACGTTGAGCTCGAAGTTCCCGCGCTGGCCCCCGATCGTGACCGTCGTCGCATTCCCCGCCACGCGCGCGCACACCATCATGAGCGCCTCGCAGATCACCGGGTTCACCTTGCCTGGCATGATCGAACTCCCCGGCTGCACGGCAGGCAGCTGGATCTCCGAGATCCCGGAAGTCGGCCCGCTCGCCAGCCAGCGGATGTCGTCCGCCACCTTCATGAGGCTCGCCGCCACGGTGTTCAGCGCACCGGCGAGCGACACGCACGCGTCCTTTGCGCCCTGCGCCTCGAAGTGGTCGTCCGCCTCACGGAATTCGATCCCGTACCCGGCCGCCACCTTCGCCATCGTGCGGCTCGCGAACTCGGGATGCGTGTTGATCCCGGTCCCCGTCGCCGTGCCCCCCAGCGCCACCTCGGCCAACTCCTCGCCCGCCCGCTCCACGCGCTCGATCCCCTTCTCCACCTGTCGCGCGTAACCCCCGAACTCCTGGCCCAGCCGCACCGGCGTCGCGTCCATGAGGTGCGTGCGCCCCGACTTGACGATGCCGTCGAAATCGCGTGCCCTGTCCGCCAGCGCCCCATGCAGCCGGCCCAGCGCCGGGACGAGTTCGTCGCGGATCGCCGCCCGGCACGCGACGTGGATCGCCGTCGGAATGATGTCGTTGGACGACTGCCCGTAGTTGACATGGTCGTTCGGGTGCACGCGCGACTCCGCTGCCGCCGAGCGGTTGGCCAGCGCCGCGATCACCTCGTTCGCGTTCATGTTGGTCGACGTGCCCGACCCCGTCTGGTAGATGTCCAGCGGGAAGTGATCGTCCCACCTGCCGCCGGCGACCTCCCGCGCGGCCGCGGCAATCGCCTCACCCCGCGCGGCCGAAACCAGCCCCAGCTCCACATTCGTCTCGGCCGCTGCCTCCTTCAGCCGTCCCAGCGCCTCGATGAACCGCCGACCGAATCCGCGGCCGCTGATGGGAAAGTTCTCGACCGCGCGCTGGGTCTGGGCTCCGTAGAGGGCGTCGGCGGGAACGCGCACCTCGCCCAGCGAGTCCTTCTCGATTCGATGCGATTTGGACATGATCGTACTCTTTTAGCAGCTCGGATGTTGCCTGCGAATGGCCCGTGCCAGGGCCGAGTGAACCGACGAAAGATAGCAACGATGACTCCAGCCGCACTTGTGACCGGTGGGGGTGTGAGGGTGGGAAGGGCGGTGGCCCTGTCGCTGGCCGCGGACGGATACGACCTGCTGGTGAGCTGCAACACGTCGCTTGCGGGTGCCGCCGAGGTCGCAGCGGCGGCCCGGCAGTCCGGCAGACGGGCCCACGCGGTGAGCGCCGACCTGTCACGCGAGGAAGACGTGGTCCGCCTGGCCCGCACCGCCCGGGAACGTTTCGGCCGCCTCGACCTGCTCGTCAATTCGGCGGCCAGCTTCGTCGCCAACGACCTGCTCGACGTTACCGCCGACGAGTGGGACGCGGTCATGGCGGTGAACCTGCGCGCGCCCTTTGTCCTGATCCGCGAGACCGCCGACATGCTGCGCGCGAGCCGGGGCGCGGTCGTCAACGTCGCCGATCTGTCGGCCCTGCGCCCCTGGACGAGCCACCCTCACCACTCGGTGTCCAAGGCGGGATTGCTCCACCTCACGCGGGTGGCAGCCCGGCGCCTCGCGCCCGCAGTGCGCGTCAATGCCGTCGCCCCGGGATACGTGCTGCCGCCGCGACACCACACCCCGGACGTCGTCGAGCGCACCCGCCGGCGTATCCCGCTGGGCCGCGTCGGCACGCCCGACGACGTGGCAAGCGCGGTACGATTCCTGGCCCGGGCCGACTACATCACCGGCCAGGTGATCGCGGTGGACGGCGGACTGGGGCTGGCCTAGCCGGCGCCGACAGGTCCCGGCGCGCTAGCCCTCGTGGAGGACCTTCGCCACCACCATGCCGGCAATCCCGTACATCACGATCGAAACGACGGCGTCGCCGACCACGGTGGTCACCGTGAACATGCCCTCGGTGGTCCCGAACATGGTCAGCCCCATCGAGAGGCTGAAGAGCAGGCCCACACCCGCCCCTGCCTTGAACGCCTCGGCGGGACCCCCGGCGGCGCGCCAGCTCAGCACCAGGGCGAGGAGAGCCCCGCTGGCCAGCTGGCCCGCTCCGATCGCCCAGTAGGCTGGCGTCTCGGACATGGCGTCGTTGGCGAAGAAGTCCGCCAGCAGCACCCCGTAGATGACGAATCCGAGCACGAACAGGGTGACGCCACCCGCGATGGTCGCAACTATGCATTTCTGGTTCACGGGATCTCCTTGGTGGGTGAGAAGGCTTCGCCAACGCGGTCAACGTGGGACTCGGCGGTCGAATCCGCAAACCGGCGGGCCGGCTCGCCTACTCCCCGTTGCGCCTACCCCCCGTGCGCCAGGAATCGCTCCGCTTCCAGTGCCGCCATGCACCCCGTGCCCGCCGCCGACACGGCCTGGCGGTAAAAGTCGTCCATGACGTCGCCGGCGGCGAACACGCCCGGGACGTTCGTCTCGGTGCGCCACGGGGTGGGCAGCCGCACGTAGCCGTTGTCCTTGAGATCGACGTGGCCGCGCAGGAAGGCCGTGTTGGGGTCGTGGCCGATCGCGACGAACATCCCGCCGACGGCCAGCTCCGACTCTTCCCCCGTCACCGTGTCCCTGACCCGGATGCCGGTGATGACTTCGTCGCCGAGCACTTCCACGACGATCTTGTTCCACAAAAAACGGATCTTGTCGCTGGCAAGGGCCCGATCCTGCATGATCCGGGAAGCCCGCAACTCGTCCCGCCGATGGATGACGAGGACTTGACTGGCAAACTTGGTCATGTACAGGGCTTCCTCCATGGCGCTGTCGCCGCCGCCCACGACGGCGATCACCTGGCCGCGGAAAAACGGCAGAGCCCCGTCGCACACGGCGCACGCGGACACGCCGCCGCCACTCTGCGCCAGCCGTTCCTCGCCCGGGACGCCCAGCCAGCGCGCGTTGGCCCCGGTCGCGAGCACGACCGTGTGGGCCCGAATCTGCTGTCCCGCCGACGACTCCAACAGGAACGGACGGACGGAGAAATCGACCTCGGTGATGTCCTCGGTGAAGACGCGGGTGTCGAAGCGGAGTGCCTGGTTCTTGAAGTGCATCATCATGTCGATGCCGCCGATGCCGTCGGGGAAGCCGGGGTAGTTCTCGACATCGGTGGTGAACATGAGCTGGCCGCCCGGGATCATGGTGCGGCTGCCGGCGCCCTCGAATACGAGCGGGCTGAGGTTGGCGCGGGCCCCGTAGATCGCGGCGGTCCAGCCGGCAGGGCCGGAACCGACGATCACGAGGTTCTCGATGTTGTTGTCGGACATGAGGGGTTCAGGGTCCCTTCTTCAGGTTTCCTTGTAGAGCGTGGAGTTGCGGTAGCGTTCCAGGCCCCGCACGAGAAGCAGCTTCGCGCCCACGGCGACCGGCACCCCGATCAGCAGGCCCGCAAAGCCGAAGAAGAAGCCGCCGAGAGACAGCGACAGGACGATCCAGACGGGGTGCAGCCCAACCGAGTCTCCCACGATGCGAGGGCTGATCACCGTGCTCTCCAGCGCCTGGGCGGCACCGTACACGGCCGCGATCTTGACGAGCGAGAGACCGATGCTGTCGCTCACCAGCGCAAGGATGATCGCCGGGACGAGCGAAACGGCCACGCCCAGGTAGGGCACGATCCCGAGCACGGCAACGGTCGCGCCCAGCAGAAAGGAATACGGGAAGCCGACGATCAGGAGGCCGAGCCAGGTGATGGCTCCCGTGAGGAGCGACGCCGATACCTGGCCGCGCAGATAGCGGGAGAGGAGTTCGTCGTACTCGCGCAGGAAGTCGGTCGCGCCGGGGCGGATTCCGGCGGGAATGAGATCCCGTACGCCCGCGACGATGCGATCGTAGTCGCGCAGCACGTAGAACATGAGGACGGGCGTCAGCACGACATAGCCGGCGATCACGAGCATGGCGCCGAAGCCGCGCCCGAGCCCGAGGACGGTCGCCCAGGCCCGCTCGGTGAGGTCGGCGCGCCTCGACTCCAGGAAGTCGGCAACCATCTGTCCGTCGATGGCCTGCACACGCGACAGCAGGGCAGCCTCGTCCACGAACGGAATGTCGAATCCCAGCGACGCGGGGGTCAGGCCCTGCAGCCATGTCGTGAACGTATCGAGGGCCCGGGGCGTCTCGCCGATCAGCGCGCGCGCCTGCTGCACGATCTCCGGCACACCGAAGACGAGGGCGAGAGCGCCAGCCGCCAGGAAGGGGACCAGGATCAGGAAGATGGCCAGCGTGCGTCCGATGCGCGGGTGCGCGGAGACCCGGTCCGCCAGGGGGTCCAGGATGTACGCGAGAACGAAAGCCAGGAAAAACGGCGCCAGGAGTGAACCCGCCGTGTCCAGCACCCACAGGGCCACGAGGACCGTGGCCACGGTGACCGTGAGCGCGTGCCCGCGAACCCCGCGAAACGGAGTCAGCAGCGCGATGAACACGCAGTAGATGATGAACGGGTTCAGCAGGGTGCGCAGGCTGTACAGGAAATAGCCGGCTACAAGGATCAGCACCGCGGCCTGCGCGATCCGCCAGGGTCCCTGCGTGCCGCCGCCGGCAGCCGGGGTCACCATCCCGCCTCCGCGATGACCGCGTTCGAACGCAGCACGACGTCCCGGGTTTCCTTGTACGGGACCCGGGACGCCGCGTCGGTGATTGGAAGCCAGGCACAGGCGCTGATCCCTTCGTCCCGTTGCGGGACCGGCTGTCCCAGGCGGCTGCGCATGAGAAAGAACGTGCAGTACTTGTGAATGGTCCTGTCCCCCTGTCGGAACTTCCAGTCGATGGTGTCGATGCGCGGGCCGACGACATCGGGCGTGATGCCGGTCTCTTCCTCCACCTCGCGCAGGGCCGCCTCGCGAAGGCTCTCGCCGCCCTCGATATGACCCTTCGGCAACGACCAGTGGCCATAGGGGTCCCTGATCAGGAGCGCGTGCCATACGCCGGCGACGGGGCGCACGACGACCCCGCCCGCACTGCGCTCGACCGTTGCCGTCTCGCCGGACATCGTTGCCCTAGAAGATGGAGAAGCTCAGGTAGCGCCGCGGGTTCTGCTGGATGTCAAGCAGCAGGTCGCGCATTTGTGCGACCGCGTCCAGCGCGCCTTCCGCCAGTGAGGGATCCGCGAGCAGCCGACCCAGCGACCCGTCCTCGTCCTGCAGCGCGACCAGCAGGGCGTCCAGGCGCGAAAAGGTCGCGTCGGCCTGACGGGCGGCCGTCTGGAGGTCCGTGAGGGAGGCGTCCATGTTCTCGGTCAGCCTTCTCAGGTTCTCCACCCCGGCACCCGCGTCGGCGAACAGCTTCTGGACCTGGCCATCCGCGACAATGGCGTCGACCCGCTCGAACGACACCCGGGCCGCCCGCGCTGCCGCACCCAACTCCTGCGTGGATGCGTCAACGCGCTCGGCGAGAGCGTCGAAGCGTTCGGCCTGCTGGTCGATGATCTCGGAGAACTGATCGCTGACCTCGCCCAGGTTGTCGATCGCGCGACCGAGATTCTGCGCCGTCTCCTCGGTGAACGCGACCTCGAACCTCTCGGAGATGGTCGTGAGATTCTGCGCGATCTCGTCCGCGGTGGCCGTGAGGCGCGAGAAATCAGGGAGCGCGACCGCCGGGAGCACACCCTCTCCCGGGTACTCCAGGTACGGATGGGTGTCGTAGTCTCCCCGCCGGATGATCTCCGCCTGCCAGTCGCCGAACATCGACTCGGGCGCGATCAGGACCGCCGCGTCGGAAGGGATGATCAGGTCCGGCCGAACCGACATGTCGATCAACACGGCCTCGCCGCTGGGCACCACCGCCACCGATTCCACCCGACCGACCGCGACCCCGCGAAACTTCACCGACGCCCCCTCCATGAGCTGTCCGACGCTGGTCGAGGCGGCCCGCAGCGATACGCGGTCCCGGCCCCACCCGTCCTGCAGCCAGATGGTGCCCACTACGCCGACCGCAATCCCGAGCACCACCACCAGCCCCACCATGATTTCTCGCCTACGGTCCATGATCCCCCCGTCCTTTTAGTCCATAATACAGTCCCGGATCCCCCTCCACGAACCCGCGCAGCACGTCGTCGCGCGCGGCACGCACCTCCGCAGGCGTACCCGTGAAGCGGGCCTTTCCTTCATGGAGAAGTGTAATCCTGTCGGCAACGCGGAAGGCGCTGGTCATGTCGTGCGTCACGACCAGTCCTGTCACTCCCAGTTCGTCGCGCATCCGGAGTATGAGTGCGTCGATCACCGAAGTGGTCACCGGGTCCAGCCCGGTTGTCGGTTCGTCGTACAGCAGGTACTTGGGCGATGCGGCGATCGCCCGCGCCAGCCCGGCCCGCTTCTTCTGTCCACCGCTCAGTTGCGAAGGATAGCGCTCACCCATGCCCTCCAGATCGACGAGCGCCAGGCACTCGTCGACCCGCCCACGTATCCGGTCGGCACGCCAGCCCGGCAGACGCTTCAGCCCCATTCCCACGTTCTCGGCAATCGTCATCGAATCGAAAAGCGCCGCGAACTGGAAAACGTAGCCGACGCGTCTGCGAAACCGCGCGAGGTCCCGTCGGCCCAGATCGGGCACCGACTCGCCGTCCACGAGCACGGATCCCGTGTCCGGCCGCATCAATCCGACCAGGTGCTTCAGAAGCACCGACTTGCCGCTTCCCGACGGACCGACGATCGCCGCGGTCGCGCCTACGCGAACCTCCAGCGAGAATCCCCGCAGTACCTCCTTCGGGCCGAACGCCTTGTGGAGTTCGGCGATCCTGATGCTCACAGCAGGGTTGCCGCCCAGAAGGCGTCCAGGCAGAGGATGATCATGCTCGCGATCACTACGGTCTGAGTCGCGCTCCGCCCGACCCCCTCGGCTCCGCGCTCCGTCTGAAGTCCGTAGAAGCAGCCTACGCCGGTCACGACCGCCCCGAAGGAGATGGACTTGATGATGGCGAACCAGACGTCCCAGGGCTCGAAGAGCAGGCGCAATCCCTTTACGAACTCGGGAGACGACATGTCCAGCAGCTGGAGCGCGGTGAACCAGCCCGAGACGATGCCGACGGTCATCGCAAGGAGAACCACGATCGGGAACATCACGATCCCGGCAATGACCCTAGGCACCACCAGGTACGCGAGCGGATCATAGGCGAGGGTCTCGAGCGCGTCGACCTGTTCCGTGACGCGCATCGTCCCCAGTTCGGCGGAGATATTGGCCCCGACGCGCCCCGCCAGCGTGAGTCCGGTCAGCACGGGGCCCAGCTCCAGCATCATCGTCTTGCCGACCAGCACGCCCACGAAGTAGAGCGGGATCGTTCCGGTCAGTGTATACGACGCCTGCAGCGACATGACGATGCCGGTGAAGGTCGCGATGAAGAGCGCGATGGGGACCGAGGCAACGCCGATGCGCGCCAGCTGCGGCACCAGTTGCGGACCCCAGATTCCCGCGTGGCGGAGCGCTCCCGCCGTACCGGCGAAAAGGATCCACGCGCGCCCCACGGAACTCAGGGTCTTGACCGTTCCGCGCCCGGCCGAGGCAAGGGGTCTCATGACGAAGTCAGGCATTGAGAATAATAATGAATGCGGGGCTCTCACCCGGTGTCGGCGCGGCCTGGGCGAGGCCCGGCGTCGTGGCCGCTAGCGAAACGCCGTCAGCGTGAACGACACTCGGTCCAGAAAGGGCTCGGTCCCCCCTGCGCCGGACCAGTGCACTTCTATCTCGCCCACCTGGCCCGCCGCAGCCCGGAAGATGATCTCGACCCTCAGGTCCTGCTCGCGGCTCTCGATCGTGGTCCGGACCAGCCCTCCCTCCCGGCTCTCCCGGACCCTCGCAGGGTTCCGGAAGAGCGTCCTGGTCGACTGCCGCCCCGTGGGCAGGCGGCGCGTTACGCGAATCCGGTCGAGCCAGTCCGGCTGATAGCTGATGCGGTAGCGGAAGCCGCGCTGATCGACGCCCGAGGCCTCCCGGTTGTGTCTTGCCATCCTACAACTGCAACGGTGCGGGTGAAAAACTGAGGAAGAAGATCGCGATGGTGGCCCACCCCAGGATTCGGCGACCTCTCTCGAGCGGCACTTCCTCCATCAGCACCGGCGGGTGGGCGAGCCTGCCCCGGCCGACAACGAGCGCGACCACGCCCCAGAGCCACCATCCCCACCACACGAAGCCCAACGGAAGCATGAGCAGCACGAATGCCAGTGCGAAGGCGCGCTGTCTGGGTCCTGCCAGGGCGTAGAGGATGTGTCCGCCGTCCAACTGCCCCAGGGGGACGAGGTTGAGGGCCGTGACGAAGATCCCGAGCCAGCCCGCGAACGCCAGCGGATGAAGCAGCACGGTGTTGCCGCTCTCGAATCCCGGCACTGCGATGAGCGTGGCCGCATGGAGCACGACGTTGCTTCCGATCTCGACCGGGACATCGAGAAAATGCACGAGGAATGGACGGAGTCCGGCGTCGCTGGTGGCGATCGTCTCCGACAGGCCCAGTCCTACCAGGAGCAGCGGCAGCGAGAGCAGAAAGCTTGCCACCGGGCCCGCCACACCGATGTCGAAGAGCACGGATCGCCGGACCATGGGGCCGTGGAGCCGTATGAACGCCCCCAGGGTTCCCACAAGCGAAATGTAGGGCGGACACGGCAGGAAATACGGGAGCGAAACGGGGATTCGGTGACGGCGTGCCGCGAAGTAGTGCCCGAGTTCGTGACCGAGCAGGACGCCGATGAAGGCGATCGCGAACGGCAACCCGGCGGCGAGAGCCGAGCCCCGCACCCCCGTGGGCACCGGGAACCACTGTCCGCCGATCTGGCGCGAAACCGTATCGAGAACATCGGTGCCGGCAAGAAACCCTCCCGCCACCACTGTGCTCGCGCAAGCCGCCAGAAAGAGACCCAGGTGCAGCGCAACACGGGTACGCGGAGCCGGTGCATCCCGCCGCAACGCAACCAGTTGAGTGTCGGCTCCATGCTTGTGGGTGTGGACTTGGTCGGCCCACGCCACCACTTTTAGCATATCCTCTTCGGAGACATCGTCCCGCACCTGTCCGCGCACGACCTGGTACGCGCCAGCTCTGCCAGCCCCGTGGTGCGTCAGAATGCTCGCCCACGGCGGATCGGGATGGGGAACTTTGGCCTCCAGGGATACGGTGTAGTCTTTCTCGAACCCCGGCGCGGGGTGCTCTTTCCCGGACCGTCGATTCCAGCTCCATTCCCGACTTTCCAATGGAAATCGCCGAACTCAAGAACAGAACGGTAGCGGAACTCCAGGGCTACGCGGAAGCGCTGAACATCCCCAACGTCGGCGGACTCCGCAAGCAGGATCTGATCTTCATGATCTACCGCGGCCTCGCGGAGCGGGATCAGACCCCGCAGGCTGAAGGGGTGCTCGACATCCTTCCGGACGGATACGGGTTCCTCCGCTCCGCCAGCTGGAACTACCTGAACGGTCCCGACGACGTATACGTCAGCCCCGCTCAGATCGCCTCGCTCGGCCTCCGCCGCGGCGACACGGTGGCGGGCGCGGTTCGCGCACCCAGCCGCCGGGAGCGATACGTGGCTCTGGTGCGCGTGGACACCGTCAACGGGCGTGGTCCGGCCACCGCCAAAGAACGTCCCAAGTACGACGACCTGCGTCCGTTCTATCCTCAGCAGCGCTTGTCGCTGGAGGTGCCCGGCGGCGAGATGGACATGCGCATCATGGACCTGATCGCGCCGGTCGGATTGGGACAGCGCGGCCTGATCGTGTCTCCGCCCAAGGCCGGCAAGACCACGATCCTGCGCAACATGGCCAACGCGATCAAGACCAATCATCGGGACGTGGATCTCGTCGTGCTGCTGATCGATGAACGCCCGGAAGAGGTCACGGAGATGGAGGAGACCGCCGGCGCCAGGGTGTTCGCATCCACGTTCGACGAGCCCGCGACCCGCCACCGGCAGGTCGCCGAAATGGTCCTGGAGCGAGCGAAGCGAATGGTCGAGCTGGGGCGCGACGTGGTGATCCTTCTGGACTCGATCACGCGTCTCGCGCGGGCCTACAACATCCTGGCGCCCCACTCCGGAAGGATCCTCTCGGGTGGCGTCGACGCCTACGCGTTATCGAAGCCGAAGCGTTTCTTCGGGTCGGCCCGCAACATTCACGAAGGCGGATCGCTCACCATTATCGCAACGGCGCTGGTGGAGACCGGAAGCCGCATGGACGAGGTGATCTTCGAGGAATTCAAGGGTACCGGGAACATGGAGCTGGTACTGGATCGCGAGATCGCGGACAACCGCGTGTACCCGGCGATCGACTTGAACCGGTCGGGCACACGGCGCGAAGAGCTGCTGCTCTCGGAGACCGAGCTGAACCGCGTTTACCTGCTGCGCGGCTTCCTCGCCGACATGCCCGCCCCCGAAGCGATCCGGTTTCTGATGGACCGTATGAGCCGCCACCAGACCAACGCCCAGTTCCTCGACGCGATGGTCGCAGGGGAATAGCTGCTAGCCGTCCAGTTCCTCGTACCGGGGGTTCACCACCAGGCTGCCGCCCTCGAAGACCTTTCGGTCCCAGGGATAGACCAGCGTGGCGTCGGTAACGAGCGCGTGGTAGTCCGGAGAGAAGCCACGGGTGCGTGCAAAGCTCGTAGCCGTACGCACCTCTGACGGACCGACATCCCGGACCGCGGCCAGAGCCAGCCGCAGTGTTTCGCCCGAGGTGGTGATCTCGTCGACGATGAGCACCCGCTTCCCGCGCGCCTGTCTTGGCGCCGCGGACAGAATGGACGGGCGGTGCCGTACGACGCGCCCGCCCTCGCGACGCGTGATCTTGAGGGAGAAAAAATCCCGGCGCATGATGGAGGCGATGACCGCCCCGGGGATCACCCCCGCGCGCGCCACGCCGATGACGATATCGGGGTCGTAATCAGCCGCTACCTTCAGTGCCAGTGCGCGGCAGAGTTCGCCGAACATCTCCCACGAGAGTTCCATGAAGTCTTCGGACGGCGTGATGTCGCGCTGGTCGAAGGAACTCGTCAGCATTGTGTTCTCCTCTCCGCGCTTTAGACTTTCCGCCATGACGACCGATCTCCACGAGAAGGCCGACGCCCGTTTTGCCGCGGCACTTGCCGCCAGCGGCGCCCGCGACCCCAGGGAATACTATCGCACTCAGCTTCGGGAGTTGAAGCGATCCAATCCCGAGGGGTACGATCAGGCCGTCGGATATTATCAGGACGAACTGGTCCCGTCCATTGCCGAGCGCGACGCCGATCCCCTGCAGGCATGGCAGGCCTACGGTCTTCTCATCGCCCGGCTGGCCGCTCCGGGGCGTGCCGTGGCGATTGATCCGACCGGCCGTTTACGCCCCCTGGAATCCTCCGGCGCCGTCGACGACATGATTCTCCACCTGCCGGATGCCGGCCACGCGCCAGCGCTACTGGTTGGGCTGCCTCCGCAACCATCGCCCGCGCAAATGGCCACGCACAGGTGGCTGGTCGCGGGCCGCCGGGCTCTCGGCGAATAGCCGGCCATTCCCGCTTCACATCTTGCTACCGACGCGACGCTCTCCGCTTCCGGGCTAGTCCTCCACCATGTAGGCGATGCCCCACGCTCCCGGCCCCAGGTGCGTCGAGATGGTGGGCGTGATCGGTGAAACCAGCGTCTCGGCGTCGCCATAGCGCTCCCGCAACGCCTCGCACACCTGACTCGCGATCTCGGGCGCCGCGACATGCACGACACCGAAGCGGACCTTCCGGGCGTCGTCGGGGATCTCCGCCGCAACCGTCTCCATCAGCAGTCTGCGAGCGCGCGTGGAGCCCCGCGCCTTGCCGTAGGCCTTGATCTTGCCATCCGGACCCACGCCCAGCACCGGCTTCAGGTCGAGAATGCCCCCGAACCAGCCGGCGAACTGGCTCACCCGCCCGGACGCGATCAGCCGGTCCAGATTCCGTACCGTGAACAGAATCCCGGACTGGCGCCGAACCCGCCGCACCTCCGCGACGATGGCGTCCGCGGGCAGACCGGCTTCGGCCAATTCCGCCGCCTTCAAGGCCAGAAGGCCGACCAGCAGAGAGGCCGCCTCCGAGTCGACGAGCCGGATGTCCAGGTCGGGCACCATGGTCGTGGCGTTCTCGGCCGACCGGTAGATGCCGCTCAGCGCTGCGGCCACCAGCACCGCGATCACCACCTCGGCGTCCCCGGAGGCCTGCTTGAACGCGGCGATGAAATCGCCCGGAGGAGGTTGCGAGGTCGACGGGAGCGTCCGGCCGTCTTCCAGCCGCGCATGGAACTCTTCCGCGGTGACGTCGATGCCGTCCCTCAGGGTCTTGCCGTCCTCGATGAGAAGCAGGGGGACCACGTGGATCCCGTGCGCCCGGACCACCGCTTCGGGAAGATCCGAGCCCGAGTCGACCATGATTCCCACCGGGCGCCGCACGGCATCCTTCCCCGCTCGCCGGGCTGCTTCGAACTGGGCCAGCATGTCTTCGGCCTTATGGGCGGTCACCGTCCCCAGCGTCGCGCAGTAGTCGATCGCCGACTGCGGTTCGTCGGTGTGCAGATGGACTTTCAGGATCTCCTCGCTTCGTATCACCAGGAGCTCTTCGGTTCCCTCCGACAGCGCCGCGCGCACGACCCTCTCGGCGGGGAGATCCGGCCCCTCGACCAGGATTTCGGTGCAGTAACGTCTGGTGCCGTGCGTGAATGGATGCGAGACGCCCCCGATCGGGGACCAGTCGGTACGCGAAAGGTCGGCGACAATATCCTCGGCGACCTCCACCTGGACGGCCGCCTCGCGATCACCCTCCTCGATCAGGCTCACGACGCCCTCGAGCATCTGCACGAACCCCATCGCACCCGCGTCCACAACACCCGCCTCGGCAAGGACCGGAAGCAGGTCCGGGGTGCGGGCGAGCGACTCCCGGGCGGTCTCGAGCACGCGGACCATCGATTCGGCGAAGTCTCCGGTACCGCCCCCGTCCCCGCCC
>VYAQ01000272.1 GCA_009844885.1 Gemmatimonadota bacterium
CGGGCAAGTGACACGCTTGGCCGAGTACTACGGGACATCCGCCGTCGCGAGACCGCGCGGCCGCGGCTGGTGATAAGGCCGCCGACGCGCGGTCCGGACCGCGATGCCGGACCGAGCCGCTGATGGTCGCGTTCGCAAACAGGAGCCGTGAGTCTGGCGCGGGCGCACTCTCTCCGCGAGCTTCCGGGCAGGCGGATCGTGCAGTCCATCGAATCGAGAGGAATCGAACGATGGCACGCACGAAACGAAGTCGGCGCAGCTACGGCGCTGGCGAATGGGGCCGGAACCGGGTGAGGGTGTTTCCTGATCCCAAGACCGGCTTGTACCAGATCGAGTGGCGGGAGAACGGACGCAGGCTCACGAGGTCGCTCAAGCACCGCGACTGGTCGCGGGCCAAGAGGCAGGCCGACGAGGCCGCCGCTGGCCTTTCGGGGCGAGGGCTGAACGGACGGAAGGACGCCGAGCCCGAGCCGCTCACGCTGGGAACGCTTCTTGACATCTACGGTGAGGAGGTAACGCCCACCAAGGCGGAGACTTCTCAGAGGTCCGATCGGGCCGCGACCAAGATGTTTCTGCGGTTCTTCGGTCGGGACCGAAGACCGGAGACGCTGTCGCGGAGGGACTGGGACCGGTTCATCCGGGCGCGGCGCGCGGGCAGGATCGGCCCGAGCGGCAGGCCCGTGTCCGACCGGACCATCGAATGCGATCTGAAGTTCCTGATCGCAGTCTTCAACTGGGCCGCCAAGTCGAGGGACGAGGCGGGGCGGCTGCTCCTCAGCTCGAACCCTCTGAAGGGCTTGAGGACGCCGACGGAGAAGAATCCCGTCAGGGTCGTCCTTCTGGAGGAGGAATACCACGCGCTGCTCAGAATCTCCCTGAAGGTGGACTGGCGGTTCCATGTCGCCCTCGTGCTCGCGCACGAGACCGGACACCGTATCGGGGCCATCCGAAAGCTCCGGTGGCCGGACATCGACCTTGAGGGCGGAGTGGTGCGGTGGCGCGCTGAGCACGAGAAGAACGGCTATGAGCACTGCACGCCGGTGACCGCCGAGGCCCTGGACGCCTTTGAAGAGGCGCGAAGGGAGAATCCCGAAAACGGGGACGCTCCGGTGCTGCCGGCATCCACCGACGCCTCAAGGTGCGTGGGCCGTTCGCTGGTCCGCTACTGGTGGAACCGAGCCGAGAAGCTGGCGGGTTTGGAACCGCAACGGGGCAGAGGCTGGCACTCGCTCAGGCGCAAGTTTGCCAGCGACCTGATGGACCAGCCCCTCAAGGTGCTCTGCGAGTTGGGAGGCTGGAAGACGGCCAAGACCGTCCTTCAGTGTTACCAGAGGGCCGACGAGGACCGACTGCGGAAGGCGCTCGCGAGCCGCCGCAACGGCGCGCTCGATCCCGTTTAGCGGGAACGAATCGGCGGGAATCCTGACCTCCAATCCGCTAACCTCAACCATCGCAAAGCGATGAGAATCTGTGACCTCCCGCCGTTACGGCGGGACCATACCGCCGCGACTACCGGCAGGATACCTGACAGCTCCACGCTCGCCGATCGCGAGACTCAGGTGCTCGGCCAGGAACTCAAGACGACGCTCCCAGAAGTCGATCACATTGGCCCGTTGTGTTATCACATGCGATTCACCCCGGTACACGCGGTGCTCGACGGGCTTCTGAAGCCGCTCCAGGGCACGGAAGATTGCCTCGGAGGGCACGAGGTCGCCGTCAAGCTCACCCTGCCCGATCAGAATCGGGGTGTCGATGCGGTCGAAGGCGAACAACGGTGAGTTCTCGCGGTAGCGCTCGGGGAACTCCCATATGCTGCCCCCCATGTTACCCTGGCCCTGCTCGTAGTATCCTGGCCTCTCGCGCCCACCAAGGTAGGCTGCGAACAGATCCGGGTGAGTGACCGCAGCGGTGAGCACTGCCGCCTTGAAGCGGTCCGTCCGCGTGACGATACCGAGGACATTGTACGCGCCGTAGCTCTGGCCCATGAGTGCGAGCCGCTCGGGGTCGGCGTAGCCTTGCTCGATTACGGCATCCACGCCCGTCATCACAGACTCCATCACATCCGTGATCGGCGATCCCACGCGGATCGGCGCATCCGGGAAGAAGACGGCGTAACCCCTGGTGGCGAGCACATGCATGTTGAACGCCGCGCCGCTCACCAGCCCGAACCGGTTGACAGCGTCTGAGCCGCGACGACTATAGCGTGAGCCGCGAACACCTCCGTAGACCCACACGACGAGGGGCAACCGCTCGCCCTCCCGGTATCCGGGAGGAAGCAGGAGTGACCCCGCCAGCGGCTCGTCGTCTCGGCTCTGCCACTCAATGAGCCTGGCGGAACCCAACTCGTAGCGTTGCAGACCCGGATTGATCCTGGACCGCTGGCTGGGCGCTCCGGTGCGCGTGTCGAACGTCCAGATGTCCCGCAGGTGCTTCTGGTCGGTGGACACGAAGGCAAGCTCGCCGGTCCCGGTACTCCCATCGACGTTCAGGATCCCCGAGTACCACTTCCGCTCGGTGAGCGCGGCCCGGCTCGCCCCGGACATGCGATCGACGGCAAAGATCCCGGACTCCCCGCCGCCCTCGTCGCGCGCGATTACCCAGAGAGTTCGACCCTCATTGGTCGTCCACGCAGTCTCGTCATGCGAACCGGCTACGATGACGCTGATCTGCCAACCTGGAATGTCGGTCAGACGGCGGAGCGAGCCGGTGCTGAGCGATGCCTCCCACAGGTCGCCGTCCCCGACCCCGTACACCCGCTCCCCGGCCGAGTCCCACAGGGGTCTCAGGTAACCACTGCCCGGGTCAAGACTTGGTGCATGGGCTTCACCGATCTCGGTGACGTGGCCGTCTGCGATGGAAGCAACCATCAGCCGTCCAGGTTCGCCGGCGGCAGCCGCAGCGCGGGCGGACGATCCCGCCGGGAACCATGCGACATGGCGGTTGTCCGGCGACCAACTCCACTCAATGCCATAGCGGAGCCGCACATTGGTGCCAAGGGTCCGCGTCCAGCCGGTGGCAACGTCGTGGACGATCACATCGAAGTTGGACTGCTGGCTCGCTGGCTCGAATCCCTTCAGCACGGTGTACGCGACGTTCCGACCGTCCGGCGGACGAGAATAAGTTTGCATCTAGCCATGGTTGTTGAACTTACGAGATTGGACGAGCGGATTCCAGCCGTTTGACTCCCGCCGATTGCGGATCTAGCCGCGAGACCGTCTGCGGGCTTCCAGCGCCTTCCGAAGCTGTCCTTCGTCGGCCTTCTGATAGCACTGAAGCACCGTCTTGGCCGTCTTCCAGCCTCCAAGCTCACAGAGCACCTTGAGCGGCTGGTCCATCAGGTCGCTGGCGAACTTCCGCCGAAGCG
>VYAQ01000148.1 GCA_009844885.1 Gemmatimonadota bacterium
CACCTCCTCCGGCAACCCCCTCAGGATCCTCATCCTGGGCGGCACCGGGTTCATCGGCCCGCACCAGGTGCGGTACGCCATGTACCGGGGCCACGACGTCACGATCTTCAACCGCGGCCGCACCGCCCCCGACCTATTCCCGGGCGTGGAGGCGCTCATCGGCGACCGCGACGGCCAACTCGACGCACTGCGAGGCCGCACCTGGGACGCCGTCATCGACAACAGCGGCTACGTCCCCCGGCATGTGCGCGACTCGGTGGCACTCCTGCAGGACTCCGTCGGGCGCTACCTCTTCACGTCGACCGGATCGGTCTACAGCTTCGACCAGGACGAGATCACCGAAGACGGCGTGCTGCTTCCCATCGAGGACCCGACCAGCGAGGACGTGAACCGCTACTACGGACCGCTCAAGATCCTGTGCGAGAACGCGGTCACCGACGTCTTCAAGGAGCGCGGCACCGTGCTGCGCCTGCACGTCGTGGCGGGACCCGGTGACACCACCGACCGCTACACCTACTGGCCCGTCCGGATCGACCACGGCGGCGAGATCATAGCGCCGGGCAGCCAGCACACGCCGGTCCAGTACATCGACGTGCGCGATCTGGCCGAGTTCATGATCCTGTGCCTCGAGCACGACATCGGCGGCACCTACAACACCGCCGGTCCCAACCTGGACCCGACCTCGATGGCCGAGTTCCTGTACGGGATCCGCGCCATCACCAGCACGCCGCTCTCGTTCACCTGGATCGACGAGCAGTACCTGGCGGACCGGGAGGCCCGCTTCCAGCTGTGGTATCCGCCCACCGAGGGCCCGATCCGAGGCCTGTCACGGGTGCGGTCCCACAAGGCGGTCGCCGCCGGCCTCAAGTTCCGGCCACTGGCGGAGACGGCGCTGGACACGCTGCACTGGTTCAAGTCGCTGCCCGAAGAGCGGCGGAACGCCTTCGAACTCAACCTGGAACGGGATCAGGCGATCCTGGAGGAGTGGAAGGCGCGGTAGGGGCGTCAGCGCAGGCGATACCTGCGCAGACCGGCGTTTCCGTCCACCGACAAGCCTATCGTATACACCGTGTCCGACTG
Source organism: Gemmatimonadota bacterium (assembly GCA_009844885.1). Lineage (GTDB taxonomy): Bacteria > Gemmatimonadota > Gemmatimonadetes > Longimicrobiales > Gaopeijiaceae > Bin94. The sequence goes on from VYAQ01000148.1 coordinate 1,081, forward strand.
CACACCTACAATTCTCTGCTCGCTACGCGTCGTAGCGACCCGAATGCCGCCAGACGAACCCCCGACGACGTATTGATAGTAGAGGACTCGCTCTTTCGGATCAGCGGTCACCAGCTCCGCGATGACCAGTTCCCCAAGTGCGAATACGTTCATCAGCCACATCTGGCTCTGCGACCATGCCAACATCTCGGCACCCCCCAATGCGCGCTGGTCACGTGGCCAAGCCGGCGGAAAATACTCGGGACCACCCAATAACAGCGGCACTCCTTCAGGTCGCGAACGACCGCCACATCCGACCTCCCACGGGTCATACAGGTGCACCGTGTCAGAGTACACACGACCCACTACGACGCACTGATCTTGAACCGCTATCGAAACAGCACCGAAACTCGTGCTCCGCGGAGGCCCCGGGGCCGCGACATTCACTATGGTTTCCAGGTGCTCACCTTTCACATCCAGAATGTGCACGCCGTTACCTACCCCACCTGGAGCTGGAGTTGCCCCCACTGCAAGCCACTCTTCGCCATCGGGATCAACGATGCGCTCCAATGCCCCCAGGGAATAGCCGCCAATAGCCACGTCACCCTGATGAACACCTGCAGAATCGAATGTTGACAAACGTCGATGCCCTACGTCCAGCACAATCAACATGTCATCCTGGGTCACCACCACGTCCGAGACCAGACGAGACTCCCCCGGTCCGTCGCCAGGCCGACCAACGGACCGCAACCAGGAGCCGCTGGGGTCAAAGACCTTCACGTTCCCCTGAATCTGATCGAGCACTGCAAAGCGCCGTCCCCACCTAACAACCTTGATCGGGTCCGCAATGGGATCGCCGGTAGTTGCATTCAACCCAACGCTGTCGATCAACTCGAAAGCTGTTTCGAAGGGTACCAGACCGACACCTGAGTATGCAGGGTTCTCGACCCTGCATCCTACCATGCCCAGTGTGGTCACGGAGCAAGCAACAGCGAATGCCAACGGCCGATTTGTCACCCCAGTCCGCCCCTACATCGGATCCCCATAAAACCTCCACGCCGCCCGAAAGTCCCGTGGCGGCGCCTCGCCCAGCAGCCGCGCCCGCACCATCTCGACCGGCATGCGGCCACCCTGCAGGATCGTGTCGTGAAACTCGCGCTCGGTCATCTCGCCGCCGCCGACCAGCTGTTCCTGCAGCGTGCGGATCTGCAGGCCGCCCAACATGTACGCGGCCTGGTACAGCGGCGAGTAGTTCCCGTTGAAGGAGCGGCGCACCTCGGCCGTCGCGTTCGCGGGCTCGTGGCCGACCCGGTCCACCAGGAAGGCGATCGCCTCGTCGGGGGTCATCTCACCCAGGTGAAAGCTCAGCGAGAAGATGATCCGCGCGGCCCGGTGCATGCGCCAGAAGAGCATCCCGATCCGGTCCTCCGGCGTCGACGGGAACTCCATGTCCCACAGCCGCATCTCCCAGTAGAGCGCCCAGCCCTCGCCCCAGAACGGTGTCCGGAACAGGTTGCGGTGCGAGTTGTAGCGCTCGGTCATGAAGCCCTGCAGGTGATGCCCGGGGATCAGTTCGTGGTGGACCGTGGCGCGCGCGAAGTGGATGTTGTTCCCGCGCATGCTCATGCGCTTCTCGTCGTGCGTCATCCCGTCGGTCGGGAACGAGACGCGGATGACCTCGCCGCCCAGGAAGAACGGCGCCACGCGCTGACGCTCGGGCGACATCATTTCCAGCCGCCACACTTCATTCGCCAGCGGCGGAAGCGTCAGCAGGTCGCGCTCCTCGAGGAAGTCGACCGCCTCCTGCGCCAGGTCGACGATCAGTTCGGGCTGCCGGCCCGGTTCCACGTGCAGCGTCTTCACATGCTCCAGCGCCGCCTGCCAGTCGTCCCCGTAACCCAGGTCCCGCGACGCCTCCAGCATGCGCGCGTCGCACCACGCGAACTCGCGCTCCGCGATCGCGACCAACTCCTCGGGCGTGTACGGGATCATCTCGTAGATCAGGTCCGCCTCCATGCCGTCCCGTCCGATCGGGTCGCCCACGATCGGCTCCTCCGCGCCCTCCGGCCACCCGACGATCCGCTCTCGCAGCGTAAGCAGATAGCGGTCCAGCGCCTCGTCGGCCTCCCCGTACGGCTGCTGGGCCCACCACGTGAAGAGGGGGTCGTAGCCCGCGTAGTGGCGGTACCAGGTCCCAAGGGCGCTTTGGTAGGATTGAAGGAGCCGCACGGCCCGCAGTCCGGTGATCGGCGTCGGTGTCGGCTGCCCATCCCCCCCGTCCCCAGCCCCCCCGGCGGTTGCGCGG
>VYAQ01000092.1 GCA_009844885.1 Gemmatimonadota bacterium
ATCCCGGAGGGGATGGAGGGATCGTGGGCGCCGGTGATGGAGCCGAACCGGATTGCATGGTACTTCAACGGGAACTTCCCGTGGCCGGGGATGCTCCTGTGCGCACCGATCATCGGGTTGTGGTACTGGTGCACCGACCAGTACATCGTGCAGCGGGCACTGGGTGCGCGGAACGAGACCGAGGCCCGCCGCGGCAGCATCTTCGCCGGGATGCTCAAGCTGCTGCCGGTGTTCATCTTCATCATCCCGGGCATGATCGCGCTCGCGCTGGCCCGCACGGGAGATTACGGCGCGCTGAGCCAGATGGTCGACGCGGAGGGGAACGTGATCCCGGGGACCGCGCAGGCCGCCTTCCCGCTGCTCGTGACAAGCATCCTCCCCGTCGGCGTGCGGGGACTGGTGGTCGCGGGGCTGCTCGCGGCGCTGATGAGCTCGCTGGCCGGCGTGTTCAACGCATCCTCCACCCTCTTCACGATGGACCTGTACCAGAAGTGGCGGCCGAGGGCGTCCAGACAGCGGCTGGTGTGGGTGGGGCGGGTCGCCACCACGACGATGGTCGTCGTCGGCCTCCTCTGGATCCCGGTGATCCAGGGCTCGCGCGGCCTCTACCAGTACCTGCAGGGCGTGCAGGGGTATCTCGCACCGCCGATCTTCGTCGTCTTCTTCCTCGGCGTCTTCATGAAGCGGCTGAACGCGAAGGGATGCCTGGCCGCGCTCGTCGTCGGCTTCGTGCTGGGAGCCTTCCGCCTGGCGGTCGACACCCCGGTCTCGATGGGAATGGCGGGCTTCGAGGCCGGCTACGATCCCGGCTCGTTGCTGTGGATCGTCAACAACATCTACTTCCAGTACTACAGCCTCTTCATCTTCACGGTCTCGGTGGTGGTGATGGTAGTGGTGAGCTACCTGACCGAGCCGCCGTCGTACGCGCGAATATCGGGGCTAACGTACGCGACGGTGACGGATGAGCACCGTTCGGCGTCACGGAAGAGCTGGGACCGGAGGGACGTGATCGGATCCGTGGTCGTTCTGGTCATGATCCTGCTGGCCTACCTCTACTTCCGCGGGTGAGGTGCGGGTGATGGCCGAGCGGGACGGCGGGCACGACCCCTCCGCGGACACCTGCACCATCGGCCTCGACTACGGCACGAACTCGGTCCGGGCGGTAATCGTCTCGTGCGCGGACGGAGGCACGGTCGGGACGCATGTGTTCGACTATCCGTCGGGCGAACGCGGCGTGATCGTGGACGCCGCCGACCCCCACCTCGCCCGGCAGAACCCGGCAGATTACGTCGCCGGCCTGCGGGAGGCCACGCTGGGCGCGCTTGCCGACGCGGAGGACGCCGGCTTCTCCCGTGACCGCGTCGTCGGCATCGGCGTGGACACGACGGGCTCCACGCCGATTCCCGTGGACGCAGCGTGCCGCCCGCTTGCCCTGGACCCGAGATGGCGGGCCAACCCCGCCGCGCACGCCTGGTTGTGGAAGGACCACACCTCGGCCGATGAGGCCGCCAACATCACCGAAGCCGCGCACGTACACGCGCCGGAGTACCTGGCGCCGATCGGCGGCACGTACTCGTCCGAGTGGTTCTGGTCGAAGATCTGGCACTGCCTGAACGTGGCTCCGGACGTCTTCGCAGCGGCCGCCAGCTGGGTGGAACTCGCCGACTTCGTGCCCGCCGTGCTCGCGGGCGCCTCCGACCCGCGCATCATTTTTCGATGCGTGTGCGCCGCCGGGCACAAGGCGATGTACTCACCCGAGTGGGGAGGCCTGCCGTCCAGAGGATTCCTCGCGCGGCTCGACCCACGGCTTGCCGAACTGCGCGACCGCCTCTACGACGAAGCGCATCCCCCGCACCGCCACGCCGGGAGACTCTCGGCGCAATGGGCCGAAGAACTCGGTCTCAGCGGCGGGATCCCGATCGCAATGGGCGGCTTCGATGCCCACTACGGCGCGGTGGGAGCGGGGGTTGCGCCCGGCACCCTGGTCAAGATCATCGGGACATCGACCTGCGACATCACGATCGCGCCCAACACCGCACCGCTCGGCGACGTTCCGGGCATATGCGGGATCGTCGATGGCTCCGTCATGAACGGCTACTACGGCATCGAGGCCGGCCAGTCCGCCGTCGGCGATCTGCTTCACTGGTGGATCGATTCCGTCTGCGAAGGAGACGACACCCTGCACGGCACGCTGTCCGACGAGGCGGCGAAGCTCCGTCCCGGAGAGTCAGGTCTCCTCGCCCTCGACTGGAACAACGGGAATCGCACGGTGTTGGTCGACCCGCGCCTGACGGGTCTCGTCCTGGGACAGACGCTGGGAACCACCCGGGCGGAGGTCTACCGGGCGCTCATCGAAGCGACCGCGTTCGGCGCGCGGGTGATCGTGGAGCGGCTCGCGGACTGCGGCATTCCCATCGACCGGATCGTGTGCTGCGGAGGGATCGCGGCGAAGAACGACCTCTTCATGCAGATCTACGCGGACGTGCTGGGCCGGCCGATGCTCCTCGCGGGCTCGCGGCAGACCCCGGCGCTTGGCGCGGCGATCTCCGCGGCCGTCGCGGCTGGCCCCGACAACGGAGGATACGCGAGCTTCGAGAACGCCCAGGCACGGATGACGTCGCTGCGTGACGAGCGCTTCGACCCGGAGCCCGGAGCGCGCACCATCTACAACGAACTCTACGCCATGTACCGTGAACTGCACGACTCCTTCGGCGGGGTCGACGCGGCCGCAGCCGACTTCCCCACCCTGATGAAACGGCTGCTGGGGCTGCGGGAGCGCGTCGCGGCAGCCGGCGCGGGGGCAGGCGCGCCATGAATCCCGTGCAACCCGCCGCCGACTCCGCCGCGCCGCCCTCCAGCCGCGCCAGGACCCGCCCGTGAGCCCGCGTGCGCGAGCGCTCCGGGAGTCCGCCTGGGCCGCCAACCTCGCGCTCGCGGGCAGCGGCCTCGTGACCGGCACCTTCGGCAACGTGTCCGCGGCCGACCGCCGGGCCGGCCTCTTCGCGATCAAGCCCAGCGGGGTCCCCTACGCCGACCTGACCCCTGACCACATGGTGCTCGTCTCCCTGGAGAGCGGAGAGGTGGCCGACGGCGACTTGCGCCCATCGTCAGACACGCCCACCCATCTCGAACTGTACCGCGCGTTTCCTTGCGGCGGCGTGGCCCACACACACTCCGAGTTCGCCACTGCCCTGGCCCAGGCCAGACTCCCCGTGCGTTGCATGGGCACGACGCACGCAGACTACTTCCGTGGAGACGTCCCGGTGACGAGGGAACTGACCGCAGAGGAAGTCGCGGGCGAGTACGAGCGTAACACGGGGCTCGTCATCGTCGAGGCGTTCGCGGACGCCGGCATCTCGCCCGAAGACGTGGCAGCCGTCCTCGTCGCGAATCACGGTCCGTTCACGTGGGGCGCGGACGGGCACGAGGCCGTGGCGCGCTCCGAGATCCTGGAAGTGCTCGCCCGCATGGAGTGCACGATCCGCGCAGTCGCGCCCGACGCGCCCCGCCCCGCCCCTCATCTCATCGACCGGCACTTTCTGCGCAAGCACGGCAGCGACGCTTACTACGGACAGGACTCCTAGTGTACCTCGGTCCCGTGTCCCATGTTGTGACAGAGACGCCGTGAAACGGAGGCGGGATGCACATTCGGGAACGACCCCTGCTGCTCGCGATCTCCGCGGGAGCGGCGTTGCACGGCGCTTGCGCGCAGGATCGCGACCGGGGCCCCGATCCGATTCCCACACTGGGACTGGACCTCGGAGTGCATGCCGTGGAAGCGGGCCCGATGCGTCTGGAACTCGTCCGTGCCTCGCAGACCGTGGCCGCGCTCGGGCCACGTGATCAGGACGGTTTCGACTTTACCCCGTCCGACTGGCTGCAGCGCCGGGCGGGAGACGGCTACTTCCACCTCGGCGACCTGACGCTGCGCCTGCGCCGGGCCGGGTCCGCCGACTGGCGAGAACACTCGACCGCCGACGCGCGCCACCCCGTCGAGACGCTGTCCGTCGAACCACCGGTCCTTGCCGCCGCCGACCTGACCTCCACCCTCCCCGCCGACATTCCGCTGCGCGTCCGCCGCTACTGGGAAGCCCGGGACGGCCGTCTCGCACTCCGCTTCGAGCTGCACAACCCCGACACGGTGCCTGTGGAGATCGGGGCGCTGGGCATCCCCATGGTCTTCAACAACATTCTGTCGGATCGGTCGCTCGACGAAGCGCACGCGGTGTCCTCGTTCTCGGACCCCTATATCGGACGGGATGCCGGGTACCTGCAGGTCACGCGCCTGAGCGGTCATGGGCCCGCGCTGCTCGTGGTGCCGCTGGGCGACACGCCCTTCGAAGCCTACAACCCGCTGCTGAGCGACCCGACTCCGCGCGGCGTCACCTTCGAGGGGTTCCACGAGTGGATGGCGCACAGCCTCGCCTACGCGGAGGACGAGTGGAGCGCCGCCGATCCGTGGAATCCGCCGACATCGGCCACGCTGGCCCCGGGCGAGAGCCGCTCGTACGGCGTCCAGTTCCTCCTGGCCGACGAGGTCCGCGCGATCGAACCGACCCTGCTTGCGAACCGCCGTCCGGTAGCCGTGGGGGTGCCCGGCTACGTGTTGCCGATGGACACCGAGGCCCGGCTGTTCCTCAAGCACGCAGCCGGCGTGCGGTCGCTCGAAGTGGAGCCGTCCGGAGCGCTGACGATCGCACCCTCAGCGAACCCGTCACGTGCGCTCGCGACCGCCGCCGCCGACCCGGCCGCTTCGGGCTGGATCGCCTACGACGTGCGCGGACGGTCCTGGGGGCGCGCCCGCCTGACCGTCACCTACGAAGACGGGCTGGCGCAGACCATCCACTACAAGGTCATCAAGCCGGCCGCCGAGGTGGTCGCCGACCTGGGCCGCTTTCTCACCACCGAACAGTGGTTCGAGAGGCCCGATGATCCGTTCGGGCGCAGCCCCTCGGTCATCAGCTACGACTACGACGAGCGCAGTCACGTGACCGAGGACAACAGGGCCTGGATCGCCGGCCTCGGGGACGAGGGCGGATCGGGCTCGTGGCTGGCCGCGATCATGAAGCAGCTCGTCCAGCCCGATCCGGCCGAACTCGCGAAGATGCAGCGCTTCGCGGACGAGGTACTGTGGGGCGGCCTGCAGTACGACGAGGGCGAGCTCGCCTACGGCGTCCGCAAGAGTCTGTTCTACTACGAGCCGGACGACATGCCCGAGGGCACCTATAGCGACGAAGTCCGGTACGGCGGCTGGTCGAGCTGGGACCGCGAACACGCCATGACCGTCGTCCGCTCCTACAACTATCCCCACGTCGCCGCACTGCACTGGGTTCTGTACCGCCTGGCCCGCAACCGGGAGGGTCTGGTCACCAATCATCCCTGGGACTGGTACCTCGATCGCGCATGGCGGACCGGTGTGGCGATGGCCGAGCACGCCCCGCAGTACGCCCAGTTCGGCCAGATGGACGGGACGGTCTTCGTCCTTATCCTGCTCGACCTGCAGCGGGAGGGCTGGGTGGAGCAGGCCGCCGTGCTCGAGGAAACGATGCGCGCGCGCGCCGAAGTGTGGCGCTCTCTCGGCTATCCGTTCGGCAGCGAGATGCCTTGGGACTCGACCGGGCAGGAAGAGGTCTACGCCTGGTGCAGGTACTTCGGCTTCGACGAGAAGGCGATGGTGACGCTGAACGCCATCCTCGGGTACATGCCCACGATGCCCCACTGGGGTTACAACGGGAGCGCGCGCAGGTACTGGGACTTCATGTACGCGGGCAAGCTGCGCGGGGTCGAGCGGCAGCTCCATCACTACGGCTCGGCGCTGAATGCGATTCCGGTGCTATCGGAGTACCGCAGCCACCCCGACGACCTCTACCTGTTGCGCGTGGGACATGCCGGCATGATGGGAGGCATCGTGAACGTGACGCAGGACGGGTTTGGTCCCAGCGCCTTTCACGCCCATCCCTCGACGCTCCGGATCGACGGCTACTCGGGCGACTACGGGCCCGGGTTCTTCGGGCACGCGGTGGGCACGGGCACCTATCTCGTCAACGACCCGGAGTTCGGCTGGCTCGCGTTCGGGGGCAACCTGACGGTGGGGGTGGCGGAGAGCGCCTCGGAGGACGCCGCGGGCACGGTCCGCGTAACTCCCCTCGACGCCGCCCGTTCACGGGTGTACCTGGCGCCGTTCGCTCTTTGGCTCACGCTTGACGCGGGCACATTCGAGGCCGTCGAGCTATCCGGAGGGGTGGTCCGGGTGACGCTGTCGCCGGCGACGGCGGCCGTCCGCAGCGCGCGTCTGCGCGTCGAGCAGCCCGCTCCCGTCGAGGGGGTGGGCCGCATCGCGCCGGCCGAGGCGTTTCAGATGGAGCGGGGTGCCTACGTGGTGCCGCTGGGCGAGGAACCGGCCGTGGTCGTGCTGGCGGGGCAACGATGAATGTCGTCGCGGCGCTCACGCTCTCGCTCGCCGTCCAGGATTCCGGGTGCGTCCAGCCGCTGCGGACCCGCGCGCAACTCGACTCCGCGACGGCCGCGACCGAGCGCCTGGTCGAGGACCGGCCCGCGTCGCATGAAATCCGTTGCCGAATGGCGGCGCTGCGCATGCAGGCGGGCCGCTACGAGGAGGCTGAATCGATCCTGGAGCAACTGCTCGCCGAAGATCCGCACCAACTCGAGCCGCTTCTTGCACTGACAAGCCTTCGCCGCCGCCAGTACCGTTTCGGCGATGCGGCCCTGACCCTGGCACAGGCATTCGTAACGGCCCCGGAGAGTCCCGGCGTCGTCCGTCTTGCGGGGCGGCTGGCCCTCGACAGGATGGATCTGGTCGCCGCGGAGACGATCTTCGCCGGACTGTTCGAGAGGGACCCGTCCTCGGCGAAAGCGGTCCTGGGCCTTGCCGAGGTCGCGTTCTGGACCGACCGGCACGGGGACGCGCGGGAACTCCTGCACCAGGCGCTGACCCTGGATCCGTCCCTCGCCTCCGCACACCTGCTGACCGCGCGCATTCATCGGGAGGCGCAGGCCAACGCCGAGTGGAGGGCGTCCGTGCTTCGGGCCGTCGCCGCCGATTCCCTGTCCTCCGACGCACACGCCGCGCTGGCTTCCCTACTCAGAAGCGATGGCAACCTCGAAGAAGCGTACCGGCACGCTCAACTGGCCATCGACCTCGACCCTTTCTCCCAAGCCGCTCACTCCTACCTCGGCAACGGCGGATCGCTCCTCGGCTACGACTCGGTGCCGGCGGACCCCAGCGAGTTCGACGGTCGGGTCGGCGAACTCCTGGCGCTTGGCGACGGACACCTGCTGGCCCGCCGGTATCGGGAGGCGCTGGCCCCCTTCCATGAGGTTCTGGCCACCGACCGCGGGAACGCAGTGGCCCTCATGGGCATCGGCACGGCGCTCTATCACCTGGGGGACTACGAGACCGCGCTGGGCTGGTTCGAGCGCATCCTCGCCGATCATCCCGGATACGGTCTCGCCCATTACGGAATCAGCTACGCGCTTCGCCGGATGCGGGACCGCGCCATCGTGGGGCTGCAGGAGATGCGCGCGCTCTTCGAGCACCGCGATGCGCCGGAGCCGCCCGGTTTGCGGGAGGTGTTTCCGGACTACGAGCGGCTCGACGATGAGCTGCAGAAGATCGTACGCCTGTCCGTGGAGCCCTTCAGCAACTACCTGCCCGCCCTGGCGGTCGCGGGCGCCACCTTCCACCTGCTGCCGTTTCACAAGCTGCTCTGGCAGTCGCCCCACAAGGAGCACACCCGGGGGACGCGAACCTTCGATCTGCGGCTGTGGGACGACGTCAAGGGGCATGGCGGGTTTCACGCGCTCGGCGGAGAGGAATGGGTGCGTGATGTGCGTTACCAGCGCTGGAACGTGGTCACGCACGAGTTCACGCACCAGGTGCACGGCATGTTTCCCGCCCGTCTGCGGGCCGAGGTCGCGCAGCTCTTCCAGATCGCCAAGGCGGAGCGGCGCACCCTGGACTACTACGCCGACTTCAACGAGATGGAGTACCTCGCGCAGGCAGCCGAGGCCTTCATCTCCGAAATCAAGTTCAAGGATCAGCGGGGCACCTCGAAGCACACCCGGGATCACCTGCGCGTGAAGGACCCCGCGCTGTTCGAGCTCCTCGGCCGGGTCAACCGGCGCGACAGCTACCTTGATGTCGAGGTGCGCGCGGCCCGGCAGAACGGGAACACGCTGATTCGGGCGGGTGACTTGAGCGGGGCCACCATTGCGGCGCGGGAGGCGCTGAGCCGCTACGGCGACCACCCCGATCTCCTGGATCTGCTTGCCCGCGCGCATCGGCTCCAGGGCAACTACGCAGAGGCGCGGAGTCTGCACCGCATGTCAATCGAGGCCTTTCCCGAGGCCATTGCCGGCTACGCGGGGCTGGCCGAGGACGTAGTTCTGGAGACCCGCGACCACCACCGTGCAAGCGCGCTCCTGAGCACTGCCGCCGAGCTGCATCCGGAGTCCGCCGAGCCGCTGCTGAGGCTTGCCGACGCCCACTACTTCGCGGGCCGGCTCGACAGCATGGAACTGGCCCTGGACTCGGCGCTGAGCATCGAGGCGTCGCCCAACCCGTATGGCGGCATCGCGAATCCCTGGATTCTGAGAGCGGGCGGTAGAATGCTGAGGGAAGACTACGAGGGAGCCGAGCTGGCGCTCCGGCACACTCTCGAGAACATCAATCGCCGGGATCCATCGGCCTGGGCCGAGTTGGCGCTGGCGCAACTGCGAACGGGAAGGCCCGATTCCGGACGCGAAGACCTCGCTACGGCACAGCTGCTGGATCCGGACGACCCACGCGTCCTGGAGGTCCAATCCGAGTTCGCGGCGCACGATGGCGACGCGGCGGATTCACGGCGCCTGCTTGAACAGGTGCTCGACCTCGACGGTTCCCGGCTGAGCGCGATAGTGATGCTCAGCGAGTTGCTGAATGGCGTGGACGAAGACGAGTCGCGCGCGCTCCTCGAGCGGGGACTGGGGATGGTCCGGGAGCCGGGTCCGGTCGAGTTCGTCTTTCGCGACGGCGGATTCGCGCCGGTCGACGCCTTCGACGAGCCCACGGCGTCCCGTGTGCTCACCCGCGCCGGCGTGCTTGCGGAAGGTGATGGCGACCTTGACGGCGCGTTAGAGCATCACGAGCTGGCGGTGGCACGTTTCCGGTTCAACTTTCCATCGCTTCTGGCCCTGGTCCGGCTCCACGCGCAGGAAGGGCGTGTCGCGGACGCCCGCCGCCACTTCCGCCGACTGGAGGCAGCGAGAGCCCCGGAGCGCTACCTCTCGGAAGCACGCAGCCTCCTGGGCCTCGGCGGATGACCGCGATGAGCCGGAGAACCGCGGCAGCGGGGCCAGGCCAGACCGGATTCGGACCTCACCCGTGCGCGTAACGGAAGTGATCCAGGCGGTGGACCTGCACGCCGACGGGGAGCCGGGAAGGGTCATCGTGGGCGGCGTGCTCGACGTGCCCGGCGCGACCGTGTTCGAGAAGATGCAGTACTTGCAAGCCCACATGGACCACCTGCGCAAGCGCATGCTTCGCGAGCCGCGGGGATACCCGGCCGCCAACTGCAACCTGATCCTTCCGCCGACGCGCCCCGAGGCGGATGCCGGCTTCGTCATCATGGAGCAGACCGAGTACCCCCCGATGTCGGGCACGAACACGATCTGCGTGGCAACAGCGCTCATCGAGACCGGCATGGTGAAGGCGGAGGAACCGCGGACCTCGCTTGTCCTGGAGGCGCCCGCCGGGCTGATCCGGGTCGAGGCCGATGTCGCAGGGGGCAAGGTCAGGCGCGTCACATTCGAGAACGTACCCGCCTTCGCGGTCCACACCGACGCCACCATCGAGGTGCCGAACCTCGGTCCGGTGACCGTCGACGTCGCGTGGGGCGGCATGTTCTACGTGATTGCGGACGCGGAGCCTATGGGTCTGGAACTCGTGCCGGAGCGCGCCGGGGAGATTACCCGTGTCGGGGAGATGATCAAGGCGGCGGCGCGCGAGCAACTGCCCGCCGTGCACCCCGAGAACCCGGAGGTCGCCGGGATCACCATCGGAGTCATTTCCGGGCCACCCACGCGCGCCGACGCCACGCTGAAGAACGCCGCGGTGGTGTCGACGGGGACGCTGGACTGGGAGCGGCCCGAATCCTGGACGGGGGCTCTGGACAGGTCGCCGTGCGGGACCGGCACGTGCGCCAAGATGGCCGCGCTGCACGCGAAGGGCCAACTGGCGCTGGGCGAAGACTTCCGTCACGAGGGCATCCTCGGAACCGTGTTCACCGGCCGCCTTGTGCGCGAGACGCGCGTGGGTCCCTACCGCGCCGTCGTCCCGACCCTGAGCGGCCACGCCTGGATCACCGGGCTTGCGCAGTACGTGGTCGATCCGGAGGACCCCTTTCCGGAAGGCTTCACCGTCGGCGACATCTGGGGCGCCGGGGCGCCGGTCTCATGAGTCGCGCGGACACGACTGGCCCGAGCCGCCGCCAATTCCTCCAGGCGGCCGGTCTCGCGACCCTCGGCACGGCGATGGAGGCCCCGGACGCCGCACGCGCCCACTCACGACGCGCCGGCACCCCCCGACCCGCCCAGGCCTCCCGGTTCGCGGTGGCCTTCGAGGACGGGGCGATCACCAGCCTGCGCTGCGCCGACGACACCGTCCCCACGCAGTACGTGGCGCCCGGTTCGCGTCTCGGCGACGTCGTCCTCCGCTACCGCCAGGGAAACGGCGCGTGGGAGAGCCTCGACACAGGCGGCGACACGCCCCGCCGCGCCGTCAGTACGGAGGCGGGCGGCATGAAACAGCGCATCACGGTGGCTGCGGCCCCCGGATCGGCGGCACCGGAAGTCGACATCCGCTTCACCTTGGAAGAGCAGGCGATCCGGTGGACGATCGACGTCCGCAATCCCACCAGCCAACCGCTTGAAGTCGGGGATCTGGCCATTCCCCTCCCCATCAACCGCAACCGCCCGACACGAGGGGAACAAAGCCCGTCCCCGCCCGTGCTGAAGCACAGCCTGGTCGCGGGGCACGGATCGTATCTCGTGTGGACACGCGGCAACAGCGTGGGACCCTACCTCATGCTGACTCCCGACGGGCGCACCGGGCTCGAATACTGGGAGGCGCAGGACGGCTACCAGGTCTTCATACACTCCGCGGCGGCGGGAGCGGTCGCGGCGGAGCGCGGCTGCAACTGGCGGCAGCCCAACACAGCGCTGACGCTCGAGCCGGGCGCGGAGCGGTCCTACTCCTTCACCATGCGCTGGGCGGAGGACTACGACCACGCACGGGAGATTCTCGTCGAGCAGGGTCTCGTGGACGCGCAGGTGGTGCCCGGCATGACCGTGCCGACCGACCTTCACGCGCGCATCGCGCTGCGGACGCGCGAGGAGATCCACGGCGTGGACGCCGAGCACCCCGCGGCAACCGACCTCCGCCGCGTGGGCAACACCGGCGATGCCGTCATCTACGAAGTCGCCTTCTCACGGCTCGGCGAGAACCGTCTCACGGTCAGATTCGGCGACGAACGCCACTTGCACCTCGAGTTCTTCGCCGCCGAGCCGCTCGAGACGCTCATCGCAAAGCGCGCTGCCTTCATCGCTGCTCACCAGCACCGCGATCCATCCCTCTGGTACGACGGGCTCCTGGCCGAGTGGGCCATGGACACGCACGTGATGCTTGGCCCCGACAACTACGACCGAATCGTCGGGTGGCGGATCTACGAAGTCACCTGCGACGATCCCGGCCTGAGCAAACCGGCCTTCCTCGCTTCCAAGAACGCCGAATTCCCGGTGCAGGAGGAAGTCGAGGCGCTCGACTACTACATCGAGAACTTCGTCTGGGGCGGACTGCAGCGCACCACCGAAGAGACCTTCTCCTACGGCATCTACGGCATACCCGACTGGAAGACGAACCGCGAGAGCGACGACCCCGGACGGGCGGGCAGGCAGCACCTGTGGCGGATCTACGACTACCCGCACATCACGCTGATGTACCTGAGCATGTACCGGATCGCGAGGAATCATCCCTACATCCGCACGGCGATGACCGCGCATCAATATTTGATGCGCGCCTACGGGACCGCCCTGGCCCTGTTCACGGTCCCGTGGGAGATCGAGCGCTGGTCGGCGTACGGGACCGGACTGATGAACGGGCTGGTCGTTCAGGACGTCGTCGGTTCGCTCCTGACCGAGGGGATGCACGACGAGGCCGAGCGCCTGCTCCCGCACTGGGAACGCAAGGTGCGAACCTTCGTGACCGACCGGCCCGACCTCTTCCGCTCGGAGTACCCGTTCGACACCACGGGCTTCGAGGAGACGCACGCGCTCGCGAAATACGCGCTGGCAGTGGCCGACGCCGGAGGCCCGGAGGAGCCCCGCGAAGTCCGCGTCGGATGGGTCGACTATCCGCCCTCGACGCGCATTCCACTGGAGGCCGCACGGGAGTTCATGCAGGCCCAGATGGCCGCGAACATCTTCTGCCGCGGCTGGCTTGAGAACGCGTACTACCTGCTGGGAAGCGACATCCGCAACTCGGACGGGAACTCGTACACGCTCAGCTACATGTCGCAGATGGGGGGCTGGAGCGTGCTCGACTACGGGCTCCACCATGCAGAGGACCCGTGGCCGTACCTCAGGCTCGGCTACGCGTCCTTCCTGAGCGCGTGGGCGCTGATGAACACCGGCACACCGGAGTCCGACCAGGGGTACTGGTATCCGGGCCCGGAAAACGACGGCGGCGCCGGCGGAGGGTTCGAGCCTGCGCCGTACGGGGAAACCTGGCTCGACCAGCCGCACTCGCGCGGGTCGTGGTACTACTCGTGCGAAATCGACCTGGGTTTTTGCGGTGGCCTCCGCTGCGCGCGCACCGTAATCGCCGACGACCCCATCTTCGGACGGTTCTGCTTCGGCGGCACCTGGCGGGAGGCAACGGGCCGGGAGGCGTCCGGGCGGGCCGGCCGAATCGAGGTCGTGCCGCAGGACGGCGTGCGGCGGCGCTTCCACGCGATCCTGACGGGCGGGCGCCTCCACATGGAAACCGAGGTGGACCGCTTCGCGACGGACCGGCCCATAGCGTTCACGGAGGACCTTGCTGAACTGCGCTTCGAACTCGAAAGCGGGAACCCGGCGGCGCACCTCAACACCGTGCGCGTGGCAGGCCTGCCCGCCGGTTCCTACCGGGTGATGCGCGAGGACCGGTCGGGCGAGGACGTGCCGAATGCCGACCAGGCCATCGCGTCGTTCGACGTGGACGAAGGGGCCGCCGCCAGCTTCGACGTTCCGGTGGACGGGACCGCGGGCTCGGGCGTGGTTACTGTCCGTGCTGACCCCGCCGCCCTGCTCCTCGACCCATCCAACCCGGAGTGGACCCGTCCCTCACCACCCGTTTGGCGTGCCAGCTTCGAGACCAGCAAGGGAGACTTCGTTCTGGAACTGACCCGGGACCAGGCACCCATCGGCGCGGACCGGTTCTACAACCTCGTGCGGCTGGGATACTACGACGACACCCGGTTCCACCGCGTCAGCGAGGGGTACATCGTCCAGTTCGGGCTTCACGGCGATCCGCGCGTGAATGCCGCGTGGCTCCACCGGCAGATCCCGGACGACCCGGCCCACGGCAGCAACGTTCGCGGGACGCTGGCCTTCGCCATGTCGCCCGAGCCGAACACCCGCAACACCCAGATCTACATCAACCTCGGCGACAACACGCGCAACGACGTGGAACCCTTCGCGATCTTCGGGAGGGTCGTCGAGGGAATGGACGTGCTGGATCGCCTCTACGCCGGCTACGGAGAGCAGTCCGGCAGCGGCGTGCGGCAGGGTCGCCAGGGCCCCATTGTGGAGGGCGGCAACGAATACCTCGACCGGAACTTCCCGCTCCTCGACCGGATCATCAGTGCCACCCTGGTCGCGTCAGGCCCCCCCGGGGCGCCCGGCCCCTGACCGAGACATCGCGGCCCGCGGTCAGCCCGCGGGGCACCTACTCCGCGACCGGCTCCGCGCACCGGACTCCGCCTAACGGGCCCCTTGCTACTCCGGGCAGGTCACCGGCCGGATCCGCTTCCCGTGGAAGATGTCCATGGGGATGTGGTGCGTGTTGAAGACGCGTCCGAGTAGCTCGCCGAGGACCGGGTCGTAGGCCACGAACTCTTCCGGCGACTCCACCTTCACATCCCCGGTGAAACACTCTCCATAGTTGGAGAAGAACCACCACTGGACACCCTCGGCCCAGTACTCGTTCGGATTCGTGGTCGCGTAGTGCCTGCGGCCGTCCGCGTGCTCGTACTTGCCCGCCGCCATCGCGGCGTCGTACGCGGCGACGATCTCCCGTGCCATTTCAGGGTCGACGTAGCGGATGGCGCTGTGGATGGCGTGGGCGAACTCGTGCACGAAGATGTGTTCACCGAAGTACCGCGTGTCCGGATAGCCGAGGATGTTCTCCTCGGCGCCGGTGGTGGGGTTGCCGCCCAGTCCGCGTGACCGGTTGGCATGATAGTCCCGGTCCGCCTGCATGACCGGCTCATCCTCGGGCGCGCCTGGGCGCTTGTGCCATCGGTATTCCGGGATGTCCATCGTCATTTCGACCTCGGCGATCACGCCCGTGCGCCAGTTTCGCTCGATCATCGACGTGCGCAGGTCCGGCCGCGTCACCAGCATCGTGTTGATAATGTCGCGCACGACCAGCAGCGCGATGTCCGGCACCTTGGTCGACGAGAGCACCGGAATGCCGCCCGCGTCCACGTACTTCTGGTAGAACGGATCGACCCCGAATTCCTCGGGCACGGGACCAACCGTGGCCTGCATGTAGTCGTGGAGCAGCGCGACCGGTTGGCCGGTCTCGGCCTCAAGCCGGGCCCGTTCCGCCCGGTTGCGCTCCGCCGCCGCCCGGGCCTCCGCCTCGGTACGCTGGCGACGTTCCTGTGCCAGAGCCGAATCTGCGACGCTGCCGACGAGCAGGACACCCGCCATGGGGA
>VYAQ01000283.1 GCA_009844885.1 Gemmatimonadota bacterium
CGCCGCCCCCAACACCCAGCCGACCGCCTCGTCGAGATCGTGCGTCATGCGGTCGCAGTAGCGGGTCTGGATCCGGCGGCGAATGCGCTCTGGGTCCACCTCGACGACGAGGACAACGGCCCCGTTCATCGTGCCCGCCAGCGGCTGTGCGCCCCCCATGCCTCCCATGCCGCCGGTGAGGATCCAGCGCCCGGCAAGCGATCCGTTGAAGTGGGTCCGCGCGATGGCGCCGAAGGTCTCGTAGGTGCCCTGCAGGATTCCCTGCGTGCCGATGTAGATCCACGAGCCCGCGGTCATCTGCCCGTACATCATGAGCCCCTGGCGCTCCAGTTCGTGAAAGTGCTCCCAGGTGGCCCAGCGGCCCACGAGGTTCGAGTTGGCGATCAGCACGCGGGGGGCGTGGGTGTGGGTGCGGAAGACCCCGACGGGCTTGCCGGACTGCACCAGCAGGGTCTCGTCGTTCTCGAGCGCTTCGAGCGCCGTGACGATGGCGTCGAAGGCGGCCCAGTTGCGCGCGGCCCGGCCGGTGCCGCCGTAGACCACAAGTTCGTCCGGATTCTCGGCCACTTCGGGATCCAGGTTGTTCATGAGCATCCGCAGCGCCGCCTCCTGGGTCCACCCCTTGCAGGTGGGCGTGCCGCCGCGCGGAGCCCGGATCGTGCGGGCGCTGCCGGTGATCGTGGTTGCCATCTGCGCGGCCTCCTCAGGTTTGGCGGTATGAGTCGTCGGGATCGGCGTCCACGACCTCGGGCTCTGACAGCTCGCCTGCGCGAACCAGCGCCGCGAGCGCTTCCAGATCGGTGCTCAGCGGCCTGTCTTCCGCGAGTGGCGGGACATGCTTCCGCACCGTCGCCAGCGCCCGCTCCACGCCATCGCCCGCGCGCAGCGGACGGTGGAACTCGACGGCCTGGGCGGCGCACAGGAACTCGGCCGCGAGCACGACCTCGAGAAGCTCCACGCTCCGCCGCACCTTTCTGGCAGCGGCCATTCCCATGGAGACGTGATCCTCCTGGGAAGCACTGGTCGAGACGGAATCGACGCTCGCGGGCGTCGCCAGCACGCGCATTTCGGACAGGGCGTCGGCGGCGGTCACCTGGGCGATCATCAGCCCCGAACGGGTGCCGGGCCGGGTGGTGAGGAAGGCGGGGAGCCCGGAGAGGTCCGGATTGAGCAGGCGGTCGATCCGCCGCTCGCAGATGGCCGCCATGTCGGCGGCCGCGATGGCGACGAGGTCCAGGCACTGGGCCACGATCTGGGCGTGGAAGTTGCCGCCGCTGAGCACGCTGCCGGGATTTGTTTCGCCGGCGGCGGGCTCCGCGTCGGCATGGGCGTCCATTCCCTGCCGGTCCGGCGCGGGGGCGCTCGGCAGGACAAGCGGGTTGTCGGTGGTCGAATTCGCCTCGGTCGTCAGAATACGGTGCGCATAGCCGCGCGCCTCCCTTGCGGCCCCGTGTACCTGCGGCATGCAGCGGAGCGAATAGGCGTCCTGGACGCGCGGGTCACCGGTGCGATGCGACTCGCGGATCCCGGACCCCTGGAGCAGCGCCCACAGTCGCCGGGCGGCCGTGACCTGGCCCGGATGCGGACGCGCGGCGTGGATCTCGTGACGGAACGGATCCGGCGTGCCCCTCAGCCCCTCCAGCGACATGGCTCCGGCCACGTCCGCCGCGTCGAGCAGGCGCGCGAATCGGCAAAGCGCGAGGGCCCCGATTCCCGTCGTGGCTTGCGTGCCGTTGATCAGCGCCACCGCCTCCTTTTCGGCGAGGTCGAGCGGCGCGGCCCCCACCGCACGGAGCATCTCGGCGGCGTCACCCACCTCCCCGTCCAGCTCGGCCCGGCCTTCCCCGGTCAGCGCGAGTGCCACGTGCGACAGCGGCGCGAGGTCGCCGCTGGCGCCGACCGAGCCGAGCTCCGGCACCTCCGGATGCACGCCGTGATTCAGAAGATCGAGCAACCGCTCCACCACGACGAGCCGACAACCCGACTGCCCTCGCGCCAGCGTGTTGGCACGAAGCAGCATGATCGCGCGCACCTCCGCCGCGCAAAGGCGGCGGCCGACACCGGCGGCATGGCTGCGGACCATGTTGTGTTGCAGGGCGCGCTGATCGGCCGGCGAGATGCGGACATCGGCGAGCCGGCCGAACCCCGTGTTCACGCCGTAGATCGGCTGGCCGCTGCGGAGAAGTGTTTCCAGGAGGGCGCGCGAGCGGCGTACACGCTCCGCCGCGTCGGGATCAAGGCGCACCGGGCGGCGGTCCCGCGCCACGGCCTCCACTTCCGGCAGCGTCAGTGCGTGTCCGTCGATCGTGATCATGGGTGTTCGCGGCGCTCCTGGTCGTAGCGGGGCGCAGGGCCGGATGCCGGCGCGAGGCTTGTGTCGTCCCAGTCGTCCTCCAGCTCGACCCCCAGGCCGTCGGCCAGACGATTCACGTAGTTGTAGTAGGACACGACCTGACAGATGTCGAGGATGGCGGGGTCGTCAAAGCCGGCGTCCCGCAGCCGGTCCACGTCGCCCGCATCCATCCTGCCCGGATCGCGGGTGAGCTTGACCGCGTAGTCGAGCATCGCGGCGTCCGCCGGGGCCAGCGTGCCCGGACGCCTCCCGCGCGCCAGCGCATTCGCCAGATCGGCGTTCCCGGTGAGTCGACGGAGACCCGCCCCGTGGTGTTTGATTCAGTAGAAACAGTCGTTCTCGGCCGAGACCGCCACCGCGATCATCTCCCGCTGGACCCGCGACAGCGGCGACGGACCCGTCATCAGGTGCCGGTAGAGGTCGTAGTGGTGCTTCATCGACGGCGGATTCAGCGAGTGGATGCGCAGGATGTTGTCGAGCCGTCCCCGGGAATCGGAGTATCGGTCGTAGAACTCCGCGAGCAACTCGCCGGCGTCCGCGCGCGCGACGTACCTGATGTGTGCCATGTGTTCCGGTTCCTGGTCCCTGGTTTGCCGGTCGTGGAATCTATCTTCAGCTTGTTGGATCAGCCTACACCTCGGATCAGCCTACACCCGGGAGAAAACGATGTTCAAGGTGATGACGAGCCTGCGGTCAGAGCGGCGTAAGGACCGAGATTGCGGCGCCACAGGGCCGACAGGGCGCGCGCGCAGGCCGTTGGCGGGGCTTTTGGGCGCGGCCGCAGCGGTATCGCTTTGTGTGGTTGCGGGCCCCGCCCTTGCCCAGGACGACTTCGGGAGCATGGTTGCCGTGTCGGGGGAGGTGGTCGTCGTCGGGAAGCCGGGCGTGGCGCGCGGGCCGGCCACGCTCTACCGCTACCAGAAGTCGGCGACGGGCGGGTGGGTGCTGGCCGGTACGATGTCGGTGCCGGGGACGGCGGCCGCCGGACAGCAGTGGTCGCC
>VYAQ01000179.1 GCA_009844885.1 Gemmatimonadota bacterium
GCGCGGCATCCGCCGGGGTCTTCGTATCGTCCTGTTCGGAGCCGGGAGCACCGCGCTCGCGGGCCTGGCGATGGCGTGCCATGAAAGCCTGACGCAGGTCGACTCGCGGGTGGTGGCGCCGGCAACACGGCCCGCGCTGAACATCGCGAGCGGCCTGCCGCGCCTGGCCGACCTGGTGACCGGGGAAGCCCGGGATACCGGCGAAGCGGTGCTGGGTCGCTGGGAGGACTCCTGGAACATGGCGCTGGCTGCCGGCAGCCGTCTGCGGGCCGGGATCTACGGTTCAGCCGCGGGGTGGGATCTGGCGTTCGACACCACCTCGGCCCGGGCCGCGATCGAGGCGATTCACACGACAATCGCCGAGATCGAGGGTGTTGCGCATCCGTTGCCGCCCCACCTTTCACGGCAGCTTGCGGAGGCGCGGCGTCTGCTTGGTGCGGCCGAGACCGCGCGGGACGAAGGAGATGTGACCGAATCCGTCCTGGCGACGTTGCGATCCGCGGACGCTCTCCGCGGGACGACACCGCGAATGGTCGCACTGGGCCTCGTGGAGTCGGCGGAGCACGCACTCGCGGCCGCCGCGCAGGAGGCGCCGGACTCGGGGCCGACGGGCCATGCCCGCGCGCGCCGACTCACGGAGTGGGCGCGGTCGGCGGTCGATATGGGGGACTACGAAAAGGCCATCCAGCGCGGCTACTATGCGTGTCGGCTGCTGGGTGTCGACATTCGGTGACGGCGCGTACGGGGGCGACCTTGGATGTTGGAGGGGGCGCGTGCCGCGTCCCGGACATAGATTGTTCCGCGCGCGTCGCACGTAACCCATGATGAACACGTGTGTGCCGACAGCTCCGGGCCGGGAGCGCCGGAGACTGTGGGCGCCTTGACTACCCCCCGGATGGAGGGTCACACCGACCGCGATGGAATGAGTGCCATGGACAATTCCCACAAGGAAAGATCGGGACGGGCCGCCGCGTCCGCATTCGTCCTGCTTTGCCTTTCCGCCGTTGCCACCGCCGCCGCCGCCCAGGACCACGTGGTCCGGGTGCCTGTGTCCGGCACCGTCGAGATGGGGCTTGCGCCGTTTATCGAGCGCACGATCGAGGAGGCCGAAGCGGCTGGAGCCGCAGCCGTCATCCTGGAAATCGAGACCCCCGGGGGCCGTGTCGATGCGGCGGAGCGGATCACGAGCGCCATCAGCCGCGCGGAACTGCCGGTCTACGCCTACATCAACCTGCATGCGTATTCGGCGGGGGCGATGATCGCGCTGGCGACCGAACGGGTGTTCATGAGGGACGGGGCCGTCATGGGCGCGGCGACGCCGGTGGACGGCAGCGGCACCAAGGGCTCGGAGAAGATCGTGTCGGCGATGCGGGCGCGGATGCGGGCGCTTGCAGAGGCGCGTGATCTCGACCCGTCCGTCGCCGAGGCCATGGTGGACGAGCAGATCGTGATCGAGGGCGTGGTCGACGAAGGAAGGCTGCTCACACTGACCACCGCCGAGGCGGTTGCGCTCGGCTATGCGACGGCCGTGGACGATTGGATCGATCTGATCGAGGTGCTCGAGCTGGAGGAGGCTCCGGTCAATCAGGCCACCGTCAACTGGGCCGAGCGCCTGGTCCGGTTCCTGACCAATCCGGTGATCGCTCCCTTCCTCCTCTCCCTGGGCTTTCTGGGCCTGATCGTGGAAATCAAGACCGCCGGCTTCGGCCTGGCCGGGATCGCGGGACTCCTGTCGCTGGCGATGTTCTTCGGGGCTCACCTGTTGTTGGGTCTCGCCGGCGCCGAGGACCTCATTCTCGTGCTGGCGGGCATCGTGCTCATCCTTGTCGAGGTCTTCGTCATCCCCGGCTTCGGGATATTCGGGATTCTCGGGGGGCTGGCTCTCGTTGGAGGACTTGTCCTCGCCCAGGTGGGCGCCTACCCGACCGGTGCGGACTTTGCCCAGGCGGGGACCGTGCTGACCGTGTCGACCATCCTGGTCGGGGTGGCCGCCTGGCTCATCCTGCGCTCGATACCGGGCAGCTGGCGACTGAAGCGCAGCGGTGTCCTGCTTCCCGAGTCGACCGACCGCGACGAGGGCTACACGTCGGCGGACGTGCGCTCGGACCTGGAAGGTGCCGTCGGGGTGGCGATCACCGACCTGCGGCCCGCCGGCGTGGGGCTCTTCACGGACGAGCGCATGGACGTCGTCTCGGAGAGCGAGTGGATCGAGGAGGGCACCAGGATCCGGATCATCAGCGCAGAGGGATACCGGCACATCGTTCGTGCCGTCAAGTCAACGTAAGAAACGGAACAGCAAATGAACCCATGGATCACGCCCGCCCTCATTGTCTTCCTGGTCTTCATCGGGATTCTCGTGCTTACCTGGGCGGTACCGGTCCGCCTGTGGATCGAGGCGATCTTCTCCGGTGTGAGGCTTGGGCTCGGCAGTCTGGTCGGCATGCGACTGCGCAAGGTCAGCCCGCCGGCGGTCGTGCGGCCGCTTATTGCGTCGACGAAGGCGGGCCTCCCGCTGGATGTTTCGCATCTTGAGGCTCACTACCTGGCGGGGGGCAGCGTGGACCGCGTCGTGCGGGCGCTGATCAGCGCCGACAAGGCGACGATCGACCTGCCGTTCCAGCAGGCGGCGGCGATCGATCTGGCGGGACGCGACGTTTTCGAGGCGGTGCAGGTCTCCGTGAATCCCAAGGTGGTTCAGACGCCTCGGGTGGCCGCGATGGCCAAGGACGGAATCCAGCTCATCGCCGTGGCCCGCGTGACCGTGCGCGCGAACATCAATCGCCTCGTCGGCGGCGCCGGGGAGGAGACGATCCTGGCGCGGGTCGGCGAGGGCATCGTATCGACCATCGGGTCCGCGGACACGCACAAGAGCGTGCTCGAGAACCCCGACGTGATCTCCAAGACGGTGTTGCAGAAGGGGCTGGATTCGGGCACGGCGTTCGAGATCCTGTCGATCGACATCGCGGACGTGGATGTCGGCAAGAACATCGGGGCCGAGCTGCAGACGGACCAGGCCGAGGCCGACAAGCGCGTTGCCCAGGCGCGTGCCGAGGAGCGCCGGGCGATGGCGATGGCCCAGGAGCAGGAGATGAAGGCGCGCGTGGAGGAGATGCGGGCCGAAGTGATCGCGGCCGAGGCGCAGATTCCGCTGGCGATGGCCGACGCCTTCCGCTCCGGCAACATGGGAATCATGGACTACGCGAAGTATCGCAACATCGAGTCGGACACGCACATGAGGCGGGCCATCGCCGAGGGCGAACCCGACCAGCAGGCACCCACGAGCTGAGGACCCGGGCGTGGACATCCGATTCCTCCTGATCCTCGCGGTCGTCGCCGCGATCATGGAGATCCTGGGCAGGCTCGCGCGGAGGGGCGCCGGCACGGACGCGCCGCGCGTGCCCGGGGCGGACACGGCCGACCCGTCGATGCCGCGCCTGGAGGATTTGGAGTGGCTGCCCGGCGTTCACGACGAGGAGGATGAGCCGCGGGCGGGCCGGGAGCCCGCGGTGCTGACGGTGCCGGAGCCAACGCGAGCGCCGGAGCCGATGCGGGTTCCGGAGCCGATGCGGCTGCGGGAGCCGGAGCCGATGCGGGTTCCCGAGCCGATGCGGGTGCGGGAGCCGGAACCGCCACCAGCGCCGCCACGCGCAGCACCCCCCGCGGTGCCTCCGGATGTCTACCGCGACCGTGCTCCGCGGCCGGTCGTGGTCCGCTCCCGCGAGGCACGCCCGATCGAGCCGCGGCCCCGGGAGCGCAAGCCGCCGACCACGGATCCGCGGGTCGCCGAGCTTGCTGCGACGGGCACGGAGGAATTGCTCAGGCGCTTGCGGGAACCGGCGCCCGCGCCATCGGCCGGGCGCGCCGGAGCGGCGGCCGCGGCGGGGCCCGAGGGCCGGCTCGGACTCGGGTCGACGCAAGGGCTGCGCAGACTCGTCGTGGCGCGGGAAGTGCTGGGCCCGCCGCTGGCACTGCGGGACGAAGAGCGGCGACAGTAGGCGCCCCCCAGGCTGGCGGCACGGAAGACCGGCCGAAAAAAGGCGCCGCCGCGGGGCTGCTCTCGAACCCGGGGGCTCCCCGGGCCGGAGGTGGGGCTACATGGCTCCCGTGGCCAACTTCCGCAGCACGGTGTGGAGGATGCCGCCGTTCCTGTAGTACTCCAACTCGACATCCGAGTCGAGGCGCACGACGGCCTGGAAGTCGACAGAACGGCCGTCTTCCCTCGTCGCGCACACCCGGACCGTCCCGCCCGGCGCCAGCCCCTCGGCGATGCCGGTCAGGTCGTACTCCTCAAACCCCGTCAACCCCAGGCTCTCGGCCCCATCCCCGTCTGCGAACTGCAGCGGCAGCACGCCCATTCCCACCAGGTTCGAGCGGTGGATGCGTTCGTAGCTCTCCGCGATCACGGCCTTTACGCCGAGCAGCTGCGTGCCCTTCGCGGCCCAGTCACGCGAGCTGCCGGTGCCGTATTCGCGGCCCGCGATCACGATCAACGGGGTGCCTGCACTCCGGTAGCGCTCGGACGCGTCGAAGATCGTGGTCATCTCTCCCGTCGGCACATGCACGGTGTAGCCGCCCTCCTTGTCATCGAGCATGAGGTTGCGGAGGCGGACGTTGCCGAAGGTCCCCCGCATCATCACCTCGTGGTTGCCACGGCGGGAGCCGAAGGTGTTGAAGCGGATCGGGGCGACGCCATGGTCCTGCAGGTAGCGGCCGGCGGGTTCGTCGCGCGGAATCGCTCCGGCGGGCGAGATGTGGTCGGTGGTGACGGTCTGGCCGAGCAGGGCGAGCACGCGGGCGCCGCGGACGTCCTGCAGTGGCGGCGGTTCGTCGCTCATCCCCTGGAAGAATGGCGGGTTGCGGATGTAGGTGGACTCCGGGTCCCAGGCGTAGAGGCCTCCCTCCTCGGGGAGGGGGAGCGCCCGCCAGTGCTCGTCGCCGTCGAAGACGCTGCGGTAGCGCTCGCGGTACATCTCCGGCCTCAGCGATGTGGCGATGGTGTCGCGCACCTCCTCCGGCGAGGGCCAGATGTCCGCCAGGAACACCGGACGCCCGTCATGTGCACGGCCCAGCGGCTCGTTGTACAGGTCGATGTCGATGCGTCCGGCCAGCGCGAAGGCGACCACCAGCATGGGTGAAGCGAGGTAGTTGGCGCGGACCAGCGTGTGGATCCGGGCTTCGTAGTTCCGGTTGCCCGAAAGGATCGACGCGACCACGAGGCCGTGTTCGGAGACCGCCTCGGCCACGGGCTCGGGAAGGGGCCCGCTGTTGCCGATGCAGGTCGTGCAGCCGTATCCCACGAGGTTGAAGCGCAGCTCTTCCAGGTACTTCATGAGGCCGGCGGCCTCCAGGTAGTCGGTGACCACCTGGGATCCCGGCGCCATGCTCGTCTTGACCCAGGGCTGGACCTGAAGGCCGAGGGCGCGCGCCTTCCTGGCCATCAGTCCGGCGCCCACCATCACGGACGGGTTGGAGGTGTTGGTGCAGCTGGTGATCGCGGCCACCACGATCGTACCGTCGCCGATCTCGACCCTTTGGCCGTCGATTTCGATGTCGACCGTTCGGCGGGTGTGTGCCGCCACCGCCGTGCCGCCGCCCGCACCGCCCGTGTCGCCATCTGCCGTGAAGCCACTCGGCACGAGGGTTGGGAGGTCCCGCGCGAAGGCGCGGCGGACGTCGGTCAGGTCGATCCGGTCCTGCGGCCGCTTCGGCCCGGCCACGCTGGGCTCGATCGAGGAAAGATCCAGTTCCAGGGTAGACGTGTACTCGGGGTCGGGTGTGTCGTCGGTGCGGAAGAGTCCCTGTTCGCGGGCGATCCGGTCGACGCGTTCCACCAGCTCCGGACTACGGCCGGTCCCGTGCAGGTACCGCAGCGTCTCTTCGTCGACCGGGAAGAACCCCACCGTCGCGCCGTACTCCGGCGACATGTTGGCGAGCGTCGCCTTGTCGGGAAGGCTCAGGCCGGACAGGCCGGCCCCGTAGTACTCGACGAACCTGCCCACGACGCCGTGCGCGCGCAGGAGTTCGGTCACGCGCAACACGAGGTCGGTCGCCGTGGCTCCTTCGGGCAGCGCCCCGGTGAGCTTCACGCCGACCACCTCGGGCAGCAGCATGTAATAGGGCTGCCCCAGGAGCACCGCCTCGGCCTCGATTCCCCCGACTCCCCAGCCGACCACACCCAGGCCGTTGATCATCGTGGTGTGCGAATCGGTCCCCACCACGGTGTCGGGATAGGCCAGGTGGGTCCCGGCGTGTTCGCGCCGGTGAATCACCGACGCCAGGTATTCCAGGTTGACCTGGTGCACGATGCCCGTGCCCGGCGGCACGACGCTGTAGTTCTCGAACGCCTCCTGGGCCCAGCGGAGCAGGGCATAGCGCTCCCGGTTCCGCTCGTATTCGCGGGCCACGTTCTTCTCGAAGGCGTACCCCGTGCCGAAGAAGTCGACCTGGACGGAGTGGTCGATGACGAGGTCGGCGGGAACGAGCGGGTTGATCCGCGCGGGGTCTCCCCCCATCTCACGGATCCCGTCGCGCATGGACGCGAGGTCGACGATCGCGGGGACGCCGGTGAAGTCCTGCAGAACAACCCGGGTGGGCATGAAGGGGAAGTCCGTGCCCGCGTTGGTCGGGCTCCACGCCGCGACGGCCGCGACATGGTCCGTCGACACGTAACCGTCGCCGGCATTGCGCAACACGTTTTCGAGGAGCACGCGAATGGAGAACGGAAGGCGGTCGAGCCGGACAAGGCCTTCTTCCTCCAGCCGCGCGAGGCGATAGAAGGACGTGGCGCCTTCGCTCAGGTCGACGGTGGCGAGAGCGCCGAACGGGTCGGTGGGGCGGGGCATGGTTCTCTTCGCGTCCTCTTCTCGGGTGGGTCGGGGCCGTACACGAAGCATGGCGACTCCCTGAGGGTTCAACAACGGGGGCCGCTGGACTAACATAGTTCCGGTGCGGTCGCGCGCTTGCGGGCGCTGCACCCGGGCCGAGGTGGCGGAACCGGTAGACGCGAAGGTCTCAAAAACCTTTGCCCTTGCGGGCGTGAGGGTTCGAGTCCCTCCCTCGGCACTCGCGGGGGCCGCTCTGGGCGGGCGTACCTTCGATGCGGGCCACGGCCATGCATGTGTGGGACCAAAGGCCGGGGTCGGCGGCCACGACGCTTTCTGGGTGGGCAGGGCACGGACTATCTTTAGGCTCTCTCACCGAACGAAGGGAAAGCACCGGATGAACATGAAGAAGCTGCTTGCGGGGACCCTGCTCCTGGGGGGTGCGGTACTGGTGATGTCGTTCCGGCCGGCGGGACCGGACGCCGATGCGGATATGCACGTCTACAAGACGGCCACTTGCGGATGCTGCGCGAAGTGGGTGGACCACATGAGGGCTGCGGGCTTCACGGTGAGCGTCGAGAACGTGATGGACATCAACGCGGTGAAGCGGCGGACCGGGGTTCCTCTGGATCTGGCGTCGTGCCATACTGCCGTGGTCGGCGACTATGTGATCGAGGGGCACGTTCCGGCCAGCGTCGTGCGCGCGTTTCTCGAGGAGGCTCCCGCAGCGCTCGGGATCGCCGTGCCCGGAATGCCCATCGGATCGCCGGGAATGGAAGGGGCAAATCCGCGTCCTTACGATGTGCTCGCGTTCGACAGGAACGGCAATCGGGGGGTGTTCGAGCGCGTCGAGCCATAGGAGCCGGTGGAAAATCCCCACGGCGTTCGACTCACCGACCCCTAGCATTCACAACGATTTCGCAGATTTGCGTTCCGTGGTAGAATAAGGGTTGCATACTCGATCCCATCCCCCGACCCGGCACCGTTCCGGCCCGGAGACCCGATGTCTCAGCACACCGCGAAGAACACCCTTTCCATTACCGACAACCGCACCGGACGACAGTACGAGGTGGACGTCCGCGACGGCGACGTGATCCGCGCCATGGATCTGCGCCAGATCAAGGTGAACGAAGGCGATTTCGGGATGATGGCCTACGATCCCGGCTTCACGAACACGGCCTTCACCACCAGTCGCATCACCGAGGTCAAGGGGGGCAAGGGTATCCTGGAGTACCGCGGATACCCGATCGAGCAGCTGGCCGAACAGTCCAGCTTCCTGGAGGTCGCCTACCTGATCCTGAACGGGGAGCTTCCGGGCAGGAGCGAACTCGACGATTTCGTGCACGAAGTGACCTATCACACCTACGTGCACGAGAACGTCCTCACGATCCTCCAGGGCTTTCGGTACGACGCCCACGCCATGGGGATGATGATCTCCACCGTGGCCGCGCTGTCCACCTTCTACCCCGAGGCCAAGAACATCGAGGATCCGGCCAATCGCAAGGCTCAGATCATCCGGCTCCTCGCCAAGATGCCGACCCTGGCGGCGTTCACCTACCGGCATCACAAGGGCCTGCCGTACGTCTACCCCGAGAATGGACTCTCCTACACGGCCAATTTCCTGAACATGCTCTTCCGGATCGGTGGGCGGGAGTACCGGCCGGACCCCGCGCTGGTGCGGGCGCTTGACATTCTCTTCATCCTGCACGCCGATCACGAACAGAACTGTTCGACGACCGCGATGCGGGTGATCGGCAGCTCACGCGGGGACCCCTACTGCGCCATGTCGGGAGCGATGGCGGCCCTTTACGGACCGCTGCACGGTGGGGCGAACGAGGCCGTGCTGCGCATGCTCACCGAGATCGGGACCACCGACAACATCCCCGCGTTCATGGACAGTGTGCGCAGGGGGGAGCGGCGCCTGATGGGGTTCGGGCACCGCGTCTACAAGGCCTACGACCCGCGCGCGACGATCATCAAGCGCGCCGCCGACGAGGTCTTCGAGGTGACCGGGCGCAATCCGCTGCTGGACATTGCCCTGGAGCTGGAGAGGATCGCGCTGCAGGAGGAGTACTTCGTCAAGCGCAACCTCTATCCGAACGTGGACTTCTATTCGGGTCTGATCTACCAGGCCATGGGCTTCCCGGTCGAGCTCTTCCCGGTGCTGTTCGCGATACCACGCACCGTCGGCTGGCTCGCTCAGTGGGAGGAGATGGTCGTGGACCGCGAGCAGCGGATCGCGCGGCCGCGCCAGGTGTTCCGCGGCCAGCCCCGTCGCGACTACGTCCCGATGGGGTCGCGCTGAGCAAGCGGCGCAAACAGGCGACCCCGTCGGGACGTCGGGTTTCCGGCTACGATACCGGCCTGCGCTCCGTCGCGTACTTGTCGAACCATCCCTTTACGGTCGTGATCTTCGCCATTCCGTGTGAGGGCCGTCCCCATATGCCGTGGGCCTCGCCCGGCACGCGGACGAGGACCGCGTCGACACCCAGAAGCTTGAGCGCCTTGTAGTACTGCTCCGACTCCGACATCGGTGTGCGCCAGTCCTCCTCGCCCGTCATGATCAGCGTGGGCGTGGTCACGTTCTTCACCACCGAGAGCAGCGACCGGCTCTCGTAGTGCTCGACATTGTCCCAGGGCAGTCCGGGGAACCAGTGGCTGACGGCCATCGGAGCCATGTCGGCGGTGAGCGCGAAGCTGTACCAGTTGATCACGGGGTAGAAGGATACGGCGGCCCTGAACCGGTCCGTGTTTCCGATCATCCAGGAGGTCAGCACGCCGCCGCCGCTGCCGCCGGTGACAAACAGGTTTTCCTCGTCGATGTAGCCCTGCGCGATCACTGCGTCCACGCCGGAATCGAGGTCATGGAAGTCGTCGCCGGGATACGCGTGATGGATGAGGTTGCCGAATTCCTCGCCGTAGCTGGTGCTGCCCCGGGGGTTGGCGTAGAAGACAACGAATCCGTGTGACGCCATCAGCTGCTTCTCGACGTCGAAGCGGTCGCCGTAGTTTGCGAAGGGGCCGCCGTGTATCTCCAGGATGAGGGGATACTTGTTGCTCGGGTCGAAATCCGGCGGCTTCATGATCCAGCCCTGGACCGGCTGGCCGTCGTGCGAGGACTCCCACCAGATCTCTTCGACGGCGCCCAGCGTCTTTGCCGCGAAGAGATCGGCGTTGACCGCGGTGACGACCCTGCCGGGGCCGTCGCCGCCGACCATCACGTCGCCGGGCCGATCCGGGCGGCTGGTGGTGAAGGCGAAGGTGCCATCCCGGGCCACCGTGTACGATACGCCGAAGCCACCGTACGCCATGAACCCGCTGCCGCCGTCCTCGGCGAGGACCTCGTGGGTGCCGTCAAGCTGGAAGAGAGCGAGCTTCGTGTTCCCCTCGTCGTCGTAGAGCCCGTAGATGCCGGCGCCGTCGGGTGCCCAGCGGACCTGGTAGACGGACCGGTCCAGCCCGCCGCTCACGACCCGCGAGTTCGAGCCGTCCCGGTCCATGACGTGCAGCCGCGTGACCTGGTACCCCTGGTACCGTTCGTCGTAGCCGAGATAGGCCACTCGCCGGCCGTCCGGCGACACCGCCGGCGATGAGTCGGGGCCCCGCCGGTCGGTCAGGGCCCGAACACCGGCGTCCGCGACCGATATCTCGTAGACCTCGGAGTCCCCCCACTCCAGCTCCCAGTCGTCGCGCAGGTTGGCCGCGAGCACGATGGCGTCCGATCCCGGGGCCCACTCGGGCGCGCCTCCCTGACCACCGAAGAAGCCACCGTTGTAGTGCTTGTCGCCGGAGGTGAGCTGTCTCGGCGTGCCGCCCTCCGCCGGGACGACGAAGAGGTGCCAGTAGCCGGATGGCAGGTCACCCAGCCCGTCGAAACGGAAGACCAGCTTGTCCGTGTACTTCGCCGGCTCGGCCCACTGGGCGCCAGCGGGAGGCGCGGGCAGCTGTCCGATGACCAGGGGCGCCTCGGGAACCAGCTTGTGGAACGCCAGGAGCGATCCGTCCGGAGACCAGGAGAGCGCTGCTGCGGGGTCCGTGAGGTTCGTGATTGCCGCCGTCTGTCCGGTCTCCAGCCAGTGCATGTAGATCTGCGGCATGCCGTCCCGGTTCGACATGTAGGCGATTCTCGACCCGTCCGGAGACCAGCGGGGGCTGTGATCGGCGAACTTGCCGGTCGTCAGGGGACGATGATCGCTGCCATCGGCCGCGATCAGCCACAGGTTGGAGTAGTTCATGTCCGTCATGACGTCGGCGAACTGGCGCACATACACGACCTGATCCCCGTCCGGCGAGATCCTGGGGTCGCCGGCGTACTCCAGGTCGAAGACGTCGATTTCGGTCAGGCGGTCGGACTGGGCCGCGAGCGGAGATGCAACCAACAGGGCGACAGCGGGGTACACGAGGAAGGACCGCACGGTTACCTCCTGAAACTGTGTGTGCATGGCGGATGGGACAGCGAAGATTAGAATACCCATGGCGGTCGGCCAAGGCGAGGAGTCCCGAGCCCGCCGGTCCCGGGGCTTGCGGGGAGAAGGAGTGAACAATGTCGAACAGGCGTTCAACACGGACCGGGCATCGCTTCCATCGTCATGCGCTTGCCGCGCTGGCGCTTGCGCTTCTGGGAGCGTGCGCGACAGCGAACGGCGCGAGGACGAATCCCATGGAGGGGGACCCGCGAGACTCGGAAGAGATCGAGATCCAGGTGCAGAACAACCACTTCAGCCAGGCCACCGTTTACACCGCGCGGGGCGGGGCGTCCATTCGCCTCGGGATCGTCCCGGGGAAGGGTAAGGCGACCTTCCGCACCCGGTGGCCGCTTCCGGACATTCAGCTGCGCGTCAAGTTCCTGGCGGGCTCCGACTTCCTCACTGAAACGATGCCGGTGGGGCCGGGAGAAATCCTGGAGTTGATCATCATGGCCCGATAGGGTCCAAGACGGCGCGTCACCGTGGACGCGCCCGGATGCCCCCGAGGCGCTACCTGCCTATTATCAGAGTGCTGATCGCAGGCACACGCTTTTCGGGAGCATCAAACATGCGCATTCACTCCTGCAAATGGTCCTTTTTCGCCCTCCTCGGCTGCCTGGTACCGTCCGCGGCGGCCGGCCAGGCGGTCGATGCCGCGGCCTTCACCGTTGACGACGCCATCGACATGGTGCGGGTGTCGGGGCCGAAGCTGGCACCGGACGGCACGCGGATTCTCTTCATGAAGGACGAGCTGGACTGGGACGAGAACAAACGCGAGAGTCGAATCTGGGTGGTCGGGGCCGATGGCCAGGGCGCCCGCCCGTTTACGGGTTCCACCGACGATAGCAACCCTGAATGGTCTCCCGACGGACGCTGGGTCTCGTTCACCCGTCCGGTCGGAGACAGCAACAGGGTGCGGCAGCTCTTCGTGCTCCCGGTCGACGGCGGAGAGGCCGTGCAGCTGACCAGGCACCCAACGGCGGTCGGCAGCTACCGCTGGTCGGAGGACGGGACCTCGGTCTTCTTTCTGGCCAACGATTCGCTTCCCGATGACCTGGAGGAGGAACGCAAGAAGGGCGACGACGCGGTGTTCATCGACGAGGGGCCGAACGGACAGACGCGCGGGTCGTGGAACGGGGTGTGGCGCGTGTCGGTTTCGGCGGCCGACGCTCCGGTGGACGCGACGCGCGTGACGCCCGGGCCCCGCCGTATCGGGGACTATGCCCCGTCGCCGGACGGCAACTTCCTCGTGTACGTCTATCGGGAGGAGAACCGCCGCAACGCGGGCCATCTCACGGAGGTGGTGCTGCACACGATCGCCACCGGCGAGGAGGTGCAGATCACGGACAACGATGCGCCCGAGGCGCAGCTGGCCTGGTCCCCGGATGGACGCGCGATCACCTTCGGGGCGCCGGACCTGGAGACCTGGGAGCTGGACCAGGGCAATCTCTACCACTACGACATTCCGACCGGCAACATCCGCCAGCTGGCGGCGGATACCGATGTCGACATCCGAAGCTATCACTGGAATCCCGGCGGCCGGTCCATCGAGATCGTGGCGCTTGACCGGACCGACGCGAACATCTTCCGCGTGGACGTCAGGTCGGGCGAGGTCGAGCAGGTCACGCACGGAAACGGCATCATATCGGGGGCGTCGTTCGATGCTCTGCACCGCAAGGTGGCGTTCATGCACGTGAGCCCGCGCGAACCCGGCGACCTGTGGCTCGCCGACCTCTCGGACAACTCCAGGGTGAGGCTCACGGACGCCAACCCGGGACTCGCGGACCGTAATCTGGCCGAACCGGAGGTGGTTCGCTGGGAAAGCACGGACGGGCTGGAAATCGAAGGGATTCTCTATCGGCCCGCGGGGAGGACGGTGCCAGGCGCGGCGGTCCTCGAGATCCACGGCGGCCCGGCGGGCGTGTTCACCCGGGGGTTCGATGCCGACGCGCAGATCCTGGTCGCGCAGGGGTACGCGGTACTGCAGCCCAACGTTCGCGGTTCATCCGGCTATGGAGACGAACTGCTGCGCGGCAACATGAACGACATCGGCGGCGGGGACTACCACGACCTCATGACGGGGGTCGACGCGATCATCGAGCGGGGCGTGGCGCATCCGGACTCGCTGGCTGTCAAGGGCTGGAGCTACGGTGGCATTCTGGGCGGGTGGACCATCACCCGGACGGAACGCTTCAAGGCCGCGAGCCTGGGCGCGATGGTGGCGGACTGGCGGAGCGAGTTCGGCGCCGGATTCAACTTCGACGTCGTGCGCTGGTATCTCGGGGGCGATCCCTGGTCGAACCGCGACTACTGGACCGAGCGCTCGGCGTACAGCCACCTCGACAGGGTGACCACGCCGACCATCCTGTTCCACGGAACCGAGGACCGGACCGATACCATGGAGCAATCCATGAACTTCTTCGCGGGGCTTCGTCACCTCGGCGTGGAGGCGCGCTTCATCCTCTTCCCGCGCGAGGGTCATGGGATCCGGGAACCCAGGCACCGCCGCACGCTGCTGGTGGAGGAGATGCGGTGGCTGCAGCGGTACGTCAGGGACATGGAATGGGAGCCGCCGGCACGTCCGGACGCGGACGCGAAGAAGGAAGTAGCGGCGATATCCTGAGCGACAGAGGGAAGCCGTGCCGAGGCTGGCCTCCATCGGCCACCTCGCCGGCGCCGCGCTGAGTGTAGAAGGATGATCCCGCAGCAGTTGATTGCCCGCAAGCGGGACGGCCATGTCCTGTCGCGGGGCGAGTTGGGGGGGCTGCTCAAGGGCTATCTCAAGGGCGACGTGGGGGACGACCAGATGGCCGCGTTCCTCATGGCCGTGTACTTCACGGGGCTCGACGACTCCGAGCTGGAGACGCTGGTCGAGGTCATGCTGCGCTCCGGCGATGTCCTCGAAAGGGGCCGGGCCCCGGGCCCGCGGGTGGACAAGCACTCGACGGGGGGCGTGGGGGACAAGGTATCGATCGTGCTAGCCCCGCTGGCAGCGGAGATGGGGATGGTCGTGCCCATGATGTCGGGTCGGAGCCTGGGGCACACGGGTGGCACCCTGGACAAGCTCGAGTCGATACCCGGCTTTCGGACAGGCATTTCGCTGGAGCGATTCAACGCGATACTCGAATCCGTCGGCTGCGCGATGATCGGCCAGACTGAGGAGATTGCGCCGCTGGACCGGCGCCTGTACGCGCTTCGTGACGTCACGGCCACCGTACCCTCGATTCCGCTGATCACGGCGTCGATCATGTCCAAGAAGCTGGCGGAGAGCCTGGACGGCCTCACCTTGGACGTCAAGGTAGGCTCGGGCGCTTTCCTTTCCCGAATCGAGGACGCCAGAAGCCTCGCCCGAGCGATGGTCGGTGTCGGGCGCGCCCGCGGTTTGGCCGTGACTGCGGTTCTGTCGGCGATGGATCGTCCGCTTGGACTGTCGGTCGGCAACGCGCTCGAGGTCCGTGAAGCGGTGGCGTGTCTTGCCGGCGAAGGGCCGGACGACCTCCGCGACCTCGTCCGCGAACTGGCCGGCGAGATGGCGCTCTCGGCGGGTCTGGTCGCGACTGTGAAGGAAGGTAGCAGGCACGCGGCCGACGTTCTGGCGGACGGCAGCGCGCTGGAGAGGTTCCGGCG
>VYAQ01000196.1 GCA_009844885.1 Gemmatimonadota bacterium
C
The DNA here is from genome assembly GCA_009844885.1 of Gemmatimonadota bacterium. Classification (GTDB taxonomy): domain Bacteria; phylum Gemmatimonadota; class Gemmatimonadetes; order Longimicrobiales; family Gaopeijiaceae; genus Bin94. The sequence continues at coordinate 2 of VYAQ01000196.1, forward strand.
CACCACCCCGTCCACCGCCCCCTCCGACAGCAGGGCCAATGCGCGGTCGAGCGAATCGGACGAGGTCGCGAAGAGATCGACCTGGTCGAGGGCCTGCGGCTCGTCCGGCAAGCGCGCCACCCCGTCCCGCCGCCCGACCAGGACCGGCCTGACGGCCGCGCGCCGGGCCAGGTGAACGGCGGCCTCGACCACCCGGGGGTCATCCGCCTCGGGAAAGGCAACCGTGCGGGAAAGCGTCCGAGCTTTCGTTTCCAGTTGCCGCGTGAACGTGCTGTGGGCCCATGGCCTCGCCATCGAATGGCCGACCTCAGCCGGAGGCGCGGTCCGAGAACCGGTGGCGCATCCGTTCGAGCACGGCCGGTGACACGAAGGCGCTCACGTCGCCGCCGAGTGACGCGACCTCGCGCACCAGGGAGGCGGAAAGGAAGGAGTAGTGAACGTCCGGGGTCAGGAAGAGCGTTTCCACATCATGCCAGAGCTCGCGGTTCATCTGTGCCATCTGGAATTCGTAGTCGAAGTCCGAGACCGCCCGCAGACCACGGATGATGAAGCGCGCGCCCACGCTCCGCGCAAACTCCACGAGCAGACCCGAGAAGGTGACGCACTCCACCCGGTCGTCGCCGGCGAAGACCTCCTTCATGATCTCGAGCCGTTCCGACACCTCGAAGAGCGGCCGTTTCGACTGGGTCGAGGACTGGGCGACGCCCACGACAAGGCGGTCGCAGAAGCGGAGCGTACGGCGCACCACGTCCTCGTGACCGAGCGTAACGGGGTCGAATGACCCTGGATAGACCGCCACGATGGGACGGTTGATCGTCATGATGTGCCGCCTCCTGTCAGGCTGTTGGAGAACGCTGCCTCGCGCCGGGCCCGTCCGGCGGTCGGGGCGGCTCCCGTGAGGGTGGTGTCCCCGTACCTGCGTTGTTGCAGCGACATGCCGGAGGGAACCGCGTCCCCGGCTGCGTGTTCCAGCCAGAATTCGCGAGCGAACGGATGTTGGTCGAAAAGGGCGAGGAGTGCACGTGTGTAGCCACGGTCGTAGGGAGGGTCGGCGAGGGCAAGGTCGTAGCGAAACCTCTTCGCCGCCCGGACGTGCGCCATGGCGTCGCCGCGGATCACGGTGACGGCCGCGCCGGCATCCAGCGTCCGGACGTTCCGCTCCAGCACCCGGATCGCGCCGCGACTTCTTTCGACGAACGTGACATGGGCCGCACCGCGGCTCAGCGCTTCGAGGCCGAGCGCGCCGGAACCAGCGAACAGGTCCACCACGACGGCACCGCCGATCCGGTCTCCGAGAATCGACATCCATGCTTCGCGGATACGGTCGGTGGTCGGCCTGACACCCCGCCCCCGAACCGTAGCGAGCCGTCGGCTCTTCCACTGCCCGGCGATGATGCGCACGCGCTGGTCTCCCCGATGAAGAGCGAATCCGACAACTCAGTCTGCCGGACGAACATCCGCGACCCTGGCCTGGATCGTGGTTACGCCCCTGAAGGTATTCTCGATCAGACTGAACGCCACGTCCACCAGCTCCGTGCCCGTCAACTCCGGGACCAGTTCATCCGCGCGGCCAAAGCCGATCGCGGGGAGCCTGGAGCGACCATCGGCCATCGTGAACTTGACGTGTCCTCCCTTCAGCACGCGCGGGCGTCCATCCACGCGAACCGCCCGGGCGACGTAGACCGGCTCCGGATTGCCCCGGCCATGGGGACCCAGATACGTGGCGTAGCGGTAGAGATCGAAGTCGACCTCGCCCAGTGCGACCTCCAGGTCCACATGGAGCGAGGGCCTGGGCTCCGCCGCGCCGAGACGGCTACGCGCCACGTCGCGGAATGCGTCACGGAACGCGGGCACGCGATCACGGTGAATGTCCATGCCCGCCGCCTGATGGTGACCGCCGAAGCGTTCGAGGTGCGAGCCGCACTGCGCGATCGCCGCATGGAGATCGAAGTCCGGGATCGAACGCGCGCTTCCCCTGCCCCGGTCTCCGTCCAGCGCGATCACAACCGCCGGGCGAAACAGGCGCTCGGCAACGCGGGACGCGACGATCCCGATCACACCCGGGTGCCATCCATCGCCCGCCACGACGACGCACCGATCGGCGGCTGCGTCGTAGACGTCCGCCAGCGCGGCGAACACCTCCTCGGTGGTGCGGCGCTCGAGTTCGCGCCGTTCGCCGTTGTTCCGTTCCAGCACCGCCGCCAGCGATCGCGCCTCGCCGGAGTCCTCCGTAAGGAGTAATCGCAGCGCCTTCGAGGAATCGCCCACCCGGCCGGCGGCGTTGATCCGCGGAGCCAGCCGGAAGGCCACCGCTTCGGAGGGGACAGCGTTGCCCGGGGTCAGCTCCGCGCTGGCCATCAGCGCCTGCACACCGGGCCGCTCTGAGCGCCCGAGCGCCCGGAGACCGTACCTGCCGAGTATGCGGTTCTCGCCCTTCAGCTCCACCTGGTCCGCGATGGTCGCCAGTGCCACCAGGTCGAGCTGGTGCCAGGCTTCGTCGCCGGACCGGCCCAGGTGGCGGGACAACAGCTGTCCCAGCTTGAAGGCTACGCCCGCACCACAGAGCCGTTTGTCGGGGTAGGTGCAGCCGGGACGGTTCGGATCGAGGACGGCAAGGGCCTCGGGAAGTTCGGGTCCCGGAATGTGGTGGTCGGTAACGATGACGTCCACGCCGGCCGCGGTAGCCCGCTGGACGGCATCAAGCGCCGCGATTCCACAGTCGACCGTGACGATCACCCCGGCACCCAGCGCGATGGCCCGGTCCACCCCCGCGAACGAGAGATCGTAGCCGTCCCGGGTCCGGTCGGGTACGATTGCCTCGGCCCTCCCACCCAGTGTACGTATCCAGCCGGCGAGCAGCGCGGCGGCCGCGATGCCGTCGGCGTCGTAGTCGCCGTGGATCACCACCAACTCCCCGCGTTCCACCGCCAGGGCCAGCCGGCGTGCCGCCCTGTCCGAGTCCAGGAGCAGAGCGGGATCGTGGAGATCTCGCAGGCGGGGACGCAGGAAGGACTTCGCGGTGTCGGGTGTAGTGCGGCCCCTGACGGCCAGCAGGCGACACAATGCCCCGGGGAGCTCCAGGTCCCGTTCGAGGGTGCGGACGACCCGTGGTTCCGGCCGGGTGCGAAAGGTCCATCGGGGACGTGGACGCGAAGGGACCACCCCGGCCTCGGATCCCCGGGTGCTCATCCGCGGTGGGGACGCACGCGTCGGCCGGTTCGACCGCCGGCTACCCGCTCACGCTCTCGGCCTCGGCGTCAACGGCCGGGCCCGTGACGATCACGCCGCAGCTTTCGCAGAGGACCAGCGGCGCGCGAGCCCGGATCTCGTTCTGCACTTGCAGGGGTATGACGGAGAAGCAGTACCCGCAGGCTCCGTCCGCGGTCATCGGCGCAACCGCCACGCGTCGGCCACCCTTGATCAGGGTGTCGTAGACACGCCGGTAGCGGGGATCGATCCCGTCGGCAAAGCTGTCCCGCTGCAGCTGCATCGACGCCACCTGGGCCTCGGCGGCCTCCTTCTCCGCCAGGATCTCGTTCCGCCGCGGCTCGACCGCCGCGCGCGCCTCGTCCATGGCCGCGTGCAACTGCTCGAGGCGGTCCTGGAACCTTGCAATCTGGTCCAGGAGGTTCACGACATCCTGCTCCTCCTGGTCCAGGGCTCGCCGCACCAGTCCGAGTTCCGCCTGCACGGCCGCCTCCTGCTGCACCGTCCTGACCAGGTTCAGGCGATCTTCCAGGCGGTGCACGCGTACTCGCTTCTCCTCTGCCGCCAGTCGCAGCCGGCGCTCCTCCAGCTCCAGTTCCCTCACCTTGGTGGCGGTTACCTCCGCCTCGCCGGCCAATCGGACGGCCGGTTCCTCGACCTCCTCCATCAACGGCCCGAAGGCATCGATGCGGTCCCGTGTCCGGCGGATGTTCTGATCAAGGGTTTGCAGCTCCAGCAAGCGGCTGGAGATCGGCCCGTTGTTGACGGTCACTGTGTGCCTTCTCTCTTCCTTTGGGTCTTGCCGATGTTCACCAACGCCCTCGCGGACCCGCTCCAGTCGGCCCCTGGGAGGGCCGCCTTTTCCCTGCGCAATGCCTCCAGATCACTGGTCAGCTGGACCTTCTCCGGGTAGTCCGCCGCGGAACGCAGCCGGGCCCGAACCCCGTCCATTCGCCGATTGATGACCTTGGCCAGGATCCTCGCCAGCACGTCCGCGAAGGCCTGTTCCAGCTCTCTGGCCATCCCCGGGCCCGCCCTGAGTTGCTCGAAACGCCGCACGGCCTCCGGCGACGCGCTCTCGGGCAACACGACCAGGCCGGGATCGGAGATCAGCCCCTCGAAGATCACACGATCCGCGCCATCCTCCAAATCGGATGGTCCCACGCGCTCGGCCACCTTCCCGACCCAGTCCCGGTGGTGGAGCATGAGCCGCAGCAACTCCTGCTCCGGACCCATGCCCTGCGGGCTCGGAGGCACGCGCCGGCGGCGGCGGTAATCGTGCTGCGTCGCGGTCGCGGGCGGCGCGACCCGCTGGCCGATTTCCTCGACCAGAGTCTCCGGACGCACGCCGGTACGCTCGGCGACCCTGGCCACGTAGATGTCGCGGAGCCTCGGGTCGGTGACGGCCCGCACGGTCGGCAGGAGCCGGTCCAGAGCACGCCGTGTCTTTTCGATCGACGCGAAGTAGTCCCGCTCCTCCAGCATCGCGATCTTGCGGTCGAGCACGTCCACCGCCTGGGAGACGAACTCCCGGATGGCTTCGGCGCCTCCCGAGCGGGCCACCGAATCGGGATCTTCGCCGTCGGGCAGCGTAACCACCGAAGCGTGGAGTCCCTGTGCGAGCAGGATGTCCGCGGCGCGGAAGGTCGCACGCTGTCCCGCCGGATCGCTGTCGAACAGCAGCCGCACCTGCTTCGTGTAACGCCTCAGGAGTCTGGCGTGGGCCTCGGTCATCGCCGTGCCAAGGGGCGCGACCACATTGCGCACATCGACGCTCGCAAGAGACACGACGTCCGTGAAGCCCTCCACGACCATGACGGAGGCGTTGCGCCGAATGTGGTTGCGAGCCTTGCGCAACCCGTACAGGACCTCGCCCTTCTGGAAGATCGGGCTCTCGGGCGAATTCAGATACTTGGGAGCCCCCTTGCCGGTCCTGCCCAGCAGTCTCCCGCCGAAGGCAAGAACACGTCCCGACTCGGACTCGATCGGGAAGATGATGCGGTCTCTGAACGCGTCGTAGGGCTCGTCGCTCTTCTCGCTCTTCTTGAGCAGTCCGAGGTCCAGCAGGATCCTCTCTTCCAGGCCGTGCACCGCCGCGGCCTCGCGAAACGCTCTCCAGTCGTCGGGCGCGTATCCGAGCCCGAAATCCTCGCCGGACTCGCGTCCGATACCCCGCTCCTCCAGGTAGTCGCGCGCGCGCTGGCCACCCTCCCACTCCCAGAGCCGCTCCTGGAAGAACGCGTTCGCGTAGGCGGACGCCTCGTAGTAGGGCCGCCACGGGTCCTCGCGTCCCTGCCCGCGTCTGACCTCCCGCACCTCCACGCCGCTGCGAGCTCCCACGTACTTGACCGCGTCGACGAAGCTCATCCCCTGGTGCTTCATCAGGAACGAGAAGACGTCCCCCGACTCACCGGAAGAAAAGTCGTGGAAGAACGCCTTGGCCGGGTTCACGTAGAACGAGGGCGTTTTTTCCTTCTTGAAGGGACTGAGTCCGCGGAACTCCTTGCCCGCCTTCTTGAGCTGAACGAACTCGCCGATCACGCCGACGATGTCGGCGCGCGCCTTGACCTGTGCGACCACGTCGTCGGGGATCATCGCTACCGCATCCTCGCCACGGTGACTCCGTAGCCTCCGTCCGCCGGCCTGGCGGACTCGAACCCTTCGACCCGAGGATCACGTTCGAGAACGAGCGCCACCCGGGCCCGGAGCGCCCCGGTTCCCTTGCCGTGGATCACGCGAAGCTCACGAATGTCGGCCACCGCGGCCGCATCCAGGGCCCGTGCCAACGACACCTCCGCCTCGTCGACCCGCAGGCCACGCATATCGAGTTCCGTGACCGGCTCGATGTCCGGGGCGGTCCACGATCCCGGCCCGGCTCGTCCGGGTGCCCGCGCGTCCGATCGGGTCCCCTCTTCACCGGGCGACGCCTCGGCCGGCACCAGGCGTCCGGGCGCCACTCTCATCCTCACCCCGCCCACGTTGACGACGACCCGCTCGGACTCGACCGCCACGACCTCTCCCAACGCTCCGGCGACCCCGACCCGGACTTTCGCCCCCTCCGTCAGGACCATCTCGCCGGCCGGTGGAGCGGCCGTCTCCGGGCGCGGCTCCTGAAGGGCTCGCGCCGCGTCCTCGACGGTGCGGCGAGCGGCTCGCGAGACCTCTGTCAACGAGTCGGCCGCAACAGCCTGCTCGCGCAGGACGGCGATGGCCGATTCGACTTCCTTGCGGGCATCCAGAAGCAGACGGCGGGCGTCGGTCCGCGCGCGTGCGGTGTGCTCACGCTCGACCCGCCGGAGATCCTCTTCACGCGCCTCGAGCTTCGCGTCGAGCGTGGTGAGTCGCTTCCTCTCCCCATCGAGTTCGGCGAGCACCCGGGCCACGCGAAGCTCCTTGTCCTCGAGGCTCTCCAGCAGGTCGTCCAGCCGGGCGTCGGCGCGGTCGCGGTATCGCTCCGCGCGATCCAGCACTTGTTGCGGAAACCCCAGTCCCCGCGCGATCGCGAGCCCGTAGCTGCGACCCGGCCGCCCCTTCGAGAAACGGTAGGTGGGGGCAAGACGCTCGCCGTCGAAATGGAGCGAAGCGTTCACAATCCCGTTGTCCGGCCCCGCCAAGCGCTTCAGACCGCCGAGGTGCGAAGTCACGATGGCCGTGCACCGGCGTTCGGCCAGGGTCTCGATGAGCGCTCGGGCCAGGGCTTCACCCTCCTTGGGGTCCGTACCCGTGCCGGGCTCGTCGACCAGAACCAGAGAGCTCGTGTTCGCGTGTTGCAGCATCTCCTGCAGGTTGCGGAGATGGGCCGAAAACGTGGACAGGCTGTCGGAGATGGACTGCTCGTCGCCGACGTCGGCAAAGATGCCGCGGAAAACGGGCAGGCGGGTCCCCGGCCCAACCGGGGGAACGACACCGGACTGGGCGAGGCTCGCGATCAACCCCAGCGCCTTCAGGAATACCGTCTTGCCCCCGGTGTTGGGGCCGGTGACCACCACCACGCTTTCGTCCGGATCGAGGGCGAGGTCGAAGGGCACCGCGTCGACCCCGGTCGCAACCAGCAGGGGATGACGGCCACCACGGATGCGCAGAGGACCCCCGCCCACCTCCGGGGTCGATCCGTTCCACCGCGCCGCGACACGTGCCAGGGCCACTCGCCGGTCCATCTCGGTCAGCGCGGCCAATGACTGCGCCAACTCCCCGGAGAGTGGGCGGCAACGGTCGGCGAGCCGCCGCAGGATGCGCTGGACTTCCCGGGCCTCGGCCCTTTCCAGCTCCCGGACCCCGTTCATGATCTCAATCGCGGACGACGGCTCGACGAACACCGTGGCTCCGGACGCCGACTCGTCGTGAACGTATCCGCCGACCGACCGCTTTCCCTCGCGGCGGACCGGGATCACATAGCGCCCCTCGCGGATGGTGACCGATGCGCCCGGGACCCGGTAGCGTTCGTCAAGCCCCTCCAGGCACCGCTCCAGGTGCGCCACGACCCGGTTGTGGGCGCCACTCAGGCGCATGCGAATGCGTTTCAGTTCGCTGCTGGCGCCATCGAGCACCGTGCCCTCCGCATCGACGGCCCTCGCGACGCTCGCTTCGATTCCCTTCGCGGCCAGCAGCCGGGACGCCAGATCCCCCAGCGTGGGCAACTCCGCCGCCACGTCGTTCAGCGACCCCAGCAGCACCCTGCCGGCCGCAAGGAGCCCTCCGACCGCATGGAGCTCCTGCGGCGACAGCACCGAGCCTTCCACTGCAAGTCTCCTGACCGCGTGCCCGGCATCCGGGAAGCCGGGAAGTGCCCAGGCCTCCCGGGCCCCGAGGAAGCGCCCGGTCTCGTCGACCGCGGTCAGTCGCGTCTGAACCGTCTCCGGATCGACGGACGGCTCGAGTCCGAGGATCGCCCGCCGCCCCGCATCGCTGCTGGCGAAACCGGCGACATACTCCAGCACCCCCGCGAACTCGAGAACCTGAAGAGCGCGGCCAGACACGGCGGACTACCGGTGCCGCGGCGTCCCCGGGCTCGCGCCCCGCGACGCACACCCCGCCGACGCCCACCCGTATCGCTCACACCGGCACCGCCGCCTGGCAACCATGCGCGACCGCGCCGATGCGCCGGTCTTCACCCGGTCAGCTCCTCGCGCACGATCGCCGAGGCCTCCCTGCCATCGAAGCGGCCGCGAATGCGCGGCATGAGCCGGGACATGACGGCCCCCATTTGGGAACCGCTCTCGGCAACGATCTCCCTGACCATTTCGCGCACCTCCGCGGAGGTCAGCTCCGCGGGGAGGTAGTGCTGGAGAACGCCCGCCTGCGTCAGTTCGTTTTCCGCGAGTTCCGGTCTTCCGCCGGCGGTCATTTGGGCCGCGGCGTCACGGCGCTGCTTGATCGCCTTGGCGACGACCCCCTGAACGCCCTCGTCGTCCAGTGTGGCGCCCAACTCGATCTCGCGGTTTCGCACATCGGCCAGGGTGGTGGAAAGCACCAGCGTGCGAACCTTGTCCCTGGCGCGGCGGGCGGCGGCAAGGTCCGCTCGCAAAGTCTCGATCAGCATGATTGACAGGATCCCTCCGTCTGGTCGCATCGCCGTCGGCTCGTCCCCTCCAATATGACGAAAGATCCCATGCTCCCGAACAACCCGCCGTACATTTGTCCCATTCAGCTATATGACGCTCCCGAAACAACGGGTACTCTAGGAGTCCGGCAAGGCTCCGCGTCTCCCGTCGGAATGCCCCGGGATGCAGCGCCGTCCGAAAGCGAGGCACACGAGAGATGGTTCGAACGACAGAACGCGTGATCGACATCCTGCGCCGAACCGGACCGGGTGTCCTGCCCACCCGCCAGCTGAACCGGGAACTGCGGCGGCAGCGGCCACCGATCGAACTCGGCCGGGAGACGTTTCGGCTGTTGGCGGCCCGGTCAGGAGGGAGGCTGCTGTTTCTCGAGGTGCCTCTCGACACCTCCGGTGCCGAAGGCGAGCCTCACGCACTGGAGGGCTGGGTGATGCTGATGGACCCCAGGGACGCCCCCGACCATTCCCCTCTGGCTCAGTCACTGTGGGCGACCCTGGCCGCGCTCGCGTGTGATCTCGATCCCGGATCACGCGTCAACGTATGCCGCTGGGTCATAAAGGCGGAAAACGCGAGGAAGCTACTGAAAGGCAAAATGTATACTAAACATGACAATATGTAAAGTTTATTTTACATTTTTGCTACACCAGCACATCCTGCTACCCCAGCGCCTCCTTGACCCTGGACCAGAATCCCCGGTTCTCCGCAGGATCGACCCTTTCCGGCGGGGGGTCTTCCGACGAGCGAAGCTTGCGAATCGTGCGCTCCTGCTCCGACGTCAGGCGTTGGGGGACCCAGACGACAAGGCGAACCAGGAGATCGCCGTATCCCCGCGCGTCGAGGTCGGGCAAACCCTCTCCCCGCACACGGACGATGTGCCCGCTCTGGACCCCCGCGGGAACATCGACCTCTTTCCTGTCCTCCACGGTCGGGACGGTGACGCGACCGCCGAGCGCCGCAAGGCTGAAGTTGATCGGCACCTCTGTAATCAGGTCGTTCCCTTCGCGCGCGAAGCGCTTGTCCTCGGCTACGTCCATGAGGACCACGATGTCCCCGCGCGGACCGTTTCGCGGCCCGACGCTCCCTTCTCCCCGCAGCGTGATGTAGTTCTCCGAGGACACTCCCGGCGGCACCTTCACCTCGATCTCGCGGTTCACCCTGGTACGGCCTTCACCATGGCAGTCCGGGCACCGATCAGTGACGACCGCCCCTTCACCTCGACACTTGCGGCACGGGGCCACGCTCACGAACTGTCCGAAAACCGAGCGCTCGACACGACGCTCCTCTCCGGCTCCCTCGCAAACGGAACAACGGACCGGCATGGCGCCATCCCTGGCCCCGTTGCCCCTGCACGAAAGGCAGTGGTCCAGAACGGCGACCCGGACCCGCTTCGTCACTCCGTGGCGCACCTCCTTGAGGGTGAGCGGCAACTTGAGGCGCAACGATTTGCCGCGCACGGGACGATTCCCGGCACGCCGTCCGCCGAAGAGGCTCTCGAATCCTCCGAATCCTCCGAAGTCCCGCATGAAGACCTCGAGCGCATCCGAGAAATCCAGACCGCCCCCAAAGCCACGCTGCCCCCGCAGTCCTTCCTTGCCGTACCGGTCGTATCGGGCTCTCTTCGCCGGATCGCGGAGGACCTCGTAGGCCTCGGTGACCTCCTTGAAGCGCTCCTCGGCCTCCCTCGAGCCGGCGTTCCGGTCGGGATGATATTCCAGTGCGACCTTGCGGTACGCCTTCTTTATCTCTTCCTGGCTCGCGTTCCGCGAAACGCGAAGCAGGTTGTAGTAGTCGGACATCGATTCCCGGGTCGTTCTAGGGTTGCAGCATGCGCGTCACAAGAGATGAAGTATAGTCCACAATGGCAATCACCTTCTCGTACGGCATGCGCGTCGGACCGATGACTCCGACCACCCCCCTCAATCCCCCCAGCTGATACCCGGATGTCACGAGGGTGAATCCGGCCAGCTCCGGAGCGTGTTCGCCTCCTATGGTCACCTGAGGCCCTCCTCTTGCGACACGAGTCCCCAGTACCCTGGCCAACAGGTCTTTCTGCTCGGTCAGGGCGATCAGATCCCTCAGCCGCTCGTTGGTGGAGAACTCCGGCTGAGCGGCGATGGCCGACGTCTGTCCCAGGACGATCTGGTCCTGCGGTCCCGGGGTGGCAGCGAAGAACTCCTCGCTCGATTCGACGAAGATATTGAGGATATCCTGCGCGGCCGGGTCCTCCATCGCGTCCCGCAGGCGTTCTCCGAAGGATCGGCGGATCTCGACAAAGGTGAGACCGCCCAGGCGCTCGTTCAGCACTCGCTGCAGCCCGTCGAGAACGTCGGTCGGGACATCGCCCGGCAGATCGACGTACACAGTCCTCACCATGCCGCTCTGAACCGTGACGACCATGAGGACCTTGACGGAGGAAACCCGTATCAGATCGATCTTCTCCATGCACGCAGCGTCGAGGTGCGGAACGGATCCGACCCCCAGTTCATTGACCAGAATGCCGAGCGCGCGTACGGCGTTGCGGAGGATTCGCTCCAGGGTCGACTCGCCCGACCACAGCTCGCTTTCGATCGAAGCCCTTTCGGACGCGGAAAGGGGCTCGGGCCGCACCATCCTGTCCACGAACACGCGATACGCCATTTCGGTCGGGACCCGGCCGGCCGAGGTGTGCGGATGCGTCAGGTAGCCCTCTTCCTGCAGATCCGCCATGGTGTTGCGAATCGTGGCGGGGGACACGCCGAAGTCATAGCGCCGTGCAAGGGTGCGGCTGCCCGCGGGCTCGGCCGTCTCGACGTAGGTGCGCACGACTGCTTCCAGCACACTGCTCTCACGCGGTGAGAGCCGGCCTTCCTCCTTGCGTGGTCGCGATGTCATGATCCAGTCCCAGTCCGTTCGCTCCGGGATCTACATAATCCCCCCGAAGTGGATGCCGTCAACTGCTATTGACGGTTCAGCGCCGCCTCGAGTTCCAGTGTCAGGTCGTCGAGCAACAGCCACCCGGCCGGCGTCAGGCAGGTTCGCACCCCGGTCCGCCGGGCGAGGCCCCTCGACATCCAGTCGCGGACCACCGGATTTGCGCCGGCTCCGAGGTCCGACGTATCGAGGCCATCCGCGGTGCGCAGGGCCAGCCAAACGCGCTCGAGGCGCGACTGCTCCGGCGTCAGCGCCTCGGTCCCGCCACGAGCGTTCCCGGAGCGCTCCACTCGTTCAGCATACGTGCCCCATTCTCTTTCGTTCCACCAGCGCCTCCCCGAGTGATAGCTGTGGGCCCCGTTCCCCAGCCCGAGATAGGACGCCCCCGTCCAGCAGGCTCGGTTGTGCCGGGACGCAAACCCGGGCAGAGCGAAGTTCGACACCTCGTAGTGATCGTACCCCGCGCCGGCGAGTGTTTCGGCCGCGATAAGGTATTCCTCCCGGTAGCGGCGATCCGCGGGCATCCGCGCCCGGCCCTGCGAGACCGCGCGGCACAGGTTGGTGCCCTTCTCCACGGTCAGGCCGTAAAGCGAGATGTGCGGCACACCCAGATCGAGCGCTCTTTCAATGTCGTCCCTCCACGAGCGGGACACGCTGTCGGGCAACCCGAAAATGAGGTCGACGGACAGGTTCGTGATGCCGGCGGCCCGCGCCTGTCGCACCGCGGACTTCGCCTGCTCGGGCGAATGGAGCCTACCCATCCATCGGAGCGCCCGTGGATCGAAGCTCTGCACGCCGAACGAAATCCGGTTTGCGCCGCCGGCCTGCCACTGGAGCGCCAACTCGCGGGTAAAGGACTCGGGATTGGCTTCGACCGTCCATTCGAAGCCGGGACTCCGCATGCGCCCGCGTCCGATAAGGTCGCTCAGCTCTGCGATGTAGCGGCCGTCCAGAACGGACGGCGTGCCGCCACCGACATACAGGGTGTCGAGGACCTCGGCCAGGGGTGCTTCGCCCGAGTCCCGCACGGCCTCGAATTCCCTTCGAATCACCGCCAGCCAGCGCCTCCCGTCCGGATTGCGGTCGACATGGACTGCGAAGTCGCAATAGCAACAGCGCCGAGCGCAAAAGGGCGCGTGGACGTAGACGTTGGTGATTCGGGTCGTCACCGTCCGCTCCCCGCCTGGCTCGCGTCGGTTCCGCGCCGGCCCGGCGTCCGCATGACCCGTCCGTCACGGGTGGGTGTCAGGTAACCTCGGATTTCCAGCACGGTAACCGACGTGGCCACGTCTTCCACCGGGATCTTTGTGACCCTTGCCAGCTCCTCGAGGGTCACGGGTGCCGGAGGCACCGCCAGGAGCAATGTCCGCAAGTCAGGCTCCGCCGGTAGTGCCGTCGCGCCGGGGAAGGCATCGCCAGGGCCCGTATCCACGATCACGCCCGCCCCGTCGACGATGAGCCGGTTCGTCCCCGCGCTCGTGGGTCGGTCGATCGGTCCCGGCACGGCATGGACTTCGCGGCCCAGGTCGAGCGCGATGTCGGCCGTGATCAGCGCACCGCTACGGTTCGAGGCCTCGACGATGATGACATCGGTGGCCAGAGCGGCGATAATGCGATTGCGCGCCGGAAAGTGATGGGGCTCGGCCTTCACGCCCGGGGCGTACTCCGACACGACTACCCCGCTTTCCAGGATGCGCCGATAGAGGGAGGCGTTGCGGGGCGGCGAGACGACATCCACTCCCGACCCCAGCACGGCCGCCGTAGGCCCGGGCAAGGCGCCCCTGTGCGCTTCGGCGTCGATTCCCATTGCCATCCCGGACACCACGCAACGGCTCGTGCCCGCAAGATGAGCGCCCAGGCGGCGAGCGATCCGGCGACCGTACGCGGTTGCCCTTCGGGAGCCCACTACGGCGACGCAGGGTCCGTGCAGCAGTTCGGACCTGCCGACGAAGAAGAGTACCGAGGGTGGGCCGCGCAACGCCTTCAGAGATGAAGGGTAGCCAGGGGTCCCGTACACCAGGAGCCCGATCACGGCATCCCTGCACCGCGCAATCATCTCATCGGCGCGGGCGGCAAGGACGGCCCCGCGGCGTGCCGCCGCCGCGCGCTTCCCCGCCAGATCGGCAAACTCGCTGGTGTTCGCCTCCAGCGCGGAGCCCGGACTCCCGAAATGATCGACCAGCCGCCGGAAGCGAAGCGGACCCAACCCGGGAAGCGCCTGTAGGATCATCGCCGCCCGCGCAGCCGCGGGAATCCGTTGTACCGTCGCGGACCGCGACTCAGGCCCGGTGATGGGGGCGGCCGGAGCTACCATTCGCCACGCTCCGCTTCGTCGCTGCCCCGGGCAGCTTCCAGCTGCCGCCAGCAACCTTCGAGCAATCGGTTCACACCACGGCCGGTCACCGCGCTCACGTGGTAGATGCCCGAGGCATCGGGCGCGTCCACCACGGGCTCCTCCGCTTCCGGCGATACGAGGTCCATCTTGGAGAAGACGACCGCGTAGGGAAGTTCGGCGAGACGGGCGGAGTACTTCTCCAACTCGTTGCGCAGACCCGTGAGCATCCTCCCTGGATCGTCGCAGTCCATCGGAATGAGCAGCGCCAGAAAGCGGGTGCGCTCGATGTGGCGAAGAAAACGGTGACCGAGTCCCTTGCCGTCGTGCGCCCCCTCGATGATCCCCGGGATGTCCGCTACGACGAAGGAACGGAAGTCGGACAACTCCACGACGCCCAGGTTCGGGGTCAGCGTGGTAAACGGGTAGTCGGCGACCTTGGGCCGCGCCTGACTGATCCGCGCGAGCAGCGTCGATTTGCCGGCGTTCGGCTCTCCCACAAGGCCGACATCGGCCAGGAGTTTGAGCTCGAAGCGGATCAGGCGACGTTCGCCCTCGGCTCCGGGTTCCCAGCGGCGGGGCGCCTGCTGCGTGGAGGACGCGAAGCGCGCGTTGCCCCTGCCGCCTCGTCCGCCGTGGGCAATCACGAGCCGCTCGCCGTCCGCCAGCAATTCTCCCACCATCTCTCCGCTCTCGTCGTCCACCACAATGGTGCCGGGCGGCACCCGCAATTGCAGGTCCTTGCCACTCCTGCCCGTCCGGTTGAAACCCTCCCCGTGCCGTCCCCGTTCCGCACGGTGGTGCCGCCGGTAGCGATAGTCGCTCAGCGTCGTCAGGCCGCCATCGGCCACAACCGCCACAT
>VYAQ01000102.1 GCA_009844885.1 Gemmatimonadota bacterium
CGGCAGACGGGGCAACTGCAGGCGCCACCGCAGGTCGGACACCCGCGGGCGAGGCAACCGCAGGTGGGGCGGTCGAGGCCGTGCCGGCGGCGGACCGATGAGCCGGCGGCAGCCGCGCATGGCCGACCCCACGTTTCCGCGGCAAATCCCGGGACACCGGCATGTCTGGATGGGACGGGCTGGGGTCGACAGGACCGGCTGGGGCCGACAGGATCAGGCTCGAACCGGAACCGGATTGTCACTTGTAGCCGCGCAACCGCCCGATACTCGATACTCCACGCCGTCCATCCCCTCGAAGTCGGCGTCCTGGGTCCAAAGCGTGGCATCCTCAGGCGCGCGCGGTCGCCAGGATAATGCTCTTCGCCATCGGCATCCCCGAGTCTGCGCTCAGTTCGGCGGCGGCAACCGTCAGGTTCGCGTCGAGATCCACGACTTGCCCATGCTGCATCTGCGCGACGGCGTAGAGCGCGGCGGCAAGATCCCGCTGAAGCCGGATGCGCTTGAAGACCTCGAAGAGCGTGATGCTCGGTACGATCAGGCGATCGGTGTCCGCAATGGCATCGGCAAACTCGCCGGCGTTGGGTCCGTCCCCGAAGTACTCCAACCACGCGGACGAATCGATGACGTTCATACGCGGTCACCTTCGCGCGGAACGTCGGTGTCGATGCCCCGCACGAACCCGCGGGCGGCCTCGATCGGCTCCAAGGGGATCAACTCCACTCGCCCCTTGAACGGAAGCGCCTGCAATCTCTGGCCGGGCGTCAGCTCAAGTTGCTCGCGGACGTCCTTGGGGATCACGACCTGATAGCGGGCCGAGATCGTCTATTCGCAAGACGCAGGCTGAATAGCCATAAGCCGACCACGCCCCGTGCGCGGGGCCGACCGACCTCCAAGCGCCCCCACATTGGCAACCACGGGCCGACCGTTACACCTTTGGGCATGACCCATGCGCCGACTCCGGACCGGGCGCGCTCCTCCCGGTTGACGCCGATCGTGCCGCGGGTGCCGATCGTGTTGTTCGCCCTGCTTTGCCCGGGCGTGGGCGCGACATCGGTTGCCGCCCAGGAAGCCGATGGCCTTTCCGCCCTCCGCGCGGGCCGCTACGACGAAGCCGTACGCGCTCTCCGCACCAGCGCGCTCGACGGCAACGGCACCGCGCTGGCCGGCTGGGTGACCGCGCTCCGCGAGACCGGCGACTACGAGGGTGCCGTTCGGGCCGCCGAGCAAGGCGTGGAACGGGAAGTCGCCGGCGCACACCCACTCCTCGGCGCGGCCCTGCTGGACCTCGGCCGGATCCCCGACGCCCGCGCCGCACTCGAGACTGGCGCCGCCGACCCCGGCGAGTCCGGTGCCCTAGCCCGCGTCGAACTCGGCATCCTCGAATACAACTACGGCAACCGCGACCGGGCGCGCGCCATCTTCGACGGCTTCATCGACTACTACAACAGCGCCGCCCGCCTCACGGCCGCCGAACTCACGGCCGTCGGGCGCGCGCTCCTCCACCTTTCCCGCTGGAACTACGAGTACGCCCACGACGCCCTGACCGCCCTGGATGAGGCCATCGCCACCGGCCCGCTGGACCACGCGGCGCAACTCACCGTCGGCAAGCTCTTCCTGGAGCGCTACGACGCGAGACAGGCCGCAGAGGCCTTCCAGCAGGTGCTGTCGGAACACCCCGCACACCCGGGCGCCCTTCTTGGACTGGCCCGAGTAGCAAGGCTGGAAGGCGGCGGCAACCCGGGGGCCGCGCTCGAGGCCGCCCTGGAAGCGAACCCGGATCTGGCGGAAGCGCGCATCGTGCTGGCCCGCATCCGTCTGCTGGGCGGGAGCCGGGACCAGGCGCTGGAGCAGGTCGACCGGGTGCTCGATGTGAACCCGGCGCATCTGGAAGCGCTCGGGACAAAGGCTGCGATCCTCCACCTGGCGCGAGACGACGCGGGATTCAGCTCCCTGATGGACCGGATCGATGCCCTGACCGACGCACCCACCGCACCGCTCGTCGTCCTCTCCGAACTCTCCGCCGACCACCGCAAGTACGAAGACGCCCTGGACTTCGCCCGCCAGGCCACCGATGCCGATCCCGCCAGCTGGACCGGGTGGGGCCTCATGGGGCTCAACCAGGTCCGCCTGGGCCGGGTCGACGAGGGACGGACCAACCTGGAACGGGCGTTCGCCGGTGACCCATTCAACCTCTGGTTCAAGAACACGCTCGACCTCCTGGACACCTTCGGAGAGTACCGGATCGTCGAGACGCCGCACTTCAGCCTCGTCCTGCATGAATCCGAGGCCGATCTGCTCGCGCCGTACATGGAAGCGGTGGCCGAACGTGCGTACGCCGAGATGTCGCAGCGCTACGGCTACGCGCCCGAAGAGCCCATCCGGGTCGAGGTCTATCCCCGTCACGCCGACTTCTCGGTGCGCACCGTCGGTCTTGTCGGGATCGGAGCGCTGGGCGTGAGCTTCGGGCCCGCGCTGGCCATCGACTCGCCCGCGGCCCGAACGCGGGGGGACTTCAACTGGGCGTCGACGCTGTGGCACGAGATCGCCCACTCCTTCCACATCGCCGTGTCCGGCAGCGAAGTGCCCCGCTGGTTCTCGGAGGGACTGGCAGTCCACGAGCAGCGCAAGGCCGACGGCGGAGATCAGGGCTGGGGCCACCAGGCGGGTGTCAGTTTCGTTCGTTCACTGGCGGCTGGCGAGCTGCGCCCCGTCAGCGAACTGGACAGGGGGTTCTCGAGCCCGCGCCATCCCGGCGAGGTGGGCGACAGCTACTACCAGGCGTCCCTGGTGTTCGAGTTGATCGAGGAGCGCCACGGCTTCCCGGCGATCGTGGACATGCTGCGGGCATACCGGGACGGCGCTTCCAACGAGGCGGCATTCGAACGCGCGCTGGGCGTGCGCCTGGAGGACTTCGACGCCGACTTCGAGGACTTCCTGCGGGAGCGTTTCGCGGCGGCGATCGCCTCGGTGGGAGACGATGACGGCGAGGGAAGCGGGATGATTGCGCCCGCCAACCCGCTCGCGGTCCCCGACATCGCGACGCTCGAGGCCGCGGTGGCACGCGATCCGCGCCGCTTCGTGCCCCGCATGGCCCTCGGGCAGGCCCTCTTCCGGGAAGGTCGAGGAGCCGATGCGGCCGAACACTTCGAGGCCGCGCTCGAGCTGTTCCCCCAGTACGGCGGCCCCGACGGCGCGCACTGGTTCCTGGGGCGGATCCGCGAGGAGCAGGGCGACACGGACGCCGCCGCCGCGCACTACCGGGCCATCATCGCGCTGAACGAGAGCCACTACAACGCGCGGCTTGCGCTCGGGGGACTGC
>VYAQ01000360.1 GCA_009844885.1 Gemmatimonadota bacterium
CCTCGAAGGGGCGGCCTTACACCACTAATTCAGGGGGCCCTCCCCACGCGCTGAGATCCAGCATCCCGAAGCCATCGAAGGAAGGCCAGGATGCGGTGCCGGGTGACGGCCAACCCGCATCGGCCATTCGATCGTACGCAATCGCATAGGTAACGACTACCGGCTCGTTGACATAGGCGCGCGTCTTGGCTGCGGAACCCACCAGAAGCAGGCCGCTTGGAGGTTCCTCCTCCGGTGTTGGCACTTCATCCACGATGATGGCGATCGGATCAGTGACCAGAGTCCGCCCTGCGACGGTGACCCGCACAGGTCCGATCTCGAACCGGCCTGCCTGCAGAGCGCGGAACCGGTAGTCGCGGTCCATTTCCGGCGGAACGTTCCCCACCAGCGAACTCGAATCCACGAGTCCGACGAACTCCGCGAAAATGCCGGTTTCCGGCAGCACCGGTTCTTCGTCCAGTTCCGCAGCGCCGATGACATCGAGCCTGACGACGAACTCGCCCCCGACCCAGATCGACCCGGCTTCGACCGTGGTCTGAGCCTCAAACACGGGCGGATCGATCACCACGGTGAGTGGCTCGCTCTCGTATGTCCCCTCCGGACCGGTAACCCGAACCGGCGGGATCACGAATTCGCCGGGCACCACAGCACGTAGACGCCATTCCCGGCTTGTCTCGCTGCCAGATACCGACCCTTGTTCCGCGAAGTCGAAGACATCCGGCGCGATGAATCGGAGCTGAGTAGACGGAGAACTCACGATCTCGGCCGACAGGTCGAAGTCCTCTCCTGCTCTCACACGTGCAGGAGTGACCCATGCCCGTACGGCCACCTCGGACCCGTCCCGGGGGTTCACCCGGACGGCAACCGGTTCGGTGTCCATGGTCCGGCCATCCGCAGTGATCTGAAATGCTCCCACCTGGAAAGACCCCGCGTTCGGCGGCACGAACTCGTAGGTGAGCATGAACGTGTTCGCTACAACTCCTTCCTCCGAGCCCCCGGCCCTGACCGCGACGGCGAACCCAGCCGACCCGGCGCTGGGCATCCGCCCCGGGATCACTCGCTCGATCGTCCGCACGCCCGTGACCTCTACCACCAGCCGGACCGGCTCGCCGACGGTCACCACCGGCGGATCCACGTAGGCGCGCGCCGAGGGATTCCGCAATTGGGCTGTCGCATCTGGTACGAAGACCCCGAAGAGTGTCGCCGCCACAAGGAACCGCGTTCCATCGATGAGCCTGTTCCTGTTCATTGCTTCACTCCCTCCCTGCCGGGTGTACGGTCAGATCGAAAGACTCGCCACGAGATACTCCGTATTCTGCCGTTTCGGGATCGAACCAGGGCAACTCCACCGCAGCAAGCCGGTAGTTGCCCTCCCGCGTCGCAACCAGCCGGTAGACGAGTGTGCGCGTACTGGCGCGGTCGGGCTCCACTTGCGGAGGGTCGTCGCTGATCTCGGGCTCGGAGAGCTCGAGTCCCTCCGGGAGAACGACCCGCGGTTCCGGCATGAGCCGGAGGTAGGCGTTCCCAGACAAAGCCACGCGCAACGTCACAGTGTCGCCGACCACGGCATCGGTACGGTCCAGCCAAGACGCCACCTCAACCCTGCCCACCTGACCCCGGAACGGCTCCGGGCGCCCCTCCGCGGGGAGCGGCATCACCTCGACGGCGATGGGATCGGTGGTCAGGGTCATCGGCGTCCACTCGCCCCTCATTCCGGCCCGGGACATGTTCGCTCCACGACTCAAACTCTGGCCAAGAGGTTCGCGGGTGTGCACCTGGACCCGGAATTCGGCCGGACCGATCGTCTGCTCGCCGGGCTCGAGGGGCATGAGGGCCACGAGATACTCCGTGTCGGCCCGATACGAGCGGCCGTCGACGGTGATGCGCCGCCATCCGCCGCGCTGTCGACCCAGATCGTGGATCTGGAAGTCCTCGTGCACGGGCGTGGCGAATGCATGATCGCCACCGCGGACCGACCATTCAGCGAATGGAGACGATCCGTCCCGGGCAAGGACCCGATAGGTTACAAACACCGGCTCGCCGACATAGACCCGACGCTTGGCGGCCGACACGGCAGCACGCAGTCTCTCCGGAGACACGACAGTCTCTGGAGGCGCTGCGGTGATGGTAAGCCGCATCGGCTCCGTCCGTACCGTCTGACCGGCAGCCGACACCGCTATGGGTCCGATCTCGAATTCCCCCGATTGCAATGCGTGAAACCGATACTCGGCGTGAGCGGTGTACCCTCTACTGTTGTATCCATGACCCGAAGCTCCGCCGAAAAGAAGTTCCGCAAACCCCGACATGTCGGGTAGAACGGGATCCTCGTCCAACTCCCGGACGCCCCTCGTTTCGACCGACAGGACGAATTCGGCGCCCACCCAGGTCTGCTCGGTATTGACGGCCGCGTACACTTCGATCGCTCCGTGCTCATTGTTCACTACGAGGGTCAATGGCCCGGTCTCGTAGACCTCTCCATCGATCGAAACCGAAACGGAACCGATCTCATGGGTGCCGGGCCTGAAGGCCAGAAAGTCGAAGTTGGCCGATCGGGCCATCGATGAACTGCCGACCGGTGTGGCGAAACCCGAGAGGTCGGGGAGCGTCACATCACCCAACGAAAGTTCACGGCCCGGCGCATCCACGATGAGCGTGACCTTCTCCATCAGCTTTGACGCCGCTGGCTCAAACCGCGCCCGCACCACCCCATCGCCCGTATCACCGGGACGCGTCACCAGCAGCAGCACCCGATCGGTTTCCAGCGACCGGCCATCGGCCGTCAGCCGGAATGGGGCGAAGTCAAAGAACCCGGACTCTACTGCCACCAGCAAGAAGGAGATCGTGACGGATCCCGCCGACTGCGCGGTCGCCGGCGTGATCTCCATCGCGAATGGCAGGCCTCCATCCGACAAATCCCGGCGCTGCGCAAACGGATGATAGAAGCCGGGCTGGAAGTTGAAGTCCTCCACCTCGCTGACCCCTGTAACCTCGATCTTCAGCTCGAAGTGGTCACCCACTTCCACCTCCGGAGGCTCCACGTAGGCACGCACGGTGGGCTCCTGGGCAGACAGCGCCCCGCCGGCAAACAGGAAGCCGGCCACAACCCCAACCGGCCCGGCCCGCAATAGCCGGACCCAAAACCTCCGTCGCATCTCAACCATCCTACCAGTCCTTCCTCGGCTGGCGCCCGCGCGCCTGGGCCGCCTTCCGGTTCACCTCGCCCGGATCCTCCGTAACCGCCTGCAGCAGGCGCTCGGCCTGCTCGGGGGTCATCTGCGGGGGCGGCTGCCCCCCCTCCCCCTCCTGCTCGCCCACCTC
>VYAQ01000108.1 GCA_009844885.1 Gemmatimonadota bacterium
TGGGGCGGCAGGAACACGGCCCGATGATCGACATCGTCGGCGTCAACGAGGACTGGACGCGCACCACCCCCCCTCTGTTCGACCCGATGATGTCCTACGCCGCCGCCGCCGAGTACGGCTGGAAGGCCGGCGAGAAGATCTTCCGTGCCTACCCGAAAGGCCTCAAAGCCGAGATCCGCCCGGTGACCGCCTCGCACCGCAGCCGCGAGGGTGCCAGGCGCACCTTCTACCTACTCGGGGAAACCCACCAGATGGTCACCGGCAACGGCGGGATCCGCATGGACGAGGTGGTGCGGCGCAACCTGGCCAAGCGGGTCGGGGGTACCGCCCGGGCAATGTGCCTGACCAACGCTCACGATCCGACCGAGAAGAGCGTCGCCGAGCGCGACTACGACGCCGCGGTGGAGCAAGGGAAGGCCGAGTACAAGGGTCGTCGCGACATCCTCTACGATTCGCGCGAGGCCGAGATCGACAATTCGTTCGACATCAACGACGACGAGCAGGTCATGGGTGCCCTCGAGCAGGCCTACGGGGACTCGTACTGGGTGCCCAAGGAGCGCATCCTGCAGGAGATCCGGGACCCGGCCACCTCGGAGGGCGAGACGCAGCGCTTCTACTTCAACCGGGTCGTAGCCGGCGCCAGCGCCTGGATGGATCCGGAGGACTGGGACAAGGCCTACGACGCGCGCGAACTGCCGAGGCGGAAGACTTCGATCGCGATCGGATTCGACGGGTCCCGCTTCCGCGATGCCACTGCTATCGTGGCCACCGACATGGACACCGGTTTTCAGTGGGTTGCTGGCTGCTGGGAGAAGGACTGGCTGCAGCTCGACTGGGAGGTTCCGGTTGACCAGGTCGAGGCGACCCTCGACGAGCTCTTCGACATGTACAAGGTCGAGCGCGCCTACTTCGACCCACCCTACTGGGAGGTCGAGGTCAGTGAATGGTGCGGCAAATGGCCCGGCGTCGCATCGGAGTGGGAGACCAAGGGCTCGGACAACCAGAGGGTGGCCCGCGCCCTGGCGGCTTATCATCACGCCATATCCAACCGCGCGTGCACTCACGGTGGTCAGAGCTCGGAGGTCTTCCGGCGACACGTTCTCGCTGCGGTCACCCGCCTGATAGGTGGCCGCGCCGGCGAAAACGAAAACCTAGTGACCATCTGGAAGAAATCCAAAAACTCCCGCGAGAGCATCGACTGCGCCATGGCTGGGATGCTTTCCTACACCGCCCGCTTGGACGCGATCACCGCCGGCTGGCGCAAGCGCAAGAAGTTCCGGGTCGTCCACAACCCGGCCTGGGACGATTAGCCGCGTTGGCAAGAGGGACTGGAGGCCTTGAGCAGGCTGGCGGCCACCGGGCCTGATTTCCGGCCGGCAGGATCTGACTTTTCTGCACTGCTCGCCCCACCGGGAACCGGCCTATAGCTAAGTGCGGCAGACGCAGCTCTAGGCTGCCCCATCGGGGCACTACCTGTGTAGTTCGCTTGTAATTTGTCTCACAAACGCCGCGGTGTTCAGGCTGCGGTCGTCCCGTCCAGCCATGCCTCTAGGTCGGCGAGCAGCCGAGGACCCAGTTGGTCGAGACGTCGGCGCAATCGCACCAAGCGGGCCGATCGCCGGGGCCGCTTCGGGCGCGGTGTCGGCAAAGGTAGCCGCTGACCGTGTTCGGGGACCGCCATGGCTGGGCAGCCAATCCCACCCGAACAAGCGCGGATCACGCGCCGCTCCGGACTACGTTGCTTCGAGGCCCAAGCGTGGGCCGCCTGCCTGGTCGCGAACGTGTCGCCCGATCGGGTCGAAAACTGCCTGATCGGACCCTCGGCCGGGCTCGCATAGACATGAAAGTGCTTGCCCATGGCAACACTCCTGTGAAAGCCCCCCGATGCGTCCACTGTAGACGGAATTGGACAATTGTCAAGCCTAGGCGCGCAGGACGGCGTTCTGGCCGCCGCACATGGGTCCGAAGCCGAATCGGGCCCGAAAAGCGCTGAAATCGCCCCAGATTCGCGCAGAACGGCCCACAGACGGCGATCGGGACCCTAAATCGCGGCCGCGGCGGCTGGTGCTGCCAACGTAAAGCCCGTCAGCGCAAAGTGCCGTTAGAGGAGGCGCAACTGCTCCGGAGGCGCGTCGGGGTCCTGGTCAGGGAGGCGCAGCCGCTCCGTCGGCCCGTCAGCGTCCGCCAGCGGGATCGTGTAGCGGTTGGCGCGGCCGTTCTTGCGATCCACGAATACGAACTCGGACCGGCGCAGCTCGCGCAGGGCGCTCTTGGTCCGGTCCCAGGACCACCCCAGGGCCCTGGCGACCGCCTGCCTGGTGATCTGGACCTGCCCGGTCTCCGCGCTGGCCAGCTCAGAGAACAGCCGGTACACATCCCGCGCGTCGGCGCCGAGCGAGGCCTCCAGGAGCTCGGCGTCCGACGGTCCCCCATCGCGCGAGCCGATGCCGAGGATCTGCTCGGCTTCGCTGACGGCCGCGGCGGGCTTCAAGGTAGTGGCTCCTGCGGAGACCGGGTTTCGCTCTCCTTAGGCGCGCGAGCGCCCCTCTGGTTAAATAATCCTTCTGGTTCTACTGTTGTGGGCGGCAATTTTTTGCCGCCGGACAGGTTTGAACGGGATGCAAAAAATTGCCGCCCGTTGTCCTCTCCGTCATGCAACGGAAACCTGTACTCATTCACGCTGAGAAAACCGCGTTTCCCACGGGATTGCTCACTTGAGATCAGGCTGGCCTCACGCAGATCAGCGATCGCGTACCGCACCGCTCGTTCCCCTCTCCCGACCTCCTCGACCAGACGCTCGCCCGACACGAACGCCACCCCGGTCTTGCTGTTACGCCGGAATTTCAACCGCTGGTAAACCTTGGAAGCCAACGGTGGCAGCGGCGTGAGCGCGTCCAGCTCGTCCCCGTACAGCCTCACGTGTGGGCCCTTCCGCCCCCGGGGCCGTCCGCGGCTCGCGCCGCGGCGTTCTGCCTCGCGGGCGCGCATCTTGGCAGCCAGTTCACGCCGTGACTGCTCCCGCTTCCGCCGAAGCTGCTCGTCGGCCGCCTTTTTCCCGGGGCTCTCGGCCGCCAGCGAACTCTGGATTTGGTCGAAGAAGACGTTGGCCAGGGAGTTGGCGCGGCCATCTGTAGGTGTCTTGCTAGGCTTAGGCAAAGCGCAATCCACACTTGCGCTGGAAACCGGTCAGCGTCGTTGAAGGCTGACCGGTTTCTGCTTTTTGTTCTCTTGATTCCAATCTAACGCCGCGCGCAAACACCGTCGATGACACAGGGATCGAAGCACCGCGGGCACCCACCACCGCAATCGCCG
>VYAQ01000370.1 GCA_009844885.1 Gemmatimonadota bacterium
TGGATTCGCCGCTCCTTCTACTACTCCTACAAACATCAGCAATGGAAACCAGTGGAGTATCTGAGTCCAATGCAGATGATGAAACCCGAATAGGCTGACTCCTGACCGTCGGCTTCCCCTCGAAGCCTGGCAGCCAGGATTCGGAGGCAATAGCGGCGGTCCTGTTGTCACCAAGAGCGAGGCCAACAGCCCCACCGGACTTGGCCGCGTCGCCCACCGCTACGAGCGTTGGCCGGCGGTGACGATCATCACGAGACCTGTCGTACCGACAGGTCAAGATGGAGATGGTGCTCGACACGCTCGCGCTGGAACTGGTGACGCACGGACCAGGTGCTTCTCATCAAGCCGTCTCATCGTTGGTCAGAGCGGTCACGGCTCACTCGAAGGTCGAGTGCGTTCGCTTCGAACTCAAGCGCGAGTTCTCCCCGAGCTCGCACGCCTGGGCGGAACTCGCCAAGGACATCGTCGCCATGGCGAACTCCGGGGGTGGAGTCATCCTCTTCGGTGTCGACGACAACGGAACACGGCGCGGGCTACCCGAATCATTGCTGCCAGTCCTGGACGCGGCCAAGGTGACGGACCAGCTGCGTCGCAGAGCACCATCGGCGTCGGTGTCAACCGCCTATCTCGAGAGGACCTACTACGGCAAGCTGTACGGGGCCCTCGTCGTGCAGCCACTGCGGGTACCGCTGGTCTTCGACAAGGAGTGGGGCTATCAGGGCACCGACGGCAAGCCCCGCATCGCCATCCAGCCCGGCGTGCTGTATGTGCGCACACCGGGCAAGTCCGCCCCAGCAAGCCAGGCCGACGTTCACGAAATCTGGGAGCAAAGCGTCAGCCTTGCCTTCGAAAAGACCATGGCGAGGATTGAGCGGGTGGCTTCGCTTCCGTTCGACAGCGAGTTGATTGTCACCGACGAAGGCACGCCCGATAGCGGGTATCTACTAGTCGACAAGGGTGAGGGACGCCCGGTACGAATCGTCGCTGATCCGGACACCCCTGCTGTAGCGCTACGCGAAGTCTTAGCCACCAATGTCCCGTATGCCTCCGTCGCCGGCGAGGTCGCTAGCCAGGTGAGGCAGTGGCAGCAAGCCGACCCGAGGCATGCGGTGCCGCGGCACACACTCATGAGGTGGTGGCACGAGCGAGACGAGCTGAACCTCGATGACCCCGCAGCAGAGTTCTGTCTGTTGTCGGCCGCCCGCGGCCGTGGTTACCCGATGTACTGGGCATCAGTCATCGAGCCTGCGCACTTGCGGGAAATCCTCGATCGGGAACTCAAGGAGGCAAGCGCGATCCCCTGCCAGGTCTACCCCTACGTAGTTGGAGTCTTCTTGTGGGATGAACGGCGTGAGATACTGCAGGAACACGAGGACCATCTCAGCACCGCTCCGCGGCGAGCGATACAGAAGGTGATCCAGGCTGGCTCCTACTTCGAGTTCCTCACGTCGATCCGCTGGGCATCGCGCCTCAGGCACTCGTCGGGGCCCATAGCGATGCGAGAGTTGTTCGAGGATCGGCAACGTGCTGTTGAGATTTTCTCGGAGCTGCTTCACGCCGAGCTCGACGGGACCATCACACCAATTGGGTCAGGCTTCGCGAAGCAACTGGACATGGTCGTGCACTCACCGACCTGAGGGCTGCTGCTTTGCCCGGAACCGGCACGTCATGGCGGTACCCAAGCCATCGACAGATCCACCTTCGATGGCGCAGGGGCGGCGTCCGCAGACCCGGACAAGAGCGGTTGCGCGTGCACGGTGACGCACTTCAGTCGTCGCGACGGTCCGCGTTCGCTGCGGCGCGACGACGGGCGGTCTGTCCCCTATAGGTTCGCGGGATGCTTGTGCGTCCACGGGATTTTGAAGCCATTCCCGAGGACGCGTTAATTAAGGACACTCTCGGCCGCGAGGAGCACGTCAAAGCCGTCTGTCGAGCAATCGCGGAGATGGAGGGGCCGGCGGTCGTGGCGCTCGACGGCGGCTGGGGTACCGGCAAGACCGCGGTCTTGGCGATGTGCACGGCGTGGTTGCAGTCGGAGTTCAAGATCACGGTTGTCGGGTTCAACGCTTGGAGCCAGAGCCATACCCAGATGCCATTGGTGGACCTAGTGTCGGTGCTCACCGCTCAGCACAAGCCCGCGGCCGGCACGCTCAAGAAGCGCGTCGCCGCAGTTGGATGGCATCTGGCAAAGTTCGGCACCCGCGGCCTCGTCGACAGAGATGTGATCGCCGAGGCGACGGTGTCGGAGGACTCCTGGGACAACGCCGAGAAGGAGACGGCCGAGTTCAAGAACCAGCTTCAGGACTGGGCAAGGGCGAGTGGCCCGAGGGGTCTGGTGGTGTGCGTGGACGAACTTGACCGGTGTCGCCCCGAGTACGCCCTCTCCTTGCTGGAGGTGATCAGGCACCTCTTTGATGTGCCGGGCGTTGTGGTGCTGCTGGCGATTAACCGCAGCGAGCTGTCTCATTCGGTCAAGGCGATCTTCGGCGGGGACTTCAGTGCCGACAGGTATCTACGCCGTATCGTGGACCGCACAGTGCAGTTGCCGGTGCCGCAGCATCTGCACAGGCAAGAGTTCCTCGCTCATCTGTTACATGACGTAGGACTCGCCAAGCATCTCAGTGGCCCGATCGGTGCCGGAACGCAACAGATGCTGCTGACCGTGGCGAGCCCGCCGGGGAGTTTGCGCGACCTGCAGCAGGCTGTGGTGCTCGTCGCCATGGCGACAGCGTCAATGCTGGACCCCAGCGGCCGACTCGACCCGGTGCACGCGCGGTCGCTGATCGCCTTGATCGTGCTGCGAACCCAAGCACCCGACACCTACGAACTGCTCACCGGTGGCAAGGTTGGAGCCATCGAAGCTGCCGTCGAGTTGAGCAGGGCCTGGCCGTCGGCTCCGGCGGCCGCTCAGGGATTCGACGCAGGACAACTTGATGACACCAAGCGTCTGGTCGAAGCTGAACTCGTAATGATGGGAGCTGTCTCGGCACGCCGCAGCCGCTTTCTCGAGGACTTCATGCCGACCTACACGGCGGCAGGGGGCGACGAGACGATCGGGACCTACGTGCAGGCACAACTCGAGCGATGGTCCAAAGATCCCCTCGCGCGGGCGGGCTCGATCGCGATGATCGCGGACAGGATCGAGCTGTTCGCGCAGTAGCTCACGGGGACTGAGCTGGCCGCAGACGGGATGGCATAGCGACAGTTCCTGCCGGTGCAACCAACGAGAACCCGACAGGGCGCGGATCAAATGTTTTCAATATGAGATTCG
>VYAQ01000343.1 GCA_009844885.1 Gemmatimonadota bacterium
GGGCGGTGGACCGGTGGGGGGCGGTGCCGACCCGGGAGCCAGCCTCCGAACCGTCAGCGGAAAGCGCCTGGCCGGGGGTGAGGGCGGCAGCGCCCGCGGCGGCGGCAGAGGTAGCGAGGAAGCGGCGGCGCGTGTGAGTCATGTCGGATTCCCTGATTGCACGTTTCCGGGTTTGGAACTGTTAATCAGATATCGGGACGGGATGGGGCTTGTCGCAAGCCCCCGGGGGTCGGCCGATCGGGCTGACCGACCCCTCGAGGGCTTGCCGAAGTTGCTCAGCAGCAGGCGCCGCCGCAACAACCGCCATCGCAGCAACATCCGCAGACGTTTGTCATCGTGCCCTCCGTGGTTTGGGTTGACGTGTTGATCGCCCTGCGCTGGTCCGGTCAGCAGCCACAGGCGGCCTTCCGCTCCAGGCTGGCGCCGAGCCGGTTCAGGTCCGCCATCATCGCGCGGACCCGTTCCGCGTCGATGCAATAGCATGAGCGCGTTCCATCCACCTCGCCCCTGATCAGGCCCTCCTCCCGAAGCACCCTCAGATGCTGGGAGACGGTCGACTGCGCGAGGGGAAGGTCGTCCACGATCTCACCGCACACGCACGTTCGCCGCTCGGCCAGCAATGTCAGAATCGTCACGCGCGCGGGGTGCGCGAGCGCCCTCCCCCAACGCGCGGTCCGAACGACGTCGGCAGCAAAGCCGGTCTCGCGTGTTCTGGTGACTCCCATGGCGTCCTGGTCCTCGGTTAGGCAGAAATCGTTTATCGGCAATATACGATAATTAGTATACCATGCATGTCAAGGCCGGTCGGTACCGTGGGCCATCGGACGCTCGCCTACCTCAAACCTCCCACCCCGCCCGGTACTCGCGCGTCAGGTACCGGTTGGCTTCCTCGACATTCGTAATACGCATGGCGTCGGAATCGTAGTGGATCTTCTTCCCCTGGCCGGTGCGGAGCGCGACGATCCCCAGCAGCATGACCTCGGTGAGGCGGGACGCGTAGTCGAAGGGGCAGGACGCCTCGCCGCCCTCCTTGCAGGCCTTCACCCAGTTCATCTGATGGGTCTCCTCGATGCGCGGCTGGGTCTGCGGGACCTCTGCGGCTTCGGCGGCGAGCGACTCGGGGAAGAGGCGCGGGTTGCGGCCGTAGGTACCGTGCATGAGGATGCCGCGGTCGCCGACGAACATGACGCCGCCGGTGCGGTTGAGATCGATGTCGTCGGGGAGTGCGGCCGGGCGCGGGGGCATGAGACCGCCGTCGTACCAGTGGAGGTCGACGGCCGGCATGGAGCCGCGGGCCGGGAACTCGTAGTGTGCGCGCATGGCCAGCGGGAACGAGGCGGGATCGTCCTGCGGGCCGCCCCAGGGGGTGGAGGTGGCTTCGATGGTCGTGGGGTAGGTGAGGCCGAGGGCCCAGTAGGGGTGGTCGACCAGGTGGGCGCCCATGTCACCGAGCGCGCTGACTCCGAAGTCGACCCAGCCGCGCCAGTTGAAGGGATGATAGACGGGGTGGTAGGGGATGTCCTTCGTGGTCGGCCCGAGATAAAGGTCCCAATCCATGCCCTCGGGTACCGCGTACCCCGCATCCATCACGTCCGCCGCGACGGACAGGATGGCGCCCTGGTGCCACTGCTGATACCAGCCGGGGTTAAGACCGTCCTCCCACGGCTCCGGCCGGTGGATGCCCTGCGGCCAGATCGGCCGGTTGGTCCAGATGTGCACTTCGGTCACGTCGCCGATGACGCCGGCTTGGACCCACTCGTTGACCAGTCGGGCACTGTCCCCGGAGTGGCCCTGGTTCCCCATCTGCGTGACCACGCCGGTGCGCTGCGCCATCTCGGCCAGCGCGCGTGCCTCGTGGACCGTGTAGGTCAGCGGCTTCTCGACGAAGATATGCTTGCCCGCTTCCATGGCGGCCTTCGCGATGGGGGCGTGGAGGTGATCGGGGGTCGCGACGAGGACGGCGTCGAGGTCGTCCTCGCGGTCCAGCAGCTCGCGGAAGTCCGTGTACTGGCGGGCTTCGAAGAACTGGTCGCGCCAACGGTGGCCCTTTTCGCGCGGATTGCCGTCGCCATCGGTCATGCGCTCCTGGACCCGGCGGTGCACTACGCCGAAGTCCACGTCGCAGATCGCGGCGATGTGCTCGGTTCCGAACTCCTGGGCGTTCTCGGTGCCCTGACCGCCCACCCCGATGATCGCGATGTTGAGGCGGTCGGACGGGGCCTGGTACCCGGGGCCGCCCAGCACGTGGCGCGGGACGATCATCGCGCCCATGGCGAGTTTGGACCCGTGATCGACGAAGTCTCTGCGGGTGATCTTGTCGGACACCTGTGACTGCTCCCTGGCCGGGCGCCGAGCACTGCGGCTTTCCGGCCGGTGTGAGTGCGGGGCCGCCTTGCGCGACCGGTTCCGTCCTCGAACGTTTGTCGACTCAAGAACGCCAAAACGGAGGTTATGATGACCCGCTACGGTTTGGGACGGCAAGCCCGCGGCCTGCTCGCTTCGCTCGTTGTGCTCGCGCTCTTCCCCGCGTTGCTGTCCGCGACCTGGTCCGTGATCGCGATCGATACGCGCACCGGGCAGGTGGTGATCGCGTCGGCGACGTGCGTGGCGCAGGGGCGGTTCCCCAACTTCCCGGCGAAGGGCCTGATGGACATCCAGGCCATCGTGGTGCCGGGGGTGGCGGTCGCCGCAGCGCAGGCCGGCGTGGACAATACACGTGCCAACCAGGAGCTGATCTACCGCGAACTCAAAGCCGGTACGGCCCCCGACGAGATCATCGAGATGCTCTCGGAAGACCCGGCTTTCGAGCGCCGCCAGTTCGGGATCGTGGACCTGCAGGGGCGGTGTGCGGGCCACTCCGGAAGCGGCAACGGGGAAGCGTCCCTGGCGGTGGCCGACAGCATTCCCGACGCGGGGATCTACTTCTCGGTGCAGGGCAACATCCTGGCTTCGGACGACGTGGTGCACCTGGCAGTCGAGGCGTTCAAGTCCGAGGGCGGCACAATGGCTGACCGGGTCATGGCCGCGATGGAGGCCGCGGACGCGGCCGGCGGGGACGTTCGCTGCACCTGCGAGTCGGAGCCGGTGCTAGACCATGTCCCCTGCGAGGGCAAGACGTCGCACGTGGCCTACATCCTCGTGGCGAACCCCGACGATCCGGAAGGGGAGTCGTTCAACGACGGCGAGTATTCGCTCTACATCGACGTCACCGACGAGAACATCGAAGAAGGCGAGAACGCCAACCCCGTGATCACGCTGAGAATGCGGTACGACCGCTGGAAGGCGGGCGCGGGGCTCGACCCGGAGCCGTGAAGGCCAGGGGCGGCGAGCGGGGTCCGCCTGGAGGTCCGCCGACTAGGAGCGGTCTCCGTTGATCGCGGCGACGGCTGCGGCCTCGGATTCGTACACGGCGATCATCTGATCGAAGCCGCTGGCGGCCAGCACCTTGCGCACCGCGCGGGTGAGGGTGGAAATGCCGAACGCATGGTCGGGCCCGTCGAACTGCCTGGCGGTGGTCAACAGGACGCGCAGTCCGGCGCTGCTGAGGTAGGGTACCTGCTCGAAATCGACCACCATGGCGTGGTCACCCGGCTTGATGCCGGATTCGAGCGCACTCTGCCATTCCAGGTAGTTCGAACTGAAGATGCGCCCCACGGGCTTCGCGACCAGCACGCCCTCGTTCCGCGACCAGTTCACCTCCATGTCAGGCTTCTCCTCGTCTGTTCCTACGCACGCGCCCCCCAGGCCTCCAGCAGTGCCGCCTCGACTTCCATCATCTCCGCGACCGTCGCGGGACCCATCCCCATTTCGGAACCCGGTTCGGGCCGCTTGCGCAGCCCGCTGCGCATGGCGCCGCCGGGCCGGTCCTCATCGGTCAGTGCGTTCCACCAGGCCAGCGTGTCGCGGATCGTGTCGGCGACCGGCCGGCTCGTGTACCCCGCGGCGATCGAGCGGGAATGGTCGACCAGATGCGCGCCGCCCCAGTCTCCCGTCACGGGGTTCCAGATGGGGAACATGCAGCCCTGCTCTTCGACGAAATCGGCGTCGACCCAGTGAAACGCCGTGTCGCTGCCGCTGACGTCCCGGCAGGTCTCCAGCATCTGACGCATGTTCACCGGCTCGACCGGACCCACGCCGTTGAACACGCCGCCGACCTCGTTCTCCAGCATGTGCACCATCCACGCCCCGAGGTCGCGGGCGTCGATGAACTGAACGGGATCGTCGGGGAGGCCGGGCACGACCATGTCGCCGCCCGCCGCCACGCGCACGGGCCAATACGTCCACCGGTCGCTGGTGTCACCGGGCCCGACGATGTAGCCGGGACGGACGATGTTGGCGCGTTCACCGAAGATCTCCTGGACGGCCTCCTCGCACAGCGCCTTGAGGGGGCCGTAGGTGGTGTTGGTCATCTCTTCCACCGTGGGGTCCTCCATCCGCCCGACCTCGTAGTCCTCGGTGATGCCGTGAGGGGTCAGGTCCTTGTAGGCGGAGATGGACGACACGAACAGGTAGCGGCCCGAGTCGGCGAGCAGCGTGGCCGAGTCGCGCACGTGCCGGGGGAAGAAGCCCGAGTTGTCGATGACCGCGTCCCAGCGCCGGCCCTCCAGCGCCGCGAGGTCGCCGTCCCGGTCGCCGACGAGCTTCTCGAGGTCCGGGAACAGGTGGGTGTTGGTGCGGCCGCGGTTGAAGAGCGAGACCGTGTGTCCCCGCGACACGGCGTACTCGACCATGTGGGGGCCGATGAACCCGGTGCCTCCCAGCACCAGGATGGTCATGGGGGTGGGGGAGCCGTCGGCCTGGTCTCCGTATGGGGCGCAAGCCGCGCCGAGGCCGAAGGCTCCGGCGGCGGCCGCGGTGGTCTTCAGGAAATCGCGGCGGTTCTGTACGAGCATTCTTCAGACTTCCTTTGCTACCAGGGGAGCGGGGGTTGGAAAAGGTACGGGCTCATTGCGCTTTCCGAAACAACCGTGCCTCGTCCCGTGGCCCTCCGGGTCTTGGCGATTGGGGTCCGCGTCGCCACTGTGTTAGCATTCGCCACCGCAACGACCGCGAGTCTCCGAAATGACAATAGCCCGCCGCACCTTCCTCAAGAAGCTTGCCACCGCGAGTGGTGGTGCAATACTGACGCCTTCGCTGGCCGGACTCGCAGTGCATGGCCGCGCCGCTGCGCAACAGGGACCTGGGCGCACGGGCAGCACCGGACGCTCGACCGGTGCGTCCAGTCCCTTCATCAAGCCCTATGGCGAACTGGTGACGAGCGCCGATTGTCCCGAACTGGAAATCCCGGAGAGCTTTCGCTGCTTGAGAATCAGCTCGGGCGGCGTGCCTTCGTCGGTCCGGGACGGCCTCACGGTCCCCAACGCCTTTGACGGCATGGCCTCGTTTCCGCTTCCCAACGGGAACATACGTCTGATCCGCAACCACGAGATGGTCGACGATGCCGACGGAGCGGAGGCGATCGGTGACCCCTGGTACGATGCGAAGGGCGCGGGGGGCACGACCTCGCTGGAGGTGCACGTTTCCGAGCGGAACGGTGAGTTGGCGGTCGAGTTGGTGGACGAGTTCGTCTCGCTGGCGGGCACGCGGGTGAACTGTGCCGGCGGTCCCACTCCCTGGGGCAGCTGGCTCTCGTGCGAGGAGATCACGGACGGGCCGGAGGCCGGCTTCGACAGGCCCCACGGCTACATCTTCGAGGTGCCCGCGGACGCCACGGGTCCGGTCGACCCCGTGCCGTTGAAGGACATGGGGCGCTTCATTCACGAGGCCGTGGCGGTGGATCCGGCGACCGGCATCGTCTATGAGACCGAGGACACCTGGTACGTGCCCAACCGCCTGCCCGGCGCCGGGTTCTATCGATTCATTCCGGACCAGCCGGGCGTGCTCGCGGCCGGGGGCAGGCTGCAGATGATGGCCGTGACCGGTCGACCTGAGTATCTGACCGCCCGTGGTCAGACGCCGGGCGAGGTGCTGCCGGCACACTGGGTCGATATCGATGATCCGGACCCGGCCAACGCCGAGGAGGACCGGCTGGCCGTGTTCAAGCAGGGCGTCGCCAGGGGCGCGGCGCGGTTCGCACGGCTGGAGGGGGCGTTCCACGGCGACGACGGCATCTACGTCGTGTCTACGAACGGCGGCGATGCCACGGCCGGACAGGTCTTCCACTACCGGCCCACGTCGATGGATGGCGGCGAACTGACCCTCGTCTTCGAATCGCCCTCGAAGGAGGTCCTCGACAGCCCCGACAACATCGTGCTGAGTCCCCGCGGCGGCCTCGTGATGTGCGAAGACGGCGAGGATGACCAGTACATCCGTGGCCTCGACCGCGAAGGCAAGATCATCAACCTCGTGCGGGCGCCGCGGCCGGAGGGCGCGCCACAGCCGGGCGAGTTCGCGGGATCGTGCTTCAGCCCCGACGGCCGGGTGTTGTTCTTCAACGTGCAGGGTTCCCGGGAGCGTGGCGGGCGCCGGCCGAGCGGGACCTACGCCTTGTGGGGACCGTGGGGGGACGGCCCTCTGTAGTCACCTTGAAGCCAGGTCGGGGTAGTCTTCCGTAGAGTGATGGGCCGGGGATTGCGAGCCAGGGGACGCCAGATAGTCAGCGGACGCCAGGACCATGAGTGACGACAAGCTGCCCAGGATTCCATCCTTCGCGGAGTTGGGGATCAGCGAGGATGAAATCGAGGAACTGGAGCGTGAGATCGCGAAGGAGGCCGAGGAGCGGGGCGGCGATTCGGAGTCGGATGACCAGGGCGCGGAGCTGGCTGACCCGGGTGGCACGGGGGCGCGGCAAGCGGAGTCGGTGGCGGCCTCGAGGACACCTCCGGTGCCGGTCCCGGAGCCCGCTGCGGGCTCTGGAGGCGCGGCGCGGGGGGGCGCAGCGGACAAGCCCGCGCGGCAGACTCCGCCGGAGAAGGCGGCCCGCAAGGCTGTCGCGGCCCGTGGCGAGCCTGCGGACGCGGCAGCCATCGGGAAGGGTGATCCAACCCCCGCCCCCTGGAGGGGACTAAGGGGTCCCGCGACCCTGCTGGTGATCCTTGTCGCCGCATGGCTGTCCCGGTCGGGCGGCATGATGCCGGATCCGGTCCCTGCGAGCGCGCCGGACACGGTGTTTTCGTCGGCCCGTGCCATGGCGCATGTGCACCGGATTGCGGCCGAGGCGCATCCGCCCGGTTCCCCGGCCCATGCCGGCGTGCGTGAGTACCTCATGGAAGAGCTTCGCCGTCTGGGGCACGAGCCTGCCATCCAGACCGCCACGTCGATCACGGGAAGCGGCGGTTCCCTGACCGCGGCTACCATCCGCAACGTGCTGGCGCGCATTCCCGGGTCCGAACCCAGCGGTCGGGCCGTCCTTGTGACTGCCCACTACGACAGCCGGGGGATTGCACGCGGCGCGGCCGACGACGGTTCCGGCGTGGCCGCGATCCTGGAGTCGTTGAGGGCGCTGGCTGCGGGTCCCGGCCTGCGCAACGACCTGATCGTGCTCTTCACGGACGCCGAGGAGATAGGCCTTCTCGGTGCGCGCGCCTTTGTCGACGAGCACCCCTGGATGCAGGATGTCGCGGTCGTGCTGGCGTTCGAGATGCGTGGCGGCGGCGGCGCCTCGATGATGTTCGAGACGGGCGCGGCCAACGGCTGGGTGATCAAGGCATTACGCGAGGCGGACCCGTATCCGTCCGCCAATTCGGTTGCGTTCGAGATCTATCGGTACATGCCGAACGACACCGACTTCACGCCCTTCAAGGACGCTGGAAGGCAGGGGCTGAACTTTGCCGGAATCGGGCGGCCGCACGTATACCACCAGGCGTACGATTCGCCGGAGAACCTCTCGGAGGCGACGGTGCAGCACCACGGCACGCACGCGCTTGCCATGCTTCGGTACTTCGGAAATGCCGGTCTGGCGGTCGTAAACGCTCCGGACGTCAGCTACATCTCGCTCAGGTATCTGGGTCTGGTGACGTACGGCCGACTCTGGATATGGGTCCTCGGTTTCGCGACGGCCGCGTTCTGGACGCTGGCGTTCTTCCTGGCGAAACGCGGCGGGGCACGCCTGGGCAGAATGCTGGTGGGGTGCGCGGTGTCGTTGGTGGTTCCGGCCGTGACGGTCGTGGCGGCCAGCTACCTCCATGGGTGGCGGGTCGGGGCGCACGTCGAGTTCGGGGCGATCCTTGCGGGCTCCTTCCACAGCGAGGGGTGGTACGTGCTGGCTGTGGTGGCCTTCGCGTTCGCGTTGGTCATGGCCACGCTTCCGTTGCTTCGCCGGTGGTGTTCCCCATCGGAGTTGGCGGTGGGCGCCCTGTTCGTCCCGACCCTGCTGGCGGCGGTAACGACCGTGATGTTCCCGATGGCCGCGGTCAACCTTCAGTGGCCGGTTCTGGCGGGGTGCATCGGAGCATTTGCGTTGGTGGGACTGCCGGGCGACGGGCGACTGGGGATCCTGCGCTGGCTCGTGGTGCTATTGGCAACCCTGCCCGTCATTGCGATCCTTGTCCCGCTTACCGAAAGCGTCTGGCTTGCGATGGGGCTGGTTCTGGCTCCGGCGATCGCGGTACTTGCCGGGCTTGCCCTGATCCTGGTCCTTCCCGCGCTTGAGGTAGCGCGAGAGCCGAACGGATGGTGGGCGCCGGTCACGGGATTCGTGCTCGCGGGCGCTTCCCTCGCCGTCGGGATGTCGACCGCCACGCCGTCTGCCACCCGTCCGGCCCCTTCGACGCTCGTGTACGCGCTAGACCGGGAATCCGGCTCCGCCAACTGGGGCACCGACCCCACGCGGGACGCCTCCGACCCGGGCGTCGCGTGGGCGGCCGAGGCGGTGGGCGCTTTCGGGGACGTGCTGCAAAGTGACCTCACTCCCGAGGGAATCCCGTATGCGTTCGCGACTGCAGATCCGGTCGACCTGCTCCCTCCGACCGTCGCCGTCGTCAGCGACACCACCGTGGCGGAAGGGATCGTCCGCGTGAGCGTCTCGTCGCAGATCGGTGCGGAGATGCTGCTGCTTCGCCTCCCCGCGCAGGGCCCGCCCCTGGTTGCGCTGAACGGCAGGCCGATTCGCGGAGGAGACCGCCCGCAGCAGGTCACGCATTGGGGCACGCCCGAAGAGAGCATCCTCCTCGACTTCGACGGTGGCGGCGGCGAGGACGGGCTGGACCTGGTCGTCGTCGAACACCACCTGCGACCCGGCGAGCTGGTAGGTCAGCGCTACTTCATGCGTCCCGCTGACCTGGCGCCCAACGTCCCCATGTTGTCGGATCGGGCGATGATTCGCACGGCGGTGGCCATTGACCCCGCGAGCGGGGAGGTGCGCATGGTCACGGGTCAGGCGGAGACGGAGGGTGACGGCGGGCCCGCAGCCGCAGCCGACGAAGAGCCCGCGCCCGCAGCCGACGCAGAGCCCGCGCCCACCCCCGACGAAGAGCCGGATACCGTACCCGAGGTCGGACCCAGGGTCGTCCCTCAGCCCTACTGAGCGCCGAAGATCCCCTTTGGCATGTGCATGCTCACCAGCATGTGCGGCACGTCCACCGTCTCCGAGATCTTCAGGTCGCCGGCCAGCGAACACAGCACGTAGGCCTCGTTGCGGGTGAGGCCGTGTTCCGCGACCAGGTAGTCGATCATGTACCGGGTCGCCTTCCTTGCCGCCTCGTCGATGGTCGTGGCGAAGCCGGTCACGGCGTAGTAGTCGTCGGTCTCGTACTGGGGTTCGACGATTCCGCGGGTGTTCTCCATGACCTCGATCTCGAGGACAAGCCGCATCGGGGCCTCGATCGCGGTACCCGAGACCTCCCCGTCGCCCTGGGCGGCGTGCGCGTCACCGACCGAGAAGAGCGCGCCCTCCACCTGCACCGGGAAGTACACGGTCGCACCGGTCTTCATGTACCGGTTGTCCATGTTGCCGCCGTTGGCGCGCGGCGGGATGGTCACCAGCATGGAGTCGGTGGCGGGAGCGACGCCCATCACGCCAGCGAACGGGTCCAGCGGGATCGTGATGTTCTCGTTGAACGCGACTTCGGTCGCGCCCGACTCCATGGGGAAGCCGCGAATCCACGGCTCGGTGAACTCGTCGGCGAGAAAACCGAACCCGGGCAGGATCGTCGCCCATCCCCACCCCTCCACCTGCACATCGTGCACGGTCACCGCCAACAGGTCGCCCGGGCTGGCCCCCTCGACTTGGATGGGTCCCGTGAGCGCATGGATCAGGCCGAAATCGATGTCCGCAAGGTCGTCGACGACCGTCGACTCGGTGATCTGGCCGTCCGACGCCTCCTTCGTCCACACCTCGACGACGGAGCCGGAGGGGACGGTGAGCTGGGGAGGGATCGTCGCGCTCCAGCGATTGTGCGTGTTCTCGGTCCCGAGCGTGAAGTCGGGCGCTGGAACCTGTGACGCGGGCTCGTCCTCGTCCGGGATCGGCTGGATTTCGCACGCCGCCAGCGCCATGGCCGCGACGAGCGTGAGGGCGGTCGGGAGAGTGCGGGCGGTCCGGGAAGTGCGGGCGGCCGGGAAACCGAGGCCGGGCGGTAAACGGAACATCGGGACAACTCCTTGGCGTGGCAGGTTACGGGTCGGCTCAGGCGGGGAGCCCCGCGAGCACGTCGACTAGTCGATCGATCTCGGCGGTGGTGTTGTAAACGTGGGTGGAGATCCGGATGGCGTTGTGGCCATCGCGCTGGTGCTCGTCGATGTGGATCCGGCCGCGCCGGGCCACGAGGCTCACGGCCTCGACCGCGTCCACGCCCTCCTGCTCGAAGATGGTGGAGCCGGGGCACGAGGTGGCTGGAGTCGGGCCGCTGAGAATCGTGACGCCCGGCATGGCCGCCAGGCGTGACTTCAGTTGGTCGGACAGGTAGCGGGTGCGCGCGGCCACGTTCTCCGGATCCAATGCCTCGGTGAGGTCCAGCGACGCCGCCAGGGCCGCCCGCAAAGGAAGACTCGACGTGCCCGGCGGCTGGTAGGCTGCCATTCCGACATCGTCAGCAGGGGGCAGGTCCCCACCGGGCGCGAAGGCCGACTGAACGCGGTCCCGGGCGTCGGCGCGGACGTAGAAGACCCCGGTTCCCATCGGTCCCAGCAGCCACTTGTGCAAGCTCGCGGAATAGGTGTCGCATCCGAGGTCGTGCAGGTTCACGGGGAACATGCCCACCGCCTGGGCCCCATCCACATGGCTCACGATCCCGCGTTCCCGCGCCAGCGCGCACAGCTGCCGCACAGGATACAGATGGCCTCCGCGGGTCACGTGACAAAAGGCGATGACCCGCGTGGCCGGCGTCAGCGCCCCCTCGACCAGCCTGACCGCCTGCTCCTCGCTCTCGAGCGGACTGGGAATGAAGACCGTGTTGACCTTGATCCCGTCCCGCGCGGCCCGGTAGTCCCACGGACGGCGGCCGGCGGGGTGCTCCTGGCTGGTGACCAGCACTTCGTCGCCGCGCTCGAGGCGAATGCCGACCGTCCCCATGTGCAGCGCCTCGCTGGCGTTGCGCGTCAACACGATTTCGTCGGTCGCCGCGCCCAGTTGGGCGGCCATGCGCGGCACCACGTTGGCTGCGATGAACGCGCCCAGCTCGTTCTTCCCCTGCAGGGGTTCCCTCGACAGGGCCTCATATCCGGCGGCCACGGCCTCCGCAACCGACGCGGGCGGCATCCCCAGACTGGCGTTGTTCATGTACGCGGTGCCGGGTTCGAGGATGAAGTGTTGGCGGATGTGGGCCCAGGCGTCGTCCTCCACACCCTCGGGGCGGGTCAGCGCGGGGCGCCTGCGGGAGGCGGCCGAATCGGACTCGGCGGCACACGCGGCCAGTGGGGCGCCTGCCAGTCCGGCGGCCCCGGCGTGCAGGAAGCCACGGCGAGAGATGCCGGGGTTGGCCTTCCGAGCCGACCTGGAGTCTTCCGTCATTCACACGCTCCTGCGTTTGGCCCTTCACGGGGTTCCACCATCTGCCGTGCGATGCAACGTTTCAGCAACACCGCGCCCTCGCAAGCGCGCGGAATCCTGTCAGGCGGGACGACTACCAATGCGATTCGGACTGGCCGGTTTTGCCGGCTCCGGAAAGACCACGCTCTTCAACGCCATGACCGGCCTCGACGTGCCGGTGGGTTACGGTGGGGAAATCCGTGTGGGGACGGTTCGCGTGCCCGACCCGCGCCTTGACTTTCTTTCCGGCGTGATCTCGCCGAAGAAGACCACGTACGCGACCATCAACCTCCGCGATGTCCCGGGCGAGCACGGCGCCGGGGCTCGCTACCTGTCGCCGAACAGCCTGCAGGAGATCAGGGACCGGGAGGCGCTGTGCCTGGTGTTGCGCGATTTCGTGAATCCCGCGCTCGACACCGACCCGGACCCTCTCGGCGACCTTCGCGCCTTCCACGACGAATGTGTTCTCGCCGATCTGGCGGTCGTGGAGCGACGCCTCGATCGCGCGCGAAAGGAACGGGCCGACATTCGCGAAATCGACGCCTTCGAGACGATGACCGCGGCCCTGGAGGGCGGGAGGGCGCTGCGGCTGCTCTCGGAGGCGGAGCTGCACAGGGGGTTCCTGAAAGGCTATGGGCTGCTGACCGATCTGCCGCTACTGGTGGCGGTCAACGTGGAAGAGGAGCGGGCCGACGGAGCGCTCGACCCCGCCCTCGACGGGGAAGCGCGCGGAATGGGAGGCGCGGCGATGGTCCTGTCAGCCGGTGTCGAAGCCGAGATCGCCGCCCTCGACGCGGAAGACCAGGGGGAGTTCCTGGAAGACATGGGCCTGTCGGAGCCGGCGCTGGCCCGCTTCATCCGTGCGGCGTACGGCCTGATGGATCTGGTGTCCTTCTTCACCATCGGAAAGGACGAAGTGAGGGCCTGGACGATCCGCCGGGGCACGGTGGCGCGGAAAGCCGCAGGGCGTGTTCACAGCGACATGGAACGAGGGTTCATCCGGGCCGAGGTCATCCCGTACGATGTGTTCGCGCACTACGGGTCCGAACACGCGGTGAAGGAAGCCGGGCTGATGCGGGTAGAAGGGAGGGACTACGTCGTGGCCGACGGCGACCTGCTGCACGTCCGCTTCAACGTGTAGGGTAGCCGAATCGTGGTTGACTCGGGGACCCCGGTCGGGCGATCTTGCGTGGCTCCATCGTTTTTCCCGCGTAGCTCAGCTGGTAGAGCAGACGGCTGTTAACCGTCGGGTCGCAGGTTCGAGTCCTGCCGCGGGAGCTTACCTGGCACCCTCCGCGTGCCCCGCCCCTCGCGCGTTGGTCAGTGGCCCACCGCGCCTATGCCCCCTATTCTGACCGGGTGTCCCACCGCTCCGCTCCAGTCTGGGAGGCACCCATGTCTCGCGCCGCAGCCACCGTCTTCCTCGCCATCCTGGCCTCGTCCGCTTCGTCTCTCGCGGCCCAATCGCCGTCCTTCGGCAACTCGGTCGTGATCGACGGCGACGAGATCTTCATTGCCGAGCCCAACCCCAACTTCCGCGCAGGCGCCGTCTATATCTACGAGAAGGCGGATGGCGAGTGGCGGCAGTCCGCCCTTTTGCGCGCCCCGGACTCGGAACGGGCCGACGGTTTCGGAACCGTGCTGGCGAAGACCGGCAACACCCTTTTCGTCGGACAACGCAATGGCCCTCTGCACGTCTTCGAGCGCTCCGCGGACGACGGGGCCTGGCAGCCGGCGGGCACGGTCGAAGGCGACGGGGTCGCCGGCCTCGACCCTGGTTGCGGCCAATACGGCTATTGTGGAACCGACTTCGGCCTCGTACTGGCGGCAGCGGACGACTGGCTGCTCGTGGGCGCTCCGGGCGCGGCCCCGGGTCCTCGCAGGCGACAGGGCGACGAAACCGAGGGGCCGGAACCCGCCGGCGCGGTCCATGCCTACGAGCGCAACGCTTCCGGCGAGTGGATCCAGCGCACCACCCTCCAGCCCGCCGACGGGATGCCGGGTGACGGATTCGGCGCCGCGATTCTCCTCACTCCTCACGGCGCGCTGATCGGCGCACCCCGGTGGACAGCCCCCTTGAGTGACGCTTCAGGCCTCGAGAACGCAGGCCGCGTCTATCATTTCCGCTTGGGAGTGGTGGGTTGGGAAGAGGTCGGCGCCCTCGATGCGGCCCCCGACGCAAACGCCAACTTCGGGTCGGCTCTCGCTGCCGCCGAGGGGAGGATCCTGGTCGGCGCGCCCGGCACCAACGACAGCCGTGGGGCCGTATTCGCCCATTCGTGGAGCGACGACCTCGCGCGGTGGACGCCCGGGACGGACGCGCTGGCACTCCCGAACGGCGAGAGCGGCGACCGCTTCGGCGCGGCGCTGACCTCCGCCGCCGGCGACATCTGGGTCGGGGCCCCCACCCTGCGCGGCTACGAGACCGGTTCGGTCTACGTGTACGAAGGCGCCGCCGACGCGCCCGGCGCGGCTGCCGCCTCACCCCACCGCATCCAGCTCCCCCAGGAGGCGACCGTCGAACAGGACCGCTTCGGCGGCCTGATCGTCGCAACCGCCGACGTTGTCGCGATCGGCGCGCCCGGCATGC
The DNA here is from genome assembly GCA_009844885.1 of Gemmatimonadota bacterium. GTDB lineage: Bacteria > Gemmatimonadota > Gemmatimonadetes > Longimicrobiales > Gaopeijiaceae > Bin94. The sequence continues at coordinate 14,496 of VYAQ01000343.1, forward strand.
ATCACCAGTCCGGCTCGGTCCACCTCTACGAACGCGGCGACGCGCCCACCCCGGG
>VYAQ01000111.1 GCA_009844885.1 Gemmatimonadota bacterium
GGTGGCGGTGGTGAGAAGTGCGGCGGCGCGCTCGGCGATGACGGCGTCGAAATCGGTGAGGTACGGGGCGAGGTCGTCGCGGCTGAAGCCGCCCACCGCGCCGATGCCGTCGAGGAGGGCGACGCGCACGTCCCGTTCGGTCTCGCGCCGCGCGGCCGAGAAGCGGTTGAGGGCGGCGAGGAGCTGCGGCAGGGGCGCGTCGGCGCCGGCGTGTGCGACGAGAAGGCGGGTGGCGGTCATGACCAACTGGGGGTCGTTCGCCTCGAGCTGGGCGGCGTAGATGTCGGTGAGGTCGGGTAGCGGAGAGGCTCCGGCTTCCGACACGGCAGCCAGGCCGCGCAGTGCAGCCTCCCGCACGTTGGGGGTCGGGTCGGCGGCGAGGCGTGTCAGGGTGGCGTGGTCCCCGAGCGCGGCCGCGGCCCGCGCCGCCCACGCTCTCGCGAAGGGGTTGGCGTGGGCGGCGAGACCCGCGACGCCTTCCGCAGCCGCTTCCGGTGCGACCCCTGCGAGGGCGTGAAGCGCGCGGGCGGGAGCCTGCCAGTCGGCGTCCGGGTCGTCGATCTGGGCGGCGCGGGCTTGCAGGGCGCTCACCTGCGCGGCGATGTCGGGGCAGGGACGGCCCGCCAGGCCGATCGCCGTCGCCGCGACGTGCGGGTTCGGGTCGGTCATCGCGGCGATGATCGCGTCGCACCCGGCCGCCGGGCGCAGCCACCGGTCGAAGGCGGCGAGCGCATCGACCCGAACCCGCCAGTGCGGGTCGGCAAGGCCCGCGGGCACGACCTCGGCGGCCGCCGTCCCATGCCGGGCGGCGGCGATCATGGCCTGTCTGCGCACGCCCCAGTCGGAGTCCTGGAGGAGCGCCCGCGCGGCGTCGGCGTCGACCTGGCCGGTGGTGACGAGCGTTGCAGCGGCGAGGCGCCGGATCCGGGCCGCGCTCGCGGCCACGACGCCGCCGGCAGGCGCCTGCACATTGGTCAATGACCCCACGACGGCGACGAGTTCAGCGCTCAGTCGGCCGTCCGGCTGGATGGCCCTTGCGAAGGCATCGATGCCGCGGGCCAACCCGACGTGACCGATCAGCCCGGAATCGTCCGCGGGGAGCGGGAGGCGGGTGGCGGCCCGCACCAGAGCCGCGTCGGTCTCCGACTGGGCGGCAGGACTCCCCGGGGCGATTCGCCCCAGGTTGGTCGCCAGGCTGCTCAGGACCGAGGCGTTTGTCTCGACATCAATGCGCGCCGCGAGCGCCCGCGCGGCCGCATCCGACGGCTCGCCGAAGACAGCCTGTGCCAGTGCGTCGGCAGCGGTCGACCGCACGGACACATCCCCGTCGTCGAGGAGTTCGCCGATGCGCTCGAGTTGTTCCGGGTCCTCCAGGCGGCCGAGCGCGCGCACGGCCAGCCTGCGCGCGGCCGGGTCATCGCTCGCGAGGTGGTGGCCGATGCGGTCGAGGCCGTTTTCGCCCCGGGCGTCATCCTCCGCCACGATCTCCGCATGGGCCGTGTGGTCGGTGGTGGCGGCATCCCCGCAGGCGAACAGAGTGAGGACCGCGCCGGTCAGCGCAGAGGCCGAGGCAGCAAACACGAAGGTCGAGCTTGTTTTCACTCGTACGGACTCCATCCGAAACGCTCCCATGAAGCTTCTCCCTCGTCGTTGAACTCGACGCCCTCGTGCTCGAGCAGTGCGCGCTGGCGCTGGGCCACGCCCGTCACGCGCGAGGTCGAGATGGCGCCCCGGCGATTCACGACCCTCCACCACGGCACATCGGTATCGATCGGCAGGTGGCTGAGCGCATAGCCGACCCCCCGGGCGGCGCGGGGCCTGCCCACAAGTGCTGCGACGCCCCCGTAGTTGATGATCCTGCCGTTGGGAATCCGCCGCACGCAGGCGTATACTCGTTCCGAAAACGTGGTCATGGCAGGGTAAGGTATCGTGCGGTGCGCGCCGATGGGAACAGGTGCCCCGAGGGAACCGGAGGCCGGTGGGCACGGGTATATTAGGTGCGTTGGTTGGCCGAAGTTCAACGGAGATGTTCAATGGTCAGAATCTCAGCGGGGATACTCACGCTTTCCTTCCTTCTTGCGGGCTGTGTCGCGGGGGGTGCCTCCCGGGCCACGGTCGACTCGGCGCCTCCCCCTCCGCCGCCCCCACCGGAGACCGAGGCCGACACGCCGCCGACAGAGCCGGAGGGCCAGTCCGAAGCCGACATGGCCGACAGCGCCGCCGCTGAGCCCGCCATCGAGCCACTGGCCGCGGCACCGGGCTACCCGCCCGCCATCCTGATCGGGGCTCGCGTCGCGGATGTGCGTACGGAACCCCTGGAAATCGTTGTCGAAGTGGGGGACTCGCTGGCGATGGGCGACGATGTCGAGATGGTCGCGTACGACGCGGCCGGCAATCCGGTGCGCGGCGTGCGGATTCTGGGGAACATCGAGTCCCGGTTCGCGGTCCTCGAGGACGGTCACATCATGGGCGTGTCCGAGGGAGACGCGGAGCTGAGGATGGCGATCCGCGTCCCGCCGCCAGGGGGCACCGGCCCGCCTGAGGTACGAACCTTCACGGCTCCGCTTTCGGTCGTGGGTCCCCCGGTGACGTCCGTCGAGATCGTCGATCCCGAGGTCCGCTTCTTCACGGGCTCGATGGTCCAGATCGAGGCGCGCGCGCTTACCGAAGACGGGACCGTGCGCAAGAGCGTCGCGGTGGCGTGGACCAGCAACCGCCGGCGGCTGGCCACGGTCGACTCGCGGGGATTCGTGCGCGCGATCCGGCCGGGCGCCGTGACCGTGACCGCGGCGGTCGAGGGACTGGAGGCCACCTATTCGTTCGAGGTCGAGGAGAACCCCGTGGCGTCGGTCGAACTCGAGGGCCCTTCCCGCGGGCGGACCGGGGATGTGCTGCGGTTCTCCGCCGCGGCGCTCGACGCCGGCGGCAACGTGGTGGACGGGACACCGATGGACTTCTCGGTCTCGTCCTTCGAGACCCGGGCCGACATGGGCGCCTCCGTGTATCCCGACGGCGCGTTCGTCGCCGAACGTCCGGGGCTCTACCGGGTGACCGCCAGCGCGGGAGCCCGCACGGGCCAGGTCCTTGTCGAGGTCGTGGAGCGTGGGGTCGAGCACGAGGTGATCGTGACCGGCCACGGACTGGTGGCCGACCGCCCCACCTCGGACCTGTGGGCCTTCACAGGCCTGGACGGACGGGACTACGTCTATACGGGCACGCATCTCGGGGGCCAGCGCATGCTCGCGTGGGACGTCACCAATCCGGCCAGTCCCGTGCTTACGGACTTCGTGGAGGTCGACGCGCGGGTCGTCAACGACGTCAAGGTCAACAGCAGCGCGACCGTGGCGGTGATCACCCGCGAGGGAGCGTCGGATCGCAGGAACGGGATCGTCGTCCTCGACATTACGGACCCCGCGCACCCGGTCATCGCCGACACGTACACGGACGAACTCACCGGCGGCGTGCACAACGTCTTCTTCTCGGGCAACACCCTCTACGCGATCCACAACGGCACGCTCGACGTGCACATCCTCGACATCAGCGACCCGACCGACGTCGAGGAGGTGGGGCGCTGGGGCATCGACGCGCCGGGCAAATACCTGCACGACATCTGGGTCGTGGACGGTCTCGCCTATGTCTCCTACTGGAATGACGGTGTGTACATCCTCGACGTGGGGGACGGACGCTGGGGCGGGACTCCCACCGACCCCGTGGAGGTGAGCAGCTTCGCCTATGAAGAGGGGAACACGCACTTCGCCTACCCGTACACGAACGCCGACGGGCATCGCTATCTGTTTGTGGGTGACGAGATCTTCGGATGCGAGGATTGCATCTCGCGAAACGGGCATCCGGGCGACGGGTCGCGCGGCTTTGTCCACATCCTGGACCTCGAGGATCCCGAAAACCTGCGGGAAGTGGCCCGCTACGAGGTGCCGGAGGCGGGCGCCCACAACCTCTGGATCGAGGACGACCGGATGTACGTGGCCTACTACCAGGCCGGCCTGCGGGTCGTCGACGTTTCCGGCGAACTCCGTGGCGACCTGTACAGGCAGGGGCGGGAGATGGCCTGGTTCCCCACGGGGACGCCCGAGGGGCATGTGCCCAACTCGCCGATGGCGTGGGGACCGCATCCCTTCAAGGGCCACGTCTTCGTCTCGGATCTCAACTCGGGCCTGTGGGTGATCCGCATCGAGCCGAAGCAGAAGGCGCCGGTGTCGTGAGGGGGGGCGCTGTGGGTCGGCGCGGCGTGGTCGTGAGGCGGGGCATCGTCGCGAGGTGGGGCGTCGTGGCGAGGTGGGGCGTCGTCGCGGCGCTGGCGCTTCCGGGCATCTCGGTGGTCCTTCCTGGGGGCGCGGGGCTGACCGCCCAGGAGTCCCCCACCTACCGCGTGTACGTGGCCAACGAATCGTCGGACCTGGTGAGCCGCGTCGCCTTCACTCCCGGCGAGGGCGCGGTCGTGGAGAAGGAGATCGCAGTCGGCCTCATGCCCGGAGACAACGACGGTGCCCATGGCCTCAGCATTTCGCCCGACGGCCGCTACTGGTACCTCACGATCGCCCACGGGACGCCGTACGGCTACCTCTGGAAGTTTCACGCGGGACCTGACACGCTGGTCGCGCGCACGCGGCTCGGGCTCTTTCCCGCGACCATGGGGATCACGCCGGACGGCCAGTTCCTGTTGGCGGCCAATTTCAACCTGCACGGAGACATGGTCCCGTCGGACATCTCCGTCGTCTACACGCCCGACATGATCGAGGTCACCAGGATCCGCACGTGCATGATGCCGCACGGAAGCCGCGTACGACCGGACGGAGCCAGGCAGTATTCGGCGTGCATGCACTCCGAGCAGCTGGTCGAAATCGACATGGAGACCTTCGAGGTGAGTTCCCGCTTCGACGTATCGCCCGGGCCCGATGCGGTGTGCAGCCCGACGTGGGTGGAGCCGGGGCTGGGTTCGCGCGCCAACCGGGTCGTCTACGTTGCCTGCAACAGGAACCAGGAAGTGCTCGAGGTGGACACGCAGCGCTGGGAGGTCTCGCGCCGGTTCGCCACGGGCATGGCACCGTACAACCTGGAGGTCACGGCCGATGGGGAGCGTCTGGTCGCCACCCTCAAGGGGGAGCAGGCGGTCGCGGTGTTCGACCTGGCGAGCGGCCGGGAACTCGGACGCGTGAAGACGTCCCGTCCGGTGACGCACGGCGTGGTGGCCAGCCCCGACGGCCGCTACGCGTTCGTGTCCAACGAGTCGGTGGGCTCGGTGCGGGGGACGCTGGACGTGATCGATCTGGAAGCTCTCGAGCTGGTGGAGTCCGTCGAGCTTGCGCACCAGTCCGGCGGCATCGACTTCTGGTCGGTGACACCGGCCGGCGGCGGAGTTCGTTGAGGGACGAACCCACCGGGCTAGCAGAGGCGAGGCGCCGGATGCTCCGGCGTCACCTGGTGGAGCGGGGCATTTCTGACCTGCGCGTGCTCGAGGCGATGGCGACGGTGCCGCGGGAGAGATTCGTCGGGCCGGATTGCCGGAGCCGCGCCTATGACGACGGACCGCTTCCCATCGGCGAGGGCCAGACGATCTCGCAGCCGTACGTCGTCGCCTGGATGGCGGAGGCCGTGGAGCTGGGCCGTGAGGACCGGGTGCTCGAGATCGGCACGGGGTCCGGGTACGCGGCGGCAGTGCTCAGCCGGATTGCGGGCACCGTCCACTCCGTGGAGCGGCACGCCGCGCTCGCCGAGGCGGCCCGGGACCGGCTGCGCGCGCTGGGCTACGCGAATGTGCACGTTCGGCAGGGCGATGGCACACTGGGATGGAGCGAACATGCCCCCTACGATGCCATTGTCGTCTCGGCGGGTGGACGGCGTGTCCCGCGGCCATTGCGCGAGCAGTTGGCCGATCGCGGCCGGCTTGTAATGCCGGTGGGGTGGGGCTGGCGGGGACAGTCGCTGGTCCGGGAACGCCACAAGGGGCCTGGCACGTTCACCCGCGAGAAGCTGGGACGCGTGCGTTTCGTGCCGCTGATCGGGGAAGCGGGCTAGCGCGCGGCCTCTTCAGGCGCCTCCGGCCCCGGTGACTCCGGGCCTAGAAGAGTCCCGGAATGCCTCTCAGCATGAGCAACACCAGGTGAAACCCGACGAGGATGGTGGGGAGCAGGAAGGTGAGTCCCACGGAAAAGATCAGCCCCGCCCTGAAGAGGTGCGGACCGATCGCGCGCACATCCCGGCCCCACAGCTTGTGCGCGAGCGATTCCGTAACCGGACCCAGCAGGTAGAGGATGTTGGCTGCCACCAGGATGACGAACACGCCTTGCAGCACGCCGGCCACGTCGGCCATCGCGAGGCCGGTGCCGTTCAGAAGGCTGACCGCGGCGATGCCCGCCAGCGAGACGGAGCCCCCCGCGCAGATGATCGCGTTGTAGGCAAGCCGCCGCCGTTCCCACCACGCGAAGATCCTGCCGACCGAGCGCCTGGCCGGAAGCGGATAGAGGAAGTCGACAAGCTTCGATCCCCTGTGGCTTGCTTCGATGCCCGTCTCGAATGGCGCCGGATTCCCCATCGGTCGTCTGCTCCTCCCGGGACGGATCCTCGGTGCTGCGATCGTCGACTCCGGGTCGGGCCCGGCGACTCGACAGCGCGGCTGCCTCGATCCTACGTTGCCGCATGTCTGAACGTAACCTGCTTCTCGAAGAGTTGACGTGGCCGGAGGTGGAAGGGTTGCTTGCTGCCGGCTTCACATCGGTTGTGGTCGCGGCGGGCGCGATAGAGCAGCACGGCCCCCACCTCCCGCTGCTCGTGGACGCGGTGCGTGGGGACCGGCTCGCCGTCGAGGTCGCGCGGCGGTTGAGAGGCGCGCTCGTGGCGCCGACCATCCGGGTGGGGTGTTCCGAGCACCATATGGGGTTTGCGGGCACCCTGTCGCTCAGGAACTCCACCTTCGGGGCCGTGTGCGCGGACTACGCCACGAGCCTCGCACGGCACGGTTTCCGAACAGTCTGCTTCGTGCCTTCCCACGGGGGCAACTTCGCGCCTCTCGCCGAGATCCTGCCCCATCTGCGCGACGCGGCGGGATCTGGTTGCAAGGTGCTCGCCTACACGGACCTGCAAGGATTCGTGGCGCTGTGGGAGGGCGCGGTCGCGGAACTGGCCCCGGAACTGGCGCACCGGGTGGGCGGGCACGCCGACATTGCCGAGAGCTCGGAAATGCTGTGCATCCGCCCCGACCTGGTGCGCGAGGAGTTGGCGGTGCCCGGCCACGTCGCCGGGTTCGACGAGGAGCTCGCCGAGCGCCTCTTCCGGGACGGCCTTCGCGCGGTTACCGCCAACGGCGTGCTGGGAGACGCGCGGGGCATGAGCCGCGAGATCGGCGACCTGTGTATCGCGCGGGCAGCCGACGGCATTGCGGCGGCGCTTCGGGAGGCGGGCGCGTGAAGGCGGTCGGCCCGGTCGGCCTGGAGGCCATCCGCGCCGCGCGCTCGCGCATCTCCGGGGCCGCGATACGTTCGCCGCTGATTCCCCTGGACGTGCCGGACGCGCCCACCGAGGTGTGGGTCAAGCTCGAATGCCTACAGCCCATCGGCTCGTTCAAGATCCGGGGTGCGGCGAACGCGATGGCGCTGGCCGATGCGGCCCTCATCGCGCACGGTGTCTACACGGGCAGCGCGGGCAACATGGCGCAGGGCGTGGCTTTCGCCGCGCGGCGCATGGGCGTTCCCTGCAGAGTCGTCGTGCCCGACACGGCCCCCCGCGCCAAGCTCGACGCGATCGCGCGTCTGGGCGCCACCGCGAAGCCGTTGCCCTTCGACGAGTGGTGGAGCGTCCTGCGCGAACACGGTCACCCCGCCGAGGACGGGTATTTCGTTCACCCGGTGAGCGACCCGGCGGTGATTGCGGGGAACGGCACGATTGGTCTCGAGATCGTCGAGGAGCTCCCGGATGTGAGCGCGGTGGTCGTACCGTATGGGGGCGGCGGGCTGTCGTGCGGGATTGCGTCGGCGATGCGTGAAGTGAGCCCCGGGGTGCCCGTGTTCGCGGCCGAAGTCGAGACCGCCGCCCCCTTCGCGGCCTCCCTCCGAGCGGGCGAACCCGTCGAAGTCACACACACGCCGACCTTCGTGGACGGCATCGGCTCGACGAGTCTGCTGACCGAGATGTGGCCGCTGGCCAGTTCGCTGCTTGCTGGATCGCTGGTCGTTTCCATCGAGGAGGCATGTGAGGCGATCAGGGTGTTGGCGGGGCGCGCGCGCATTGTGGCGGAGGGGGCGGGGAGCACGGCGGTTGCGGCGGCCCTGCGCGGGCTCCCCGGAGTGAGCGGCGGTCCGGTGGTTGCGGTCGTATCGGGCGGCAACATCGACCTGCATGTGCTGCGGGCGATCCTGGAGGGGCAGACCCCGTGATTCGCCGCCGCGCTCCCGCCGGGGTATGTTGCCCGCCGCTACCAGACTCAATGGTAAACAAGAATGTTTAGTATTCTCGCGATTCAGGGGACAGGATGACGACAGCAACGCGGGCCCGGCATCCCCGGGGGCTGATGACGCTCTTTTTCACGGAGATGTGGGAGCGCTTCTCCTACTACGGGATGCGGGCGCTTCTGATCCTGTACCTGGCGGAGACCACGATCGGTCAGAACCCGGGGATGGGACTGGATGTGGCGACAGCCGGTGCCATCTACGGGCTCTATACGGGGCTCGTGTACCTGCTCGGGTTGCCGGGAGGCTGGGTGGCGGACCAGCTGTGGGGGCAGCGGAAGGCCGTCTTTGTGGGTGGATGCATCATCGCGGCCGGGCACTTCAGCATGGCCGTGCCCAATGACTTCAACTTCTTCCTGGGACTGATCCTGATCGTAATCGGGACGGGCCTGCTCAAGCCGAACGTGAGTTCGGTGGTGGCGGACCTGTACCCGGAAGGGGGAGCGAGGCGGGACGCCGGGTTCTCCATCTTCTACATGGGGATCAATGTCGGGGCATTCGCCGGACCCCTCATCTGCGGCTGGCTCGGGCAGGACTACAACTGGCATTGGGGTTTCTCGGCTGCAGGCTTCGGAATGGTCCTGGGACTGATTCAGTTCCGCCTCGGATACGGCCGCCTCGGCGACGCGGGGGTTTTGCGCAGCGAACGGACCCCACAGGAGATCGCCAGCCTGAGCCGCCGTTTCTTTGGCGGATGCGCCGCACTGGCTCTCGCGCTGGTCGCCTTCGGTGTTCTTGTGTCGCGGGGGTCGATTCCGGTCACACTCACCCAGATCGCCGGCGGTCTGGCCTGGGTAATCGGCGGGGTCGTCCTTGTTTACTTCGTGTACCTGATGTTCTTCGGTGGACACGACGTCGTCGAGAGGAAGAAGATCGCCGCGATCTTCTGGTTTGCGCTCCTGGCCGTGATCTTCTGGTCGGGCTTCGAGCAGGCCGGTTCGTCGCTCAACCTGTTCGCCGAGAACTATACGGACCGTACCATCGGGTCGTGGAGCTACCCGGCCTCGTGGCTGCAATCGGTCAATGCCTTCTTCATCGTCTGCCTGGCGCCGGTGTTCGGCTGGCTGTGGGTGTGGCTCGCCAACCGCAACGCCAACCCCTCGACGGCGGTGAAGTTCGCGCTGGGTCTGCTGGGTCTCGCCGCCGGCTTCTTCGTGATTGCGTGGGGCGCCGCCAATGCGACGCCCGACTCCCCGGTCTCGGCATCGTGGCTCATCGTCATGTACTTCCTGCACACGGTCGGCGAGTTGGCGCTGTCACCGGTCGGGCTCTCGGCAGTCACCAAACTGGCTCCCCCCAACCGGATCAGTCAGATGATGGGGCTGTGGTTCGTCGCGACGTCGCTCGGCAACGTGGTGGCCGGCCTGGTCGCCGGACGGCTGGAGGCGCTGGAGCCCTCGCCGCTCTTCTTCGCAGTGACGACCATCATCGGGTCGGCCGGCTTCGTGGCGCTGCTCGCGAGCCCGCTGATCAAGCGCCTGATGGGCGATGTGAAGTAGCGAGCGCTACCAGTCCAGCCGCAGCTCGCGGAAGTCGGACCAGTTGACGGTGTAGGTCTGTCCCTCCGCGGTGACAACCACCCCGCGGTTGCCGCGACCGACATCGTTGGACCCGTCGAGAGCGAACGAGCGCCCGTCCCGCAGCACGACGGTCGAGCCGCGACCATTCTTCTCGATGCGCGCGATCATGGAGAATTCGATGTCGAATTCGACCCTGCCTGCATGACCGCTGAGCATTTCCCAGGATCGGGTCTCGTCGCGGTCCCAGGTGATCGTGCCGGCCAACTCGTCGCCCGAGACGGTCCGTACGGTCCCCCGCAGGGGTTCCCCTCCATTGAAGTCGCCGCGTGACTCCTCCGATGGCGTGCCGTGGAACCGGACATCGGCAAAGCCGTCCCACGGCACCTTGACCTGGCCCAACGCGGGGTCCGACACGGTGATCCCGCGATTGCGGCGATCGACGTCGTTGGTTCCCGACAGCATGAGGCGTTCGCCGGAATGGAGGACGATGTCGGCCGAGCGCCTGCTGTTGCGCCCGATCGACTGGATTGCGCCGAACGGAATCTCGTACTCGTATGCGGAAGTCTCGCCGTCGAGCATGTCGGTCGTGAGGACCTCGTCGACGTCCCAGGTGATGAATCCGGTGAAGGCCATCCCCGACGCGGTGGTCAGGGTGCCGTGCAGCCGGCCTCCCCGAGGGCGGACATCGACCGGCGCGTCCTGGAACGCGATCTGCCGGATGTCGGACCACTCCAGCGTGGTTTCGGCGTCGCCAGGAGGGCCGGCTGTGGCGTCGCCGCCGGCTGCGGGCGATCCCTCCAACCGAGGCGGCGTGACGACAAGAGAGCGCATCCCGGGCCCCAGATCGCTGGAGCGTCCGCGCATGGTGGCTTGCTCGCCGGACCGGAATACGAACACCGCCTCGTTGCGCCCGGTGGCCAGGATATGATCGATGTGTCCGAAACGGACGCCGGCAAGGCCGTTTCTGCGGCGGTCGACTCTGGTCAGGTCGAGAAGGTCGCCCCAACTGCCTTCGTTGCGATCCCAGCGCAGGTAGCCCGTATGCGTCTGCCCGCTGCGCGTCCGGACCGTTCCGTACAGACGGTTCGCGCCGGAGAGCGGCTCGACGAGATCGTAGCTGCGGGCGGGCGCGGCAGGTATGGCCTCCGCGATTGGACGGGGGTTCGCCTGGTAGCCCGGATTGGCAAGCGCCACCGTGGCGAGAATGCCGGCAAGCGCCGAGCCGCCGATGAGCGCGAGATTCTTTGTGTCTTCTGCCAAGGTTGGACGATGTTGCATCCCGGCGCCTCCGGTCCCGTCGTTGCGGCTGTCTCTGGTTTGTTTCCTACGAGAAAAGTCGGCGAAATGTTCCGGCAAGGCGTGCGAGGGCGGTGTCGATGCCGCCCGTGACTTGTCCCGACCGGAGAATCCGGTAGCTTGAACGGGATACGGCGCACCTTCACGGTGCGTTCGGCCTTCCCGGAAACAGGACTGCGATCCTCTTCCATGTCGTTCTTGCGCAAGATCTTCGGTGGGCCCGGCGGGGCCGACCGGGTGGACTACTACGAGGAAGGCGTCGCCCTTGCCCAGGAAGGGAAGTTCCACGAGGCCCTTACCTCGTTTCGGCTCGCGCTGAAGGAAGAGCCGGGCGACCCCATCGTTCTCCAGCAGATCGCGATCGCGTACACGCGCATCGGCATGGAGGAAGAAGCGATCAAGACGTATCGGCATGTCCTCAACAAGCATCCCGATTCGCCGGGAGCCCATTATGGACTGGCGTTCCTGCTCTTGCGTCACGGTGCGCGCGGTGAGGCGATCGGCCACCTGGAAGCGTTCCTGGCCCAGTCCCCGGGAGACGACGAGGCCCGGGACCATGTCGAGCACGCCCGCAACACCCTCCAGGAACTTCAGGGTGAAGGCCTGACTGCGCCCGCCGGCGACGAAACGTAGCAGCCCGTGGACAAAATCCCCCCGGCATTCGAGCGGCGGTGCATCCGGGCCGGACGCTCGGCTTCGCCTCTTCACACTGTAAAGCAAAGTGTACAGAATGTCATGTGTACTTTACATTGTGGTTTATCGGGGCCGCGCTCTGCGTTGCTCCTCGGGTAGGGTGGACAAGGAGGCGCGGCTCAGCTGGACCGGTTCGGGTCTGGTCTTTGACGGGGGCGCCCCCGGAGGCCCGCAGATCGTGATCGACGGCGACTGCGCCGTCGGCCCGTCTCCCATGGATCTGGTGCTGATGGGCGTTGCGGCGTGCATGGCGATCGACGTCAAGGTGATTCTCGAGAAGGGCCGTGTTCCGTTCGACGGTCTCGATGTGCGGGCGGAGGGCGAGCGCCGTGAAAAGCCGCCCCGAAGCTATCGTGCGGTGCGACTGGTGTTTACGGTGACGGGAGTGCCACCCGCGAGCCGTGCCAGGGTCGATCGCGCGATCGAGTTGTCGCGTGAGAAGTACTGTTCGGTCCTGTTTTCGCTTCGAGAGGACCTTGTGGTCGATACCGTTATCGAGGGAGGGTAGGCCCATGTCCGAAACCATCAACTACTTTGCGAACCCGTCGGATATCCCGGAGGGAACGCTCGTCGAACTTTTCCTCGACGCTTGCGGACGGCTTTCCGGCCACGACGCCTACAATCCCGGCGGAGAAGCCGGAACACTCACGTACGCCGGGGTGCAGGACGAGGTACGACGCGCCGCCGCCGGTCTTGCCCAATTCGGAATCAAGCGCGGCGACCGTGTGGCGATCCTGTCGGAAAACAGGCTGGAATGGGCGCTGGCCGACTGGGCCTGCCTGTGCACCGGGGCGGTCGACGTACCCATCTACAGCACGCTTCCCGCTGCCCAGGTGGCCTACATCCTCGAAGACTCGGGTGCTTCTCTGGTCTTCGTCTCCGACGCCGAGCAGCACGAGAAGGCACGGGACGCCATCGCACGCGCGGGGCTGGACATGACGGTCGTCGTGTTCGATGGCGGGACGGACCTGCAGGGCGCGACTCGCTGGGATGACTTTGTCGCCCATGGCAATGGCGCGTCGATGGACGATTTCGTGGAAGAGGCGCGAAGAGCCGGGCCAGAGGACCTCGCCACGATGATCTACACCTCGGGCACCACGGGTACGCCCAAGGGGGTCATGCTGACCCACAACAACCTCAGCTCGAACATCTGGGCGACGGGCCAGGTACTGTCGCTCGGGGAACACGACTGCAGCCTCTCCTTCCTGCCCCTGTCCCATGTCCTCCAGCGCATGGTGGACTACGTTTTCTTCACGGCTGGATGCACGGTGACGCACGGGTCCATCGAGACCGTCGCGGCCGACATGAAGCGCCTGCGGCCCACCGTGCTGGTGTCGGTGCCGCGCCTGTACGAAAAGGTCTACCAGAGCGTGCTGGACGCCGGCGGCGTAAAGGGGAAGCTGATCTCCTGGGCGGCGGGGGTCGGGCGCCGCATGGCGCTGTGCAGGGAGGGCGGTGCCAGGCCGTCGTTCACCCTCAACCTGCAGTACGGGATCGCGGACCGGCTGGTGTTCGCGAAGATTCGCCAGGCGGTGGGCGGACGGCTCCGGTACTTCGTGAGTGGCGGGGCGGCGCTCGCGCCCGAGATCAACCGTTTCTTTCTGGGGGCGGGCATCACGATTCTGGAGGGATACGGCCTCAGCGAGACGTCTCCCGTCACCAACGTGAACTCGCTGGAACACTTCAGGATCGGGACGGTGGGCCGTCCGGTGCCCGGAACCGAGATACGCATCGCCGACGACGGGGAAATCCTGATTCGGGGTCCACAAGTGATGATGGGGTACTACGGCTTGGACGAGATGACCCGCGAAGTGATTTCGGAGGACGGTTGGTTCAGCACCGGGGACATCGGTGAACTGAGCGCCGACGGGTATCTGAAGATCACGGACAGGAAGAAGGACCTCATCAAGACCTCGGGCGGCAAGTACGTCGCTCCGCAGGCGATCGAGAACCTGCTGAAGAAGAACCCGTACGTCGATCAGGCGGTGGTCGTCGGGGACGGACGGAAGTTCTGCTCGGTGTTGGTGGTGCCGGCGTTCGAGCGGCTGCAGAGTTGGGCGGCCGAAGAGGGTCTTGAGGCGGATGACTCCGGGGCGCTCCTGGCGGAACCCCGCTCCCGCGCACTGCTTAAGGATCAGATTCTCGGAGAGATGCGGGACCTCGCCCGGTTCGAGACGCCCAAGAAGATCGGGCTGCTGGCCGAGCCGTTCACGGTCGAAAACGGGGCCCTCACGCCGACCCAGAAGGTCAAGCGTTCGGTGGTAACGGAACAGTATGGCGAGCTGATCGAGTCCTTCTATCGCCCCGAGTCCGTCGAGCAGACGATCTTTTTGGCCTCGTGACGGGTATTGCAGCCCATGGACGAGATCCCCCCGGCATTCGAGCGGCGATGCATCCGGGCCGGACCGCTTCGCTCTGCGTTGCTC
>VYAQ01000228.1 GCA_009844885.1 Gemmatimonadota bacterium
GGCCGGGGCCGGACCGGGACTCTGGACCAAGCCGCTGATTGTCGCCAACAGCAACCAGCCCTAACCGTCCTAGCGGATCCTACGAGCACCTCGGTCTTCAGTCGACGGCAACCACCCTACCGTGTTCCATTAGCCTCGCGGCAACGATTGAGTTCCGGGTCGTCCTTGCCCGCCCACCAGTGCGTACCACCCTGCGGGAAGCCGGGGGTACAGGGGCCAAACGGCTTGCCATACCGATCCAGCCGCAGCGTCGGCGTGTCGGACCATCCGCGACGGCCAGCACCTCAGGAAGGGCGTCTTCGGGCTTCATAGATTGCGGGCAACGGGTCACGTGACAGGATGAAGTAGGAGTCGTCACCCGGCTCAACCGACACCGCGATCCCGGGCACGGACAACATCGCAGATGCTTCGTAAGCACAGTCGTCTGCGTCATAACGATCAATGAAGACCGTGGTGGAATCGGGCAGGGCACGCGAATAGACCTCCAGTCCGGCACGCTGCCACCCGATGCTAACGAGAGACTCGAAGACGTTGTCCGATGCTGCCCATTGTCGAGTGACGGGAGCTCCAGCCGTCAGCATTCCCATGCACTGGAGTGCATCGTCTCGATAGGCGAGAAAGAGATCTGCCTGTCGCAAGGCCGCGGCCCAACCGCCCGCCCGAAAGGCGGTGGCCTCGACAAACCGTAGGCGCCAATCCGCGCCCACGAGTTGCTGTGTTGGGTACTCCGTGGGACGGCCAAGGTCTCCAGACGTGGAGACACTCTGGAAGAAGACGTCGCTCGCGTCCGCGGGAAAGACGAACACCTCTTCGGAAGTCGGCAGAATCCTCCATGCAGTCATGCCGAGAGGAATGATATCCACGAGTTCGCCGGCTGGCGAGACTCTAGTGATGCGCCCAGCTCCCTGGTCAAGCACCCAGAGCAAACCATCGGGTCCAACTATGACGTCCGCGGGGTTGCGGAACTCCCCCGGCCCGTCGCCGAAATGACCGAACGACCACAACCAAGCACCACTTGGATCGAACGCCTTCAGACGGGCGTCTCCGTAGTCGTAGACGAGGAGATACCCATTCTCGAATGCCATGAATCCCGGAAGAAAAAGCGTTGTGTCGTCCGGTTCCCCACCGATCAGCGTATCCACCAACCATTGGGTCTCCTCCATCTGTCGGACTCGGTGAGTAACCGCTTCAGTAGCGGGTTGCGGAGCCCCCGACTCCTGGCACCCCAAGCAAACCACGAGTACGAGAGCTGCCAGAATCCCGTCCCACTGCGGCATGACCCAATGGGACGAAATGGGCGGGAGATGCACTGAGGCCGAGCGGATCCGTAATGCGAGCGCGGCGCGTCGAATCTAGTTCTGGAACTTCTTGTCGCAGAACGGCATGCAGTTCGGGGGCGGCGAGCAGGAGAGAGAGCCCAAGGTGCCGCACGGGTAGCAGTCAGGGTGGCAGAAATCGTCGGCGCATGCGTCAGCCACGATTGGGGAACCGTTCAAGCCAAACCCGGCCGCGAGGATGACGAAGAGCAGCCCAACTCGTAGTAGTACGCGCATCTGTTTGCTCCTTGACGCTTGTCGCGTCTGCGAGGGGATAAGTGTCGAATCTGGCGCTCGCCTCATCGGTGGAGGCGAACTCCGCTATGTTCGAAACCAACCTAACCCCCCCGCCCCGTGATGTCCACCATCAGGTGAGTATCTCGCGCGTGCGGTTTCAGGTGAAGCAGTCTCCGGTGCGGAAAGATAGGTACGCAGCAGCGCCGAGGCGCTGCGGGGCTCGGGCGACCGTGGCGCAGCGCACCTCCGAACGACCGGGCAACCAGTACGGATCGGCCGTTCGGCCCAAGCATGTCGAGAATGTCGACGGCACCTGCCGCCTCTACTCTCCTCCGGGATGAAGCTGTTCCCCATTCCAAGGGTCAGAGTGAGGTCACCGAACGACCTCAGTCTGTAGACTACGGCTGCCGAGGCCTCAAATCGATCCGCCGTGCTGGTGGCCCACCAAGTCTGCTCCGAAGCGGCCTAGTGACCGAGTCGCCGCATTGTTACGCTCCGCAACGCCAATGCCTCCACGCTCGTGACCGCAGTCGGGCCGCGGTGTCGCGAGTCAATGCTACTCGGTCGGTTGTCACCGAGCATCCAGAGATACCCATGGGGAACGACGAGGGGCCCCCAAGTCTCTTCGGTTGGGCGGTAGTCGGCGGTATCTCGCACGAGAATTGGAAGATGCTGGTCACGCAGGACAGGGACGGGCGTTCTGCCATGCATTGATGCGTAGGGCTCTGGATGAAACCTGCCGTTTACGGTCAAGATGCCCCTGGACATCGCAACGGTGTCGCCACCAAGAGCAACAGCCCGCTTGATCTGCACGTCCTCCTCGGCATTCCAGCGGAAGAGCAGGACATCACCTCGGGCGATCTGGTCTGGCGACATCCCCACCAGCAGAAGGGTCCCTTCCGGGAGCGCGGGACCCATCGAGGCACCGCGAACTATGCGGACCCGCATTCCGGTGCTGAGGGCCAGGACGATTGCTAGGACGATGGCCACCAGAACTCCGTCAACCAGCAGCCAGAAGCGCCGACGGCGCGAGGTACGGGCCGTCTTTTCTGAGTTGGATTTCGTGCGTTTGACCTCAGGAGGAAATTGCCCCACTTCCTTGCGTCCTTTTCTCTGCTGTTCGGCCATTTGCTGGGTTGGAAGGTAAAGCACCTGTTCAGAGCGGGAAAGAACGGGACTCGTCTCCCGCAGAGCGAGCGGACCCATAAGTGCAAAGGCTGCATGCAGTTGGGGGATGTAGTGGTCAATACGCGTTGCCGAAATGTCTCTAGGGCGGCGGGCGGTTCAGATTTCGTTTGGCGACGTTCTGGAAGGTGGAGACACCTGCGGACGGCGATGACCCACCGACTTTCCTGTCCCTGAACTTCCCCCGGCCCGTTCCGACCGACACCGACTCTCGTCTTGCTTCCGCTCCCGGTCCACGATGGAGGTCGCGGCGGTGTCGCCGCTGAGCCACCAACGCGGCACACGTCAATGGGATTCAAGGCCACGGCCTGACCGAACGCTTACCTCTAGTGGCGTCCGATGCCGTCGAATGCGATCCCGCTCATTTCTGCATATCGTAAGTGATACATCCATTGCAGTATGTGATGTAA
>VYAQ01000310.1 GCA_009844885.1 Gemmatimonadota bacterium
GGCGCGCGGGCGCGGGGGGCGCGGGCGCAGGCACCGAAGGCGCCGACTTCGAAGGCATGCCGCGCCTCCAGTACTACCTGATGGGGGCCAACGAGTGGCGGTCGGCGGACTCCTGGCCGGTCGAGGGAACCGAGTTCCGCCCCATGTACCTCCACAGCGAAGGCAACGCGAACACGCGCTACGGCGACGGCCGGCTCTCCTGGGAGGCTCCGGCCAGCGACCAGCCCGCCGACGTCTTCGTCTACGACCCCGACGACCCCGTCCCCACCATCGGGGGTCCCGTCTGCTGCACCGGCACCGCGGACGCCCCCGCCGGCGGCTTCGACCAGTCGGCCGTGGAGGACCGGGACGACGTTCTCGTGTACACTTCGGAGCCGCTCACCGAGGCGCTGGAGGTGACCGGCCCCATTGAGCTGGTCCTGCATGTCTCCTCGGACGCGCGCGACACCGACTTCGTCGCCAAGCTGGTGGACGTGCAACTCGATGGCACCCCTGTGAATGTTCAGGAGGGTATCCAGCGGGCCCGCTACCGCGAGGGCTACGACCGCAAGGTCTGGATGGAGGAGGGAGAAGTGTACGAGGTCCGAATCGACATGCAGGCGACGGCGAACCAGTTCCTGCCGGGGCACCGGATCCGCCTCGAAGTCACCTCTTCGAGCTTCCCCCGATGGGAACGCAATCTGAACACCGGTGGTAACAATTACGACGAGACGCAGTGGGTGCGCGCGCGCAACTCGGTTCATCATTCGCCCGGCCGCCTTTCCCACGTGGTGCTGCCGGTCGTTACCGCACAAGAGGAGTAGTGTCTTGACGAAATCCAATGGTTTGGGGAGCAGAGCGGCGGTTTTCGCCCTCGCGGCGTTTGTCACGCTCGGAGGCGCGACCGCGTGCGCGACCACGGGAGAAGGCTCGTCACCCACGTCCCGGCGGAACCAGCTCACGCCCGAGGAACTGCAGGAAACTTCCGTGGACGACGTCATGGAGGCGATCAGCCTTCTGCGTCCCCAATGGCTTCGCTCGCGTCCCAGCCGGACCCCCGCCAACCCGAATCCCGTCGTGGGTGTGGTGATCGACGGCCGGGTGCAAAGCACGCGCGAGGACCTGGCGCAGATCCCCATCGGAGACGTGCACCTCATCGAGTTCATGAGCGCGGCGGATGCCACCATCCGCTTCGGCACGGGGTACGGCGGTGGCGCCATCGTGGTGACCACGCGGGGCAGATTGCGCCGCGGCCCGCCAACAGCACCGTAGTCCGGCCGCCGTCGCGCCGCAGTCCGCCCGCGCCCGCGCCGCCTCCCGGGATTGCCCGCCGGAACGCAGGTCGCTAGAATCCGCGCGCCGGATTGGCGACTTTAAGGGATGCACATTTACCGGACCAACAGCCCGCCGGGGCGAGGACTCATGACGCGGTTCCTGACAGGGCAATCATCCTTCCGTCCAGCCGTGGCAGCGGCGATCCTATCGGGAGTCACCATGGCCTGCAGCGGCGCGGACGCCATGGTGGCTCGCGGCGAGCAGGTCTTCGACGCCTGCGCCCCCTGTCACGGCGACGAGGGCGAGGGCGACGAGATCCTGGGGGCGCCGGCCATTGCGGGGGCTTCGCAGTGGTACCTCAATACCCAGATCGACAAGTTCCGCAGCGGCCAGCGCGGCTATCACTACATGGACGCCGAGGGGCTGCGGATGCGTCCGATGTCGCGGGCGCTGATCGCGGAAGACGACGATATCGAGGCCGTCATCGCGTACGTGTACAGTCTCCCGATCCCCGACCCGCCCGCCACCTTCGAGGGCGACGTGGCGACCGGCGAGGAGGACTACCTGCTTCTCTGCGCGAACTGCCACGGACGGGACGGCAGGGGCCTGGAGACGCTCGCCGCCCCTTCGCTGCTCCACCTGGGCGACTGGTACATCGCTTCGTCGCTGCGGAAGTACAGGGACGGCGTGCGCGGCGCAGGCGGAGACGGCTTCGGGGCGAACATGCGCGCCGCCATGACCGGCTTCACCGACGAACGCATCGACGACGTCACCGCCTACATCATGACCATGCAGCGGCTGCCCCGCCGGGCGCCCGCTCCGCCGCCGCCGCCGTTGGCGCCGCTCGAGGTCGACCCCGCGATCCTGCCGGAAGGCGTCACGGTCGCCATGGCGCAGGAGGGACAGGAGATCTTCAACGGCAACACGGGGATCTGCTTCACCTGCCACCTGCGCGAAGGCCCGGGCGGACCGCTGGCCCCCAATCTCACCGACGACGTGTGGCTCAACATCGACGGCGAGTACGAATCGATCGTCGACATCATCATGACCGGGGTTCCCCAGCCGGTGGAGCACCCCGGGCTCATGCAGCCCCGCGCGGGCATGCCGCTCACCGACGAGCAGGTGCGCGCCGTTGCCGCCTACGTCTACACCCTCAGCCGCTGAACAGCCATGGCAGAAAGACCGCCTTCCCCCAGACCGACGCACGCCGAACTCGCGGCCGAGATACCCGCTGCTGCGCCTGACGAGACCAACGAGGCGATCATCTTCGCGCGTAAGACGCTGCGCTGGACGGTCTTGTTGGCAGTAGGCTTCATCGGCTCGGCGGTCGTCTACAACTTCATCATGCAATGACCGAGATGGTGCGATGAACGAGATGAGTTTCTGGGAGCGAGCCGGCCACTTCTTCGACGACATCGGCCTGATCCGGATCGGTTCTTCCTACGCCGGCGACATCGATTTCCTGATCCTTCTCGTGCTGGTGGTGGTCGGGGTGTGGTTCCTCGCCGCCGAGCTCATATTCCTGTATTTCATCATGCGGTTCAGGGCGAAGGGGGACGGGCGCAGGGCCGACTACATCGACGGCAAGAACAAGAAACACAAGCGGTGGATCACCTATCCGCACTTTGCGGTCCTGGCTTTCGACGTGCTGATCATCTGGGTGTCGTTCCAGGTCTGGAACAACATCAAGATGACGTTGCCGGACAATCCGGACGCGGTGATCAGGGTCATCGGCCAGCAGTGGGCCTGGACGTTCCAGCACCCCGGCGTGGACGGCGAGCTGGATACGCCGGACGACATCTTCACGGTGGACGAACTCCACGTCGAGAACGAGAAGGTGTACCACTTCAAGCTGGAGGCAACGGACGTTCTCCACAGCTTCTCGGTCCCGGTATGGCGCATCAAGCAGGACGCGATCCCGGGCCGCAGCATCACCGGCTGGTTCCAGCCGACCGTGACGGGAGAGTTCGACGTGCAGTGCGCGGAGATCTGCGGCTTCGGTCACGGAGTCATGGCGGCCAGGGTGATGGTGGAGACGGCCGAAGAACACGCAGCCTGGGTGGCGGCGAACGCGCCGGCGGTGACAGCCGCGGCAGCGGACGCGAACGCGCCCTCGCCCGGCAGCTAGAACGGAGTACCGAGTATGGTTGAGCCAGCGGTCGATCTGACACACGGCCAGCACCACGACGATCACGCGGACCACGGTCCCCAGGGGTGGCTGAAGTACCTCTGGTCGACGGACCACAAGGTCATCGCCATGCAGTACATGTTCACGGGCATGTTCATGGCGCTGGTCGGCGGATTCATGGCGTACGTGTTCCGCATGCAACTGGCCTTCCCGGGCATCGACGTGCCCGGCTTCGGGATGGTGTCGCCGGGCGAATACAACGCGCTGGTCACGAACCACGGCACGATCATGATCTTCTGGGTGGCCATGCCCGTGCTGCTGGCCGCTTTCGGGAACTACCTGATCCCGCTCATGGTCGGCGCCGACGACATGGTGTTCCCCAAGGTCAACCGGCTGTCCTTCCAGGTCTTCTTCGTCAGCACGATCGTAATTCTTGCATCACTGGTGGTAGAGGGAGGAGGATTCGCGGGCGCCTGGACGGCCTACCCACCCCTTTCGGCAGACTCTACCTACAACCTCACACCACTTGGGAGTACCCTGTGGGTGATCGGGGTGGGACTGGAGTTCGTGGCGTTCCTGTTGGGCGGGATCAACTTCATAACCACGCTGATGAACTCGCGTGCGCCCGGCATGCGCGCCTTCGACGTGCCGATCGTGGTGTGGATGATCGTCGTCGCCAGCATCCTCTTCATGCTGTCCGTCGGTCCGCTGCTGGCCGGCGCGATCATGCTCATCTTCGACCAGACGATCGGGACCGGGTTCTTCAATCCGGCCATGGGCGGCGACCCCATCCTGTGGCAGCACCTCTTCTGGTTCTTCGGGCACCCGGAGGTCTACGTCGTGCTGCTCCCGGCGATGGGGGTCGTGATCGAAATCATCACGACCTTCGCGCGCAAGAAGGTCTTCGCCTACCGGACCGTCATCTTCACGGTCGTGGCGACGGGCGTGCTGAGCTTCTTCGTGTGGGCGCACCACCAGTTCATCGCGGGAATCGACCCGCGGATGGCGAACATCTTCACCATCACCACGCTATTGATCTCGGTCCCCATTGCGGAGTTGTGCTTCGTTTACATTGCCACGTTGTATGGCGGATCAATCACGCTCAACACGCCCATGCTGTGGGCGCTCGCCTTCGTGGCCACGTTCCTGATCGGGGGCGTGACGGGGATCTTCCTGGGCGCGGCGGGTGCCGACATCTACTTCCACGACACCTACTTCGTGCTGGCCCACTTCCACTACACGTTCTTCCCGATCGCGATCATCGGGGCCTTTGCGGCCATCACCTACTGGTTCCCGAAGATGTTCGGGAAGATGATGGACGACCGGCTCGGCAAGATCCACTTCTGGGGGACCATCATACCCTTCAACATGATCTTCATCCCGCTCTTCGTGCTCGGGATGGGAGGGCAGCACCGCAGGATCTACAACTACTCGCACTTCCCCGAGTTGGCACTCGACTGGTTCCAGGACATGCGCGTGCTCGCCACGGGGTCGCTCCTGGTCATGCTCGCCTTCCAGTCCGTCTTCTTCTACAACTGGTACAAGACCATACGCCACGGACCGAAGGCCCCGAAGAATCCGTGGAAGGCGAACTCGCTCGAGTGGACCACCGAGTCCCCACCACCACACGGCAACTGGCGTCCGGACGAGATGCCGGTCGTCTACCGCGGCCCGTACGAATACAGCACGCCGGACCGCGAGGACGACTACTGGCCGCAGAATGAACCGTCACCGCGAGGCTCGGCATGAGGCCGATCGCAACCACCCGCGCCGCCACCGGGATCGCCACCGGCAAACTTGCCGTGTGGTGGGTCCTGGCCTCGGAAGTCGTCATCTTCGGCGGACTGCTGGCGTCCTATATCATGTTCCGCCTGGGACACCCGGAGTGGGCCGACGCCGCCGCGGTGACGAACACCACGATCGGAGCGGTCAACACCTTCGTACTGCTTTCGTCGAGCCTTACCGCCGTGCTGGCGCACCAGGCGGCCGAGCGCGGTGACGGCAGGAAGGCGGCGCAGTGGCTCTACTGCACCATCGTGGGGGCCGCCACCTTCATCGGCATCAAGACGTACGAGTGGTGGTACGAGATCAGCCACGGCTACACGATCACCTCGAACGGCTTCTGGGCGTTCTACTACTCGGCCGCGGGGCTGCACGCCTTCCACGTGATCGCGGGGGCCGTGATCATGTTCATCGTCGCGCGCGACGCCGCGAAGAACATCGAGCTCCACCGCGTGGAGCTGATCGGGATCTACTGGCACTTCGTGGACATCGTCTGGATCTTCCTGTTCCCCCTGCTCTACATCGCGAAATAGCCCATGGCCGGTCATTCGGAAGACTCGGGATTCTTCGGCAACCACTACGTGAGGGTCTACCTGCTGCTGCTCGTCCTGCTGGCGGTGAGCATCGCCGGTCCCCTGGTGGGCGAGCGGATCGACGCGCAGGTCGAGATCTTCGGGCGGCAGATCGGCGTCGGCCTGACCCTGACTCTGATCACGGCGTTCGGGATCGCGGTCTGGAAGGCGGGGTTGGTCATCAAGCACTTCATGCACCTGTCGATCGAGCGCCCGATCGCAAAGATCTTCCTGGCGGCGTCCGTGCTCCTGCTGGCGCTTTTCTGGGGCGGGGTGGCGCCGGACGTGCAGCTGCACGACGGGCGCATGTGGGAGAACCTGGCTGCCAAGGAGGCGGTGGACCGGGGCCTGCCGGAGGTGCACGCCGAGGATGACCATGCTGAGGAGGTCGTGCTTGCCAGCGTTGTGCCGACCGAGAAGTCCACCGACAACCTCCTGCCGGGAGGCTACAACTTCGCGCACGCCGCGTTCTGGACGGTGCTCGTTCTGGTTGCCGTCGGGACGAACGCCGTAGCGATCATCCTGTCGATCGGTGTGCTGATCCTGGTTTTCGAGACGCTCAGCCACATTCCGATCGTGCGCAGCCTGCTCGGGCCGGTGGTGGGCATGCTGATGAGGCTGCCGGGCGTGAGCCGGATCCGGGACCGGCTGATGGGACCGCAGGAGGCCTGATGACCGCCGGGGCGAGGATCATCCCGTTCCGGCCGAGGCCGCGCCGGCCCGAAAAGATGATGTCGAACGGCGTGCTGGGCATGCTGCTCGCCGTCTTCGTCGAGGTCATGCTGTTCGCGGGGTTCATCTCGGGCTTCCTGATCGTGAAGGCGCGCGCCGTGGGATCGGTGTGGCCGCCGCCCGACCAGCCGCGGCTGCCGTTTGAACGCACCGCCGTCAACACGTCTTTCCTGATTGTCAGCGGCATCGTGCTGCTGATCGCCCACCGCGCCTATCAGCGCGGCAACAAGTCCGTCGGGCCGGCGCTACTGGTGGCTACCGTCCTCGGCGCGGCGTTCGTGGCGATGCAGGGCGTGGAGTGGGTCGCGCTCCTGAGGGAGGGCCTGACGTTGACCTCGTCCCTCTACGGCAGCCTGTTCTACACGATCATCGGGGCGCACGCCGTCCACGCGGTCATCGCGATCGGCCTTCTGGGATGGGCCTGGCTGCGCCTGCAGTCGGGCCGGCTGCCACGGGAACACCTGTCTGTGGTTGCGCTGTTCTGGTACTTTGTGGTGCTGATATGGCCGTTCCTGTACTTCCAGGTGTACCTGTGATGCGCAAGTTCATGAGCGTGGCTCTGGGCGGCGTGGCCGCCGTGGCGCTGATCGCCGGACTGCCCGACGTGGCGCACGCCTGTCCCGTGTGTTTCGACCGGGACGACGAGGCCCGCCTTGCATTCCTCGCGACCACCGGGCTCTTGACGCTGCTCCCGCTGGGGCTGGTGGCGGGCACGGGCTGGTGGCTGCGGAAGCGGGCGCGGGAAGTGGAGGAAGAGGCGGGCGAGGGCCGCTAACGGTCCAGCGTCGCCTCCAGGCCGCCGACAAAGGTTGGGTCGCCCTCGGGGATCGGGCCGATCCAGCTGAACGCCACGGTGCCCTCGCGATCAATGAGCACGGAAGTGGGCAGGCCGCGCGCGCGAAACAGGTCACGGGACAGGGCGTCGGGATCGAGTGCGATGTCGTAGGTCACGCCAAACTCCTCGACGAATTCGATCACGGCGTCGTGGTCCGCGCGCCTGTCCACGGACACGCCCAGCAGGCGCAGGCCCCGGTCCTGGTAGCGTTCGTACACGGACTGGAGGTACGGCGTCTCGGTCTTGCAGGGATGGCACCAGGTGGCCCAGAGGTTGACCAGCAGGGTCTCGCCCAGATAATCGGTGAGGGCCATGGGTGACCCGGTTTCCAGCGAGACGGCGGTGAAGACCGGGGCAGGATCGCCGGCGCGCAGTGTGACGGACTCGGAGGGGATGCAGCCACCCAGGGCGCTGCCGAGGAGCAGCAGCACGCCGCGGGCTGGCGAGCGGGCACGGGTGGCGGTGGGAGGTGGACCGACGGGCGTCATCAGGGTTCCGGAGCCGGTTCCAGGAAATTGGTCGAGAACGGGCCCACACCGTGGACCTGGATGACCGTTACCTCGTCGGCCCACATGTACGCCGGCACATCGGCCGCGATGGCGATGTAGCTCCCGGGTCCGTAGGCGGTTGCGGCCTCCTTGTCCATGGTTTCGCCCATCCCCACGTAAAACGTGCCCGAAAGCACCGTCATGTGCTCGGTGACGGGGTGCGTGTGCGGCCGGATCTCGAAGCCGGGCTGGACCTCCAGACGGAATGCAAAGACCTCGCCGCCAATGCTGTAGTTGCCGTAGAGCGGAAGAAACCGCGTGCCGTTGCTCGGCTCTCCCCAGGGCAGGGACTCGCCGTCGTGGAAGACGTTGCCGTCCGCGTCCTGGGCCCGGGCGGGCGAGGCCATGAGCGTAAACAGGAGGACTGCGGCGGCAACCGCCCCGGGAATGTGCGCAGCGGCACGAAGGCGCTCAGAACGAAATGTCGTGAAACGAAGGCTCATTGGCGTCTCCCTCTCCATCTCGATGGCGGTTCGTGTCAATATGGTCCATTGCGCCCTCGTCCGCATGGCCGCAATGGTTACCGCCACAACTCGTCCCCCACCGGAGGCGCCGCCGTGACCAGATTCTGCGCTTTGTTTGTGCTTGCCGCCGTACTGATTCCGCAGTCCGGGTCCGGGCAATGGAACAATCGGTACCCGCGCGTCGACGGGTATGGACATCACGTGTACCTGGAAGGGTACGAGCTTCCGATCCTGACAAACGGGCCGATCGATCCCGCGCCATCTCCGGATGGGCGCCAAATCGCGTTCGCCGCACGGGGCTGGATCTGGGTGATGGACCTCGAGGCCCGCACGGCCCGGCGGCTCACCAGCGGCCGCGACGTGGATTCGCGTCCGGCGTGGCATCCGTCCGGCAACCGCATCGCCCTGGTGCGGGACAACGATCACGACACCCGTATCGTCGTCGTGAGCGCCAATACCGGCGACCTTCTGCGCACCGTCGACTCCCCGGCCATCGACCTCGATCCGGCCTGGTCCCCCGACGGGAACACGCTCTACTACACGTCGGGCGAGGCCGGCACGCTGGACGTGTGGGCGCTTGATCTGGCCACCGGGAGTGCAGCCGCGGTCACTTCGGAGCCCGGGATCGAACTCCGGCCGCAACCGGTTCCGGGAACGGATGCGGTGATGGTCCTTGCCAAGCGAGGCGGGGACCGGGTGGAACTGCGGCACCCCGGCGAGGGCGCGCCCACCGTGCTCGTCTCCGGCAGCATCGCGTCCATGGCGCGTCCGGCGGTGGCGCCGAACGGGGCGGACTTCGCGCTGAACTGGCCCACCCAGGACGGCTGGGAGCTGCGGGTCCACAGCGTCAGCCAGCCGGGCCCGTCGGTGTTGCTGGTCGGCGGCGGTCTGCCCCTGACGCCCGCGTGGAGCGCCGACGGAGAGTGGGTCTACTTTGCCGAAGCCGACGCGCGCGAGGTCATGGGACTCAAGCGGATCCGCAAGGCCGGCGGTCCCGTGGAGGACGTGGAGGTTGCGACCTGGAGGTGGGGAACCGAAACGGCGCGGGTGCGCATACGCACCGATACGCCCGCGCGGCTGACCGTCGTCGACGCAGCCGGGCATCCCGCCATTCCCGACGAGGGCATCGCCCATTCCGAAGGTGCCAGCGGCCGCATCTTCTTCTACAGCCAGGGGCAGATCGAGGTCACTGTGCCGGCGGGCGAAGTCACGGTGTCGGCGGTCCGGGGCCTGGCCACTCCCGAGGAGAGCGTCACGGTGTCGGCCGCGCCCGGCGCTGTCGCCGAGGTCGCACTGGCGCTTGACGCGGTGTGGGACGCGCGGGCTGCGGGATGGGCTTCGGGCGACCATCACTTCCATCTCAACTACGGCGGCCAGTACGACCTGGACCCGGCCGACATGGTGCCGATGATGAAAGGCGAGGAGCTCGATGTCGCCTCGCCCCTGCTGGCCAACCTGCACAATCGCTACGAGGACCAGGACCTGTGGGGATGGGAGAAGTCGGACGCATCGCCGCTGATTCGTTTCGGCCAGGAGATCCGCTCGCACTTCCTGGGCCACATGGGATTGATCGAGATTCCCGAACTGCACTGGCCCTGGGTGTGGGGCCCGGGCTACGAAGTCTATGGGACCGATGACCGCACCAACGCGGAAGTCCTCGGGTTTGCGCATGACCATGGCGGATTGGGCTACTATGTGCACCCCGTCGGGTCACCCGACCCGTTCGTCCCGGAGGCGCGGGCCGGGGTGCCCGTCGAGCTGGTGGCCGACGCGGTCATGGGCGATGTGGATGCCCTCGAGGTGATGTGTCTGTGGAGCAGCTCGGACGGGACCTCCGCGCTCTGGCACCGTTTCCTGAACATCGGGGAGACGGTCGCGCCGTCCGCGGGGACCGACGTCATGCTGAATCTCCACCGGACCATGGCCCTGGGCGCCACCCGCGTGTATGCGCATACCGGTGATCGCCTCAACTGGCCCGCGTACGTGGCAGCGCTGCGCGAGGGCCGGTCCTTCGTGACCAACGGGCCGTTCCTGGACTTCCGGGTCGGGGGAGTGCGCCCGGGTGAGGTGGTCGAGGCGCCGGGAGGCTCGGAGGGCTCGCCGGACGCAGTGCAGTGGACGCTCGATCTCGCAACCGCGACCTCGGTGGATACAGTGGAGATTCTTGTGAACGGGGAGGTCGTTCAGTCCCGTTCAGGCATTGCTTCGCCCGGCCGGCGCACCTACTCCGGCGAGCTCACGCTGCCGGAAGGCGGCTGGATCGCGGCGCGCGCCCGCGGCGGCGAGACGCGCTGGCCGTCGATGGACGTCTCACCCTTCGCGCACACGGCCCCCGTATGGATCGGCGAGCGCGGCAGCACCGAACCGGTGGCGCGCCGCACGGCGGCCGCGGAGCTGCTGGACGTGCTCATCGCGTCGCGGGCGCGTCTGCGCATCGGGTATTCCGGGGCGAGCATCCCGCGCCTGGAAGCCCGCTTCGACGAGGCGGTGGCGCGCCTGGAAGCGCTGGCGGCGGCGGGGCCCGAGGACCGGCCGCAGCCGGAGGACCGCTAGCTGGAGCTGCCCGCTAGAAGGCCACGAACGCCTGCATCTTGAGCGACCACTCGGGATCGAAGCTCATGCTCTCGTAGTTGCTTCCGGCGACCGTGCGCGACGACGTGTAGATGTCCAGGTTGGTCGATATCCCCGTGCGGCCGGTTGCGTAGAGCATGAAACCGGGCGTGATGACCAGCCCCTTCACGTCGTCGTTGACCACGATGTCCCCCTCGAAGAGGCTGTCCCCGGTCTGGGTGCTCGCCCAACTCACGCGGAAGAGGGGCTCGATGGCCTCGAATGCCCCATCGCCCTCGATCGGCAGGTACCACAGTCCCATGGCCTGGAAGGCGAAGAAGCTCACCTCGCTGTCCCCGTACTCGCTCGCGGCCTCGGCCCTCCAGTTGCGACCCGTGGCCGCGTTGACCACCAGGTGCGGGCCCCGCCGCCAGGTGCCGAGCTCGTATTCCAGCGCATACGCCGGAGCCCACAACGTGCCCCCGACGCCATCGGCCGTCTCGTCGAACACGGCGTAGGTATGCAGGCGGTTGTTCGAGTCGAGGTTGAAGGTCAGCCGCGTGGAAGTCGATTTCGCACTGTTCGTGTCCTTGCCGTTGATCCCCTCCCCGTTGGTCACCGTGACCCGGAAGCCGACCTTGTCCGAGAGCCTCCCGCTCATCAGGATGCCGGGCTCGTAGGCGTCGAGACCGAGTCCCCCCGTAAGGCGCCCGAACGAGCACACGTTGCCGACTCCGGGACAGGGATCGGACCCCGGCACCCGGCCGTCACGCTCGATCAGCGGAAGGTCGAAGTTGGCGGCGAGCCAGAAGGTCGAAATCGCCCGCTTGAACTGTCCCAGCTCCATCCGGAACCGGTCCGACGGAGTGAACGCCAGGTACGCCTCCAGTACCTTGTTGCCGTTGGCGTCGAACTGCAGGCGGCCCGACACGAGGTCGTTCAGCCGGCCGTCCGCCGTGATCCAGGCACGCCGAATGAAAAACGACGAAGGCGATTCCGTGGAGCTGGAAGCTTCGAACTGTGCCTGGACGCGCCCCCCCAGGGTCACGCTGGACCCCGCGCGGGCATTGAAATCCTGAGCCGCAAGCGAAGCAACAGGCGCCATCAGTGCGGCTGCGATCACAGGCATGAGCCACTGCGCGGCATGTGCCGACATCGAAATCCGCTGGTTGGTGGATGGCTTCCTCATGGAGTCTCCTTGGCGGATGATTGCTCGGAGGTCTGAACGAACAACAGATTGCGAGCAGTTCACGGGCCTTTGCGAAGATAAGTCAATATGACCGAAAGCGCCGTTCGCGCGAGAAGGAAGCGCCATTTCCGGCGATTTGTGGCTGCAACTGCGCTGGCCATCGCTGCAAACGGCTGCGGATCCGATGCGCCCGTCGTCCCCATGCCCGATCCGCCACCGCCGGAACCTCTGCCCACACCCATTTCGATCCCGGCCCGGGGGACGGCTGCGACATTGGACATCGCCACCTGGAACCTGCTCTACTTCGGGGCCGCCAATCAGGGTCCGACGGACGAGGCGCTCCAGCTTGCGCGCGTGCGCGACGTGATTCTGGGCACCGACGCGGACCTGTGGGGCGTTCAGGAAGTCACCAGCGCGACCGCGTTCAATACGCTCGCTGCCAACCTCCCGGGTTACGCGGGCCTGCTCGCAAACGACTCCACGGTAACGGACGGGACGGACTACTACACCGGCGGTGAACTGAAGGTCGGCCTCATCTACAAGACCTCCGCGCTCGAGGTCACCGGCGCCCGAGTGATCCTCGGTGAATTGAACCACGAGTTCGCGGGACGCCCTCCCCTCGAGGTGCGCGTCCGATTGAGCCATGGCGGCGCCCAGCACGATGCCGTAGTGATCGTCCTTCACGCGAAGGCGGACGAGCAGGTCTCCTCCTGGGAGAGGCGCGCCGCCGCCGGGATCGGGCTCAAGGAATACGTCGATTCCGCCTGGTCCGAGACGCTCGTGCTGATTCCCGGTGACTGGAACGACGATGTGGACGAATCGATCACCAGCGGACGCGACACCCCCTATCGCGCACTGGTCGACGCCGCGCCCCGGTGGGTGTTCCCCACCGCCGAACTCAGCGCCGCGCGCGCCACCTCGATCCTTGGCTTCGAGGAGATGATCGACCACATCCTGGCCTCCGACGAGGCGATGGCCTGGTACGAAGAGGGTTCCGCGCTGGTCTACCGGGTGGACGAACTCATCCCGGACTACCGGGACACGACGAGCAACCATCTGCCGGTGCTGGTGCGGCTGCGGCCTACCGGGTAACGCGGCCTCCGGGCACGGTGAGCAGCAGCAGCGCCGCCGCCAACGCCGCCATGGCTGCGCCGAACAGGAAGGGCGCCGCCGGGCCGAAGCCCTCCCACGCGAAGACTCCCTCCCAGAGCACTCCCGCCAGCAACGACGCCGGCAGAGTCGCCAGCCCGACCGCCGCCGCATAGCCGCCGTAGGCCGTACCGCGCCGCGCGGCCGGAACCAGATCGGCGACGAGGGCCTTCGCCGCACCCGCCACGAGGCCGTGATAGCAGCCGTACAGCAGGTACAGCACCGTCACGTGGACGGCGGTATCGGCGAGCGCAAAACCGAGGTAGACGAGCGCGTACAGTCCCCACGCCGCCGCGACGAGCCGTTTCCGGGGAACCCGGTCCGCCAGCGAGCCCGCGGGCGCCGACACGAGCGCGTAGACCGCGTTGAAGGCGAGGAGCAGCCACAGGATCCCGACCACCGAGAGCCCCCGCTCCTGGGCCCTGAGCACGAGGAAGGCGTCTGCGGAGTTGCCAAGCTCGAAGATCACCGAGCAGACGACGAAGGCCGCGAAGCCCCGGCCGAGACCACGCAGGCGAAGCCGGGGGCGCCTGGCGGCGACCGCCGAGTCCTTGCGCCGCCCACCTCCCCTTCCCGTCACATCGCGCGCGGCCACGGCCAGAACCGCCACGCCCAGGAACGCGGGAACGAGGCTCCACAGAACCAGCTTCCGGAACGTCTCGGCCTCCAGCAGCGCGCCTCCACCCTGCACCTGCTGCACGACCCAGATCGATACCCCGATCCCGACCACGGCGCCTGCGGTATCGGCGGCCCGGTGCAGCCCGAAGGCCAGGCCCCGGCGCTCGGGCGGCGTCGAATCGGCGAGCAGGGCGTCGCGCGGCGCCGTGCGCGCCCCCGGGCCCCCCCCGGGGGGGTGTAGGCCTGTGCGGGCCCCCGGGGCCGGGGGGGGGGGGGGTTGGGGGGGGGGGG
>VYAQ01000080.1 GCA_009844885.1 Gemmatimonadota bacterium
GGCTGGGAGCGACCCACCAATCCGAGGGCTTGGTACGGGTTCGGGGACAGGTGCGTTTGCGCACCGCTGTCCCCGCCCCTTGGTCGCTCCCTATCCAACGATCCCTAGCGGGAAGGCCGTCCATCTCCCGTTCCTGACTGGAGTCCGCCAGGCGGTCCTCACCACGCTGCTTCCGCACCCTCCCCGCGGCTCGTGGGGTGATTTCCCTCTCAGCATGCGGGGGTTTCCCCTCTACAACGGCGGGCGGGCGATTGCGAGACTGACCGTGTGAACGGGGATCGATCCCGCGATTCCTCGTCCGTGAATACCCCAACCCAAGGGAGATGGTACAATGAGGACCCTGAAAACGGGCATCGTGATTGGGCTGTTCGTCTTGGCCCCCGGAGCGTGCCAGGACACCCCCTCAAACCTCGTCGATCCGGAGTTCGACGCGACCGAGCTTCCCGCCTATGCCGCAACCGATGTCGCCGAGCAGGAGGAGTCTGGCGAGGCGAACGAGCCAAGCGCGCATTGCGTGTTCTTCACGTTTACCGCCGAGAGCGGGCTGTCGCCGTCAGCACCGGTCACTCTGCTCATCGAGGGCGTGGCAACCGAGCCGGTCACCAGCGGCGAGGTTGTCGTCACGTTGCCGACGAAGGCGGCGATGGACTACGCCGGGCCTGGGAACTCGCTCTACTTTCCCATCGGCCGGACCCTGCCGGTATTCGGGCGATGGACGCTGCCGGCCATGGCGGCGGGCGATGTTTGGCAGCAGCGCATCACCATCCCCGCCATGGAGAAGGGGTACTACCAAGTCGCGCTGGCCGCGGACATTCAGGGGCCGCCGAGCGACCGCGGGCCGTTCCTCATCGATGAAGTGTACCGCCAAGTGTGGATGTTCATATCCGATGTCGGTGCAACCCTCACGCCATTCTTTGACGGTTCGGTGTTCCCCGACGGCGCGCGCCCGGTGGCCGGGCCGATCCAAGCCCATGGCATCGGTGGTGACGCTGGCGACGTTGCGAGCACCGGCATGGCGGGTGCCGCCGCCAGCAGCAGCTCCCTGTACACCGAGGTCGTCTACTCCGATAGCATCTTCCAACCCGCCGTAGGCGCCAAGATCACAGGTTCTTTCTACCGCCGCAGTGACGACCGCAAGCGTGGCACGACAACCAAGACGGTGCCCAACAGCGGGATCGTCCGGTGGACCTGCCCAACCTCAAGCGAATACCTCGGCGGCGATGCCGCGGTGCCAGCCACTTCCCAAGTCGAGGCGGGCGAGAAGAAGCTCAACCTGTGGTGGTACGCGTCACATGCGGACTGCGGCGACACGATCACGGTGTTCGGCAGTCGCGACGTGTACCTGCCATGGTACAACCTCGACCAGGCGGCCAGCATTATCGAGCGTGAGTTCGGACACCATCGCGGACGAATCAAATGGAAGGTCGATCACACCAAGATCGGGGCGAGCTACAAATGGGGTCTGCTGTCCGACCACATCACGTTCGGCACCACCGATTACGACGACCGGTGGGTTGCTGGCCACGAGTTCACGCACGCGCTACACACCAAAGCGATGGGCGGAAACTGGCGGGCGGACAATTGCAACCCCCACTACGTGTCGAGGGTGTCATCGTACAAATGCGCGTTCATGGAGGGACTGGCCGACTACGGAGGCACCGTCGGGGATCCCGACAACTCCAGCCCGCGGTATAGCTGGGAGAACTGGACCACCTCGAATCCCGGCACGCACGGTAAGATCGAGGGCCATGTTGCCGCCCTGTTCCACGACCTGATCGATGGCGGCAAGGAGACCAACGACGAAACGGAATACGACGCCAAATACGTCATGACGGTATTCAGGACGTGCAGGATCAGGTGGGGGTTGCGGAACACGTCGGCCAAGCGCAACGACGTGTCGGATTTCGTATGGTGCCTCGAGAACCGGGTAGACGAGGATACGCACGACGACCACTTCCCGGGCATTGGCGCACCGAACAGCGCCAGCGAGGACGCCACAGAGCCGGACGAGTGGGATGAAGATGACATCCGCAAGACTTGGATCAAGAACGTAGGATAGAGAGATGAGAATGACACCAGCAGTTGCCAGCCTAGCTTTCCTCGCGGCCGGTTGTGTCAATCCGTTCGCTCCTGCACGGGATTCGATGCTGGAGCTCGTGGTCGCAAGCGACCCGGTTCTGGTTCAGTTGTCGAGCGGTGACACTGCCAGGGTTCGCCTCGTCAACGGATTCGACGATCCAAAGGGGTTCGCTGGCCTCGAAGTCATCATCAGCGGCGAGAACATGCCGACTAGGACGTACGGCGCCCCGGACTTGGCCGGCGGGGCAGTGCCGAGGTTCAAGGTCCCAGACACGGGTTACGCCACGGTGACCGCACGTATCATTCAGGGCGGTCGCGTGGTCGCGGAGGTCTCGGAGCGCTGGGGACTGGGACCGGAACTCCACTGGGATCTCAACGTGGAGCGCGCGCCATACCCCGTGAACGAGGGCTTTCTGCCCGACCCGGAGAACCCCGAGTGCCAGTGGTTCTGGTGCGCGTCCATCTGGCGCTCGCCCATTGCAGCTGTTGCAGCCAACTACGAGGGCGAGTCGCTGTGGGTGACGCTGTACCGGCACGACCCCGACGAGTGCCTAGACAACTGCTGAGGGAGCAGCCTCGGAAAGTACCAAAACCGAGGCCCTCCGGGCGTGCTTCCCCGGGAGGGGTCTGCTACCCGCCCGCAGCAATTGCATCCCCGGCGACCTCCGCCCGAGTCTGGCAGGCTCCCATCGCGGGAGACGAATGCAGCTTCGGAGGCGGGCCGCCCGGCCGCGCGGCATCGCCCCGCAAGGACGGAATGCGGGGCGATAGCCGCGGCCTTCCGATTCTGAACGCCGTTCCGGGGGCGGGCCATGTCGGGCGGCTTCTTCTGGTGCCGCGCGGGGGTTCGGGGGATACCCCCGGCCAGAGAGTTTTTGTGAAACAAAAACACATCTGGCTCCTCCACGAACCGCAGAAACCGACAACCGCGTGGCGGCTGCCCCGCAAGCCTGATCCCGCGCCCTCTCCCGGACGGCCGACCGAGCCAAAGACGGTCGGCCGAAGCCTGGCGGAAAACCCCCGGCCACGCGAGCTTTCGTTCGCGCAGATCGTGCGGTCCATCA
>VYAQ01000093.1 GCA_009844885.1 Gemmatimonadota bacterium
AGGCTCCGTCCGACCCCACTTCGCCCCCTCATACCGGCACGACCGAACGGTTACGAACGCTTACGAACCTTAGCAACTTAGCGAGCGTAGGCGGATGTGTGACCACCTTACCGCTCACTGCGGCGTCGCGTCGAACCCGCCGCGCCCACGAACAAAGCCATCCGTGCGCTAGCGACCTTCCGGCGGCGGGTTCTCGACCAACACATCGCGTCGAACGTGTTCCTGAAACCGCTGCACCGAGTCGAAACAGCGAAACCCGGCCTGCGCCACGATGCGATGAGTGGCAACATCCTCATCAATCAGGACGGCTACCTTGCCGGTAAGCCCCTCCTGGATTCCGCGTGGCCAAGCTAGATCCACGACGGCGAGCTGTTCTCCAGTAGTCTCGTCGGCGAGGTCCCACGAGAGTTCACCCTCGGGGAGTTTCTGTTGCCGCATCCAATCCTGCAGGTCCTCAAGAGTCTCCCGTTCGTCCTCGGACGTGATCCCTCCCGGCGGCTCCACGATCGAAGGAACAGATGGTTTGGCCAACTGCGCGCCGGTCCACCGATCATCGTCTTCGACGAAGCCTGCCAGATGCCGATTTGCAGCAGCAGCCAATAGCGAGCGGCGCTCGGCCAGGAAATCGGGGTACCGGTCCACGCACCAGAGGTGCGGATCCATCGGAATCCACTGCGACTCGAGGGCTCCAGGATGCTCGGAGGCAATGCGTGGGAAGTACTCCTGCGGCGGGTCTGCTCCCAAATGCAGATTACACGCCTTCGTCAGGAAACAGAAGTTGGCAAGCGCGTTGATCTGACGCTGCTCATATCCAGCATCCCGGAGTACCTTTTTGGGAAAGATGTGGTGCAACTCAAGGCGCGTCATATTGCCGAGCATTCCCGTCTTGAGCCGCACGCCATCGCAGAAGTTCCGGGCTTCTCCCATTCGGGTGAGAAAGTAGAGGATCGGATAAAAGCGAGCACCAATCGTGGAGGCATCGAAGTGCTGGGGTTCGACCTGGAAACCGCCACGCCAGGCCCGCAGTTTCTCGATGAGCCCGTCGAGCCCACCGGTTTCCACGGCGTGGATGTCCTCGTTGATCTTGGTCTCGGTGGAGCCGGAGAAACGTCCCCACATGCCGGCGTGCAGGTACCAAAAGAGCAGCTTGCCCCAGTCACGCGGCGACAGTTGTCCGTCGTGCCGGTCGAGATACCGCGCCATCACCGGCACCGCGAATGGACCGAACAGGACTCGGGCGTGATCGAGTCCTGTTCGGTCCGCGATCATTCCGAGCGTGGTGTCGATCTGTTTCGCCGCGCGTTCCAGAGCGCTCCGAATCTGCCCGGAATCCCGGTCTCGCAAGTAGCTGAATTCGGCCCTCCCGGTAAGCACGGTGTTCATGGTTCGCAGGAGCCAGTCCAGCTTGAACTTGTATCTGTGCCTTTTCCAGCGGGCCAAGTGAGACTTCATCTCCTCCCGGGCCTCCGGCCAGTGACCACAGATTCGCGAGAGAGCAAGATCGCCCTGGGACAACGTGGTGCCGCCACTGTTCACCCGGTTAAAGATGTCCACTACGATGTCGAGCGTCATCGCCTCCCCGACGAGTTCCTGCTGCGGCATCGGGATATCGCGAATGCCGAGAAGTGCGCTCAACCGATCGAGCGGTTCCTCCCACTCTTCAGGGTTGGGAACCGCGGCCTTCAAGGTCGGTCCGACCTTCCCGGCCTTCATCAGCTCGGTGACATCTATCCAGAGCGGGTCGCCCCGCATCTTCACTGGCTGGTGGAATTCGAAGACCTCGTTGCGGAGGTGAAACCGAAGCCCCGTCAGGGTACGTTCGTTTCCGTCGAAGAACGGCGGCGGCGTGCCGCGTAGCACTCCATAGAGCGTTGTGAGTCGCTGTTGTCCATCGAGGAGCAGTTTGACGGCCCCGGCCGGAAGATCCTTGTCGCCGCGATGAGCCGCTGTCTCCGGACCCGTCACCCAAATCAGCAAACCGCCCACGGGATGGCGACGGTAGAGTGAGGAGAAGAGAGCGCGGACCTGATCCCGGTTCCAGACAAACCCCCGCTGGAACTGCGGGAGGGTCAGGGTCCCGGCGTCGATGCTCGCAAGAATGTCTGAGATCTTCACTAGGGTCGGGCGCTTCAGATCGCCTGTATGCAGTTCGGAGGATGTAGGAAACCGGCTGGCGCTTCGTGACGACCGTCTGCCGTCCAGTCGGTCGGGTACCTTATTGGAAGGTCGACCGTTCACCAATCCAAGAGCACCGATAGGCTGGCCGCCCTGCCGCTGGCAAAACCACTCGCGGGGACCGGGCGTCACTCAACGACCTAGGGCGCTCGCGCACGATGGGCACACGGGACCCCGAAGGCCGCGATGGCCTCGCGTGGTGCCTAGATGATGAGGAAACCGGAGTCCATCGCCTTGGCGAAGTCCTCCTCGGTGTCAACGTCGGCGGCGAGCTTGCCGTCGACGGTGATTTCCGGGATTCTGCTCCTTTCGCGGTCAGCGGGATCGGCGGCCGCCCGGTTGGGCACTGCGTTTTCCTCGTCGGGGACGCCGCGCGGCCATCGGTCGTCCGCCGAGGGTTCCCCAATACTCGATCTTCGCCAGAACCACCCCCGCGCAAAATTCGGTGAATCCTCCCGGGTCGCGCCTTCTCTCGGCGGCCAGCAGCGAATTCGCCACTGCCGGATTCCTGTCCAACCAGTCCCAAGACACGACTGACTCACACGCCGCACACCCCAAACCCGCGTCTCCTGCCTTCGGAACCCGCCAATGACGCGGATGGCATTCACACAACACGTCCGCGCCGCCGGGGTTGGTCCAGCATCATCTGGAGGGTTCTGGGAGCGCGTCGGGCCGTGACCGGATTCGAGCGTGTGACGACAGCGACCGGGTGCGTCTGCATCCAGTTGAAGCGCGGTCGGCGATCATCGCCGGGCGTCGGAGAGTTCCGGGGCCAGGCCCGACACCGATCCGACTCCCCGGAGTAAGTTGCCCTCGCCGGGGTCATGGTCGGGGTCGGGATCGGACGACACAAGCTCAGCCCCCCCTTAGTTGCGTACTTACCTGCTTTCGAACCCGTCCAGGCGGTTGTCGGAACCCGTTGGCCCCGTCGCGTTTCGGCCGGCCGCCTGCGAATCCCGCCCTCCGCCTTTGGGCGTCGGGCGGGGCTGCAAGCGACCCCCCTTTTTCTCCGGAAGTGCGGCCCCGCAGTCTGCACTTACTTGCGTACTTACCTGCGTGGTCCGGGGTCGCTTGCAGCCCGCGCCTGCGGCGCGATCGATCCCTGCGGGAAGGCCACCAACCTGGCCGCGAGCGAAGCTTAAACACCGGGAGACCGTGGAACGGGCGGGCCGAGATCAAGCTCGTACTTGAATAGGCTTGGAGGGGTTGCGAACGTCGGCCGATTCGGGTACGGTCGTCCGTTCAGACATCCGAATCGAAGCGATTCGGCCATACCAAGACTGCAAAACCGAGCACGATAGGAGGCGTTCCGTGAAGCAAACGATCAGAAACTTGGTGCTTTCGCTCGCCTTGGTC
This sequence comes from Gemmatimonadota bacterium, assembly GCA_009844885.1. Taxonomy (GTDB): domain Bacteria; phylum Gemmatimonadota; class Gemmatimonadetes; order Longimicrobiales; family Gaopeijiaceae; genus Bin94. Next base: position 3,532 of record VYAQ01000093.1, read on the forward strand.
GGCGGGGCCCTGTGGGGTGTCGCTGCGCCGCTGGCTCAAGCGCAAGACGAATGCCACTACTACTACGTCTGCGTCTGGGGCGACGGTGGTCAGGTCTGTAGTTACATCATCATTTGCATTTAGGCATTTCGGGATGAGTCGGTTTCTCAACCGGGAGTTCTGCGCCATGTGTCGCGAGCCCAGTCAGCTTGCCCCGGCCCGAGGATGCCTGCGCCAGCAGTGACTGAAGATGGTCGGGCCACGAGCCGCTGATCGCCATTTCGTTCCCTCCGGTCGAGTCAGCAAGGCCAAGTCGCGCGAACCATCATTCTCGCGGAGTTAGTTGGTCGGAGTCTGGCCCGATCCTTACTCGGCGTTCTGGCCAAATCCTTATCGAACCGTGACCCGCGAGCGCTCACCGAGAGTTCCCTGAGCGCGTTCCACCGCCACGATCGCTTTGTTGTAGTCGATGATCGCTTGTAGTTCGTTGGCGCGGGCTTGGGCTAGGTCGCGCTGCGCCTGTACGACAAAGTAGCTGGTGGTCATCCCGACCTCGAACTTCTTCTGCTCGGCGGCGAGGCTCACTTCCTGAAGTTCACGGGCTGCTCGGCTGGCGTCGATTCGTCGCCGGTTCGTCTGCATCTGACGGACAGCCGTGCGGACCTCCCGAGCGATCTGAACCTCCTGTTGCCGGATTTCATCTCGCTGGCGGATGACCTCCGTCTGGGCCTCGGCGTGCTGTGCGTGCGCCTCATTGGGACCGATCGGATAGGAAAAGGAGAGGCCCACCTGCCAATCGCGGTAGTTGAGGCCGCTCATCTGAGAGAGCGCGTCGCTGTAGCCACCGGGGATCGTCTCGACCGTGGGCCCGAAGAATCCCTGGCGCACGAGTTGGGTGCCGCCGACCCCAGTGATCTGCAGGAGGCCGACTAGGTCCACTCGCGGAAGAGTCTGGTTGCGGTAGAACCGGACGTCGTATGCGTTCGTTTCGAGCTGGACTCGCTGCGCGCGGAGTTCCGGGCGGCGCTGCAGTGCGATGCGAATGGCGGCGTCTAACTCCACATCGTAATCCTCGGCTGAGGGCGCATCCGTCGGCTGGATCTCGTCATCCCAGAACCCCGGGGCGTCGGGATCGCGGATCAGCGCCTTGAGAACGTCTTCTGTCTGCCGGATCTGTTCCTCCGCCAGGATCAGGGCCTCCTCCCGGGCCGCCACCTCGGCCTCGGCCTGCAACACATCCAGTCGCGCCATGGTGCCGACATCCACCTGGATCTGATTGTTCCGCAGCAGGTCGCGCGCGAGGTCTAGCGACTGCATTTCGACCTCGTGATTCCGGATCGCGAAGACGAGATCCCAATAGGCGTTTTGGACATCCCGAAGGACATCGAGGACGCTCTGCTCGAAGTCATGGCCGGCCTGCCGTTCCCCGTTTTGGCTGACGACTATCTGCCGGCGCTGGGGGTCGGCGGGGAGGTCCCGGAGCAGGGGCTGCGTGAGCTGGGCGTTGAGCGTGCTCCGGTAGCGCGGGTTGAACGTGAAGAACTGGCTGTTGGTGGCCAGACGGTTGTTGTTGAACTGGACCGAGTAGTTGGCACCGAAGGGAAGCTGTTGTTCGAAGCGCAGGTTGTAGTTCAGGGTGTCGCGCTCATTCTGGGAAGCGCCGTCAAGCTGGCTCTCCGCGGGAGAGAGGCTCTCCGTGACGTTGGTGTCCAACACCAGATTGGGGGTGTACACCCGGCGGGCAGCCGACAGCGCAAAGCTGGCAGACTGGCGCACGAGCCTCGAGATTTGAACGCTCAGGTTGTTCTCGAGCGCCTCTTCGATGGCGTCGTCGAGACTCAACTCAAGTGGAGCCGGCTGGCTCGGGATGCCTTCCTCCGGCGACGCGGCGAATGTCAGGCCGCCGGCAAGGCTCAACAAGACGAGAGCCGGAGTAGCGATGGTGCTGCGCATGGCGTGTTTCCTTGAGATAGAACGGGAGAGCGGCCCGCTAGGCGGGCCAGCCTCGCCGACGAAGCCTACCCACGCGCCTCGATCCGCAACTAGGCGAACAATGCGTCCCGGTGTCGCGCGGTGCAAGGTGGCGCGGAAGTGGTCGCCGCCGTGGGTTCGGTGAGGCGGGGAATCCCGTGCCGAGGCGGGAGTGAAACCCGCGACCCAGATGCGGGAGAGCCGTGCAACTGAGGAAAGCACCGTAACGGCGTGACGTTCGGCTCCACCGATTGGACCTTCCGGCTGTCGAGCCGTCGGGGGCAATGAGGGCGGGCGGTCTGTTCGGCACCCCGAACGACCGGTGGCATAATCTCGCTCGGATTCCGCTAGGAGGCTTCCAGATGAGAACTCTATTGGTGGGCATCGCGGCGCTCGGGCTCGCGGTGCTTTGGGCCAGCCCGGCACTCGCGCAGTTGCTTTGCTTTCCCGCCGAGATTTGCCTCTACGATGGGGATGGAAACGTCATAAGTTGTTTTACAGCCATCGTCTGTATCTGATGGAAACGGCGCAGTGGGCTCGGTGCGCGCGGACTCACCGCGCTAGACGGCGGGGTGCGTCGGGGCCGGCCATCGTTGTTCTACGGATCGCGGTCCACGGGTCAAGCGCCGCCAGATGACAAATCAAATGCTCAGTCGGCCACGACCTGACCGGGTCCGGCGCTGGGTTCTTGTAGGGGTGTTGGCTGCGCTGGGAATCATCGTCGTCGCCGCGTTCCTGAGCTTCCGGTCGCCAGTGCTGTCGTCGGTTTCCAGGGAATCTGGGAGTTCCCCCGGGGACACCGGAATCTCCGCTCGCGTGACGATCCAGAGCACCTCTGGCAGCGGCGCCCAGGCGTCTCCTGACACGGGACCCGAAGGACAGTTGGTGGCGGCAGCACTGGCCTCTGACGCCGAGCGGGTGAGGGAGTTGCTGACGGACGGCGTCACGGCGAATGCCAACAGCGCAGGGATGAGTGCTTTGCATCGGGCTGCTCAAGCGAATGCGGTCGACGTTCTGGCCCTCCTGTTGGAAGCGGGAGCGGACACGACCGTTGTTGATCCTTCGGGTGGCACGCCACTCGGCCGCGCAGCGTTCTTCGGACGGCCTGAGGCAACTCTGTTGCTGCTCCGGGCGGGCGCAGACCCAAACGCGTACGCGAATCCAAACAACATGACACCGCTGACGGCTGTCGTCTTTGGCTGGATGCTCGCCTCCTCGGGCCAAACGCCTCCGGGCATGGAACTGGCGGTAGACGCAGAGGAGCGTCTTGGCGTGGTTCGCTCGCTACTCGACGCCGGGGCAGACCTGGGCATCGCTCCTGGGACGGTCTCCGCGTTGATGCTCGCGAGTAGCATCGGAAACGCGGACCTCACGGCTCTGCTCGGAAGGAACGACGGCTCCGACGACCCGGGCTAGAGCCGGGGAGCGTCTTGGCCCGGCTCCGCGCCGCCTGGATCGCAGGGTGGCGCTCGTTGACCGCCGCGCCGGGGAACACCGCGACGATTGTTGGGGTGTTGATCCTGGCCGTCGGTGCCAGCCAGAGCGTGACGGCCATCTGGGTCTCGGTCACAGATCGGTCGCTGCCCTACGAGAATCCAGGGCAACTCGTTGTCCTCTCCAGTACCAGGCCGACCCCCGGGAGCTTTGAACGGCTGTCGGACCACGAGGTTGCGCTGCTGAGCGGGGAGTCATCCGCTTTCGTCTGGCTTGGCCAGTTCTTGACCGTTGACCGGACGTTGGGGGACGACGACCGTCGCTCCGTACGGGTAGGTATTTGGCCGCCGGAGGCTCTGGAGGCGCTTGGCGTCCGTCCAGCGCAGGGTCGCGACTTTGTTCCCGACGACCACGAGTCAGGGCGGCCGTCCGGTCAGCTCCGCTCGGTGGAGCCAGAAACCGGACGCAGCGTCGTGCTGCTGGCCCACGAGTTTTGGCAGTCTGCGTTCGGCGCCTCGCCGGATGTGGTTGGTTCAGAGATCGTCCTGGACAATCGGGCCTTCGAAGTCATCGGCGTCATGCCGGTGGGCTTCCTCGCCCCGAACCCGACGGAGGTGATGTGGATTCCCGCCCGTCGGAAAGAGCCGGAGCTAGGAGCAAGCCGGTATGCGCTCACTGTCGGCCGCTTGCAATCCGGAACGGCAGTACAAGCCGCCGGCGCGGAAGCGACGGCCGTGCTGCAAAACGCCGGCTTCAGGACCGACGGCGAACGCATTACCGCCATTTCGCTCACGGATCAACTGACGGCCTCAGTCCGCCCGACTCTCGAACTCCTGATGATCGGCGCCATCTTGCTCGTCGCCATGGCCGCGATCAGCGTTTTCGGGCTTCGGCTATCTCGCGTCGCTGCCGAACGCACCCGATGGGACAGGCGTAGATCGCTGGGTGCCTCGTGGGCGGACCAGGTGGGGGCCGCAACATCCCGGATGCTTTGCCTCGGCGTCGCTGTTGCCGCGGGAAGCACGTTGGTCGCTTACACACTCATCCCCTTGTTTCGTAGCTATGGTGCCGCGCTCCCGTTTGCCAGGGAGTGGGACCTCGCGGGAAGCGCCATCCCGCTGGCGCTCCTGACGGTCATCGCTGTCACGGTCGTCGCTGAGGCACCCCTATTGTTCGACGGCCTGCGCCATCGTCGTCTGGTCTCTGGTCGGGCCTGGGCAACGATGCGCCCGGGACTGCTCACTGCCGCGGGGCTGACTCTGGGTTGCGCCGCCGCCACAATGATGCTGACGGCAACCGCGGTGGTGGGTGGCAGCGCGTGGGCTCTGCTGACGGTGCGAAGCGGTTACGACGATCGTCAACTCGTCCAGCTCACCGTGGACTTTGGAGGTCTGTCGGGTGAGAGCACCCTGCCCTATGACTCCGAGGTGGCGCTGCTGGCGCAGCTCAGGGAGAGATTCGAGCGCCGAGTCGATGTGGAGGCCGCAGCGTTTGCCGACTCCCTGCCGGACCAAGCGGGAGGGAGCAGGACCTTTCCAACCTCCTCACCAGGCACGTGGGACCGCAGTTCTGGACGTGCGACGAGGCGAGTGAGCGCGACGTTGTTCGATGTGTTGCGGATTCCGGTCCTCGAGGGGCGGGGGTTCCGGGCGTCCGACACCGTGATTTCCGAACGCGTTGCCGTCCTAGATCAATCCTACGCGGCCGGGTTGTCGGAGTCTGAGAGCGCATTGAACCGGTCGTTTCTCGTTGAAACAGCCCGAGCCCGTATTGTCGGCATCGTCCCCGATATTCGCATCTTCCCAGGGGAAGAGTCCGTTCCGACCGCGTACGTCCCCTATTCGATCCCACCCGTTCTTCGAGGCGTGAGGACGGCCGAAGTGGTGGTGCGCCTCAGAGATGAACCCTCGGCCGGCCAGATGGCCGCGCTCGCACGGGTACCGCCCACTGTGGATCCCTCGCTACGGACCTTGCGGGTCGCGTCGGTTCGGGCTCGCCGCATCGGTCGTCTCGGAGCACCGGTTCTGGGCGCGGTCGCGCTTGGCGCCTTCGCCGTTGCCGGTGTCCTACTCGCCGTCGGTGGAGGAGTCGGCCAGGTGGCCGACTTCGCGTCTCGCCGGAAGTATGAAATCGCCGTGCGTGCGGCGCTGGGGGCAGACCCGGAACACATCGCGTGGATCGCCTTGCGCGGTGCCGCCACAAACGCGGTGGCCGGCGTGAGCCTCGGCACGTTGGGCGGATGGATCCTCTGCCGTGTATTGGCCAGCCGCGTCCCCTGGGTTGACGTTTCCGAACCGCTCCAGTTCCTCGGACCCGGCGCGCTTCTTCTCTTGCTGCTGCTCCTCGCCTCCGGCCTCACGAGTCTCACGACCCGGCGAATTCCCGTCTGGCCGACACTGCGCTCGCTATAGCGTCGTTGGCCGCCGTGGTCATCGTCTTTGGAGCGGGGTTGGTCGCGAGTCCGGGGACATCGTCCGGAACGGCAGCGCCGTCCCTTGGAGCCACACGCCGCGCGCGGGCGCGTTGACAGAGCAGGCTGGATGCGGGAACACCATGGCCTAGGGTGCGAAGGCGGCACGTCGCCCAGTCAGACCGTGATGGACTCGGGTTCAAGGCGTCTGGCGAGGTACGTCGATCCGGCCTCGATGATTGGCGGCGCGGTACCGTGGAGGACAAAGGCGGCACGCTGGACCCGGGTGACGGTTTGGAGGTATTCGGCGAGGGGGCCGTGGCGGACCGGACGGCCCCGGGTACTGTCCCCGGATGACCGACGGGAAGCTCCGATTCGGGAAGGTCATCTGGCGCACCCGACAGCAGGATCGCTCCGTCCCGGACCCGGCCATTCGGATCAAGTTGAAGGCGAGTAGCTTTGTGGCCTACGTCGGCCCTCGCAGTGACGTGCGGATCGTGGTCGAGTCGCACGATGCGAACGCGCTTCTGGCCTACCGGGCCATGTGGCGCCAGCGGCTCGTCGTGGGAGTGTCCTACAGAGTGCCGACCCCGCCGCCCGGTGTGCGGATCTGGGCGGAGACATCGGCGGACTCGCGGCCCCCCGATTCGGGTACGGCTGGCTCCGACCCGAGTGGATGAAGGAACGGCACGCAGTCAACGAGTCGACACGCGGCGAGTGAGACCGCCGGGAAGCACCAGCCGCCGGTGGCCCTCGATGCGGAGCAGGGCGGCGATCCAGGGTTCTTCGAGGGCGCTCACGGCCTCGTGGGCCAGCTCCCCGACCTCGGGGAGCCGGAGAGCTCTCGCCGGGCCGTAGGCGGTCCGGTTCGCCCGCGGGACGCGGGTGACCACAACGGTGCGCCGCGGCGCGGTGAGCGCGCACCGGTGCGGGGGTTCGGGGGCTTGCTCCCGACCGTCCGCTGCCCGGCAGCGGCGCGAGAGCCGGGGGTTCGAAGGGGGGCGCAGCACTCCCTCGCCAGAGCCCAGTGTGTACACACTGGGTAGGCTGGCCCACGACCAAGTTGGCCTGCCGACTCTGGCGCTTCGCCCGCGAATCGACGATCGCTTGGCGGTCTATCCGGGGAGCCGCGCTCCCCGTTCCGTCGCCAGGAACGCGGCCTGCTGCTCCGCGACGGCGCGCCACCTCAAATGGTCACATCCTCCAGATCCACGATGACCGGAGCAGCCTCCGTTCGGTGTTTCAGATCCACCCACGCATCGCGCACGCAGTCCGTCAGGTTCTTGCTGCCAAGGACGAGGTGAAGCCTCGAGGTGCCTTCCTCACAGAACTTGAAACCAAAGTTGAAACCGGCGTTCCCGCCGGGATGCGCCCGGCGGTAGAGGTCCACGAAACCGAGTTCACAGAGCCGGGCCAACTCGTGTTGCTCTCGTTCGCTGTAGGCACCGCCTCGCTTGGGAGGACCGTCAGGGAGGACGTTGAAGTCCCCGCACAACAGGCTTTGCCGTCCGGCGTAGCCCTCCTCGCGGACATGGTTCCGCAGGCAACGGAGCCAGGCCACGCGGCGCTCGATGGCCTGCTCGTTGCCGTACTTGCGCGGGTTTCCGAATGGAGCGTAGATGGACGAGAACCGTATCTGTCCGATATCCACCGTCAGCAAACGAGCCCCACTCGCCTCTGGGCAGGATAGGCCCCGAAAGCGGACCTCGGGCTTCGGCAACTCCCGCCGGCTCAGGACGGCGACACCGTAGTCCGTCCGACAGGTCGGGCCGAACGCCGCACTGTAGTAGCCGGCGTCCTCCAGAGCCCGGGTCGGGAACGCGGCTTCGGGTGCGGAGATCTTCTGGAGCGCCACGATGTCGGGCTGCCTTTCCGCGAGCCAGTGAATGACCGCGGGGAGACGTTTTCGGATGCTTCGGACAGACGACGTTCCGATTCGCATGATTGCCTCTCCTCGGAGCGCGGAACTTACCCAACGCTCCGACGCTATGCCGGGTCGAGCCTCTCGTCGCCGATCCCGGCCAGGAAAGCGGCCCACGGCTCCATGAGCGCCCGCCGCCGCTCGAACAGGTCCGAACGCCGGTAGGCGGCCTCCACGCGGTCCCGGTTCACGTGGGCCAGCGCCAACTCGCAAACCTCGCGCGGCGCGTCGGTGCGCTCCGCCGCCCAGTCCCGGAAGCTCGACCGGAACCCGTGCGGCACCGCACCGATCCCGAGGTTCCGGACCATCTTCGTGATCGTCGCGTCAGAGAGCCGCCGGCCACGGGGTGAGGGGAGCGCCGTCCCTGACCGCGTCTTCGAGGCGATTTGCGGAGCGCAGCGGCGTTAGTCCCGCCTCCGGAACAGCAGCAGGGCGAACCCAACGAGGGCCGCTGCCATCAGGCAGATCGTCAGGAGGATCACGGGACGGGGGTCGGGGGGAACCGGAAGGAGTACGCACGACTGCAGTGGCGGCAGGTCCGGCCCGCGGCGAAAGCGGCTTGCGTCCCCCCAACGGCGAGCATCGTACCGGACCTCTGCCAGCACATCCGTGTTGGCATCGTCGGGCGTCGACCAAAACCACAACGCCCTCTCCGAGTGGTGGTTCGATGCCTCAGCCCGCATCGAGGACCGCCCGGCGGCCCGATCCGTTGTCGGCTGCCGCCTCCACCCGCTCGGAGGCGGGTTCTTTGCCTTCCCGCAGGGATCACTCGCGCCGTAGGCGCGGGCTGGGAGCGACCCACGGCACGGGAGGGAAGAGTGTGACAAGCACTCTCCTCCGGGGCAATTTTTCGACAGGAAAAGGTGGGTCGCTCCCAGCCCCGCTCCCTATGACCCCGAATTGCGGGGTCAGCGTGGCAGATTCCCAAGGGGGACAACGGGAATCTCGCTCACGGGAATGGCACAAGCAGTGGCAAAAGGGGCGGTCGGCTTAGTTGCGTCCGAAACGTGGCCCCGACGAGGTCGAAACCTCAGAGACCGAGGTCGGAGTCGTCCAGGCTCTCCGCGAGGTGGACCGTGTAGCGGTCGATCCGGACCGGGGGCCGATGGAGCCGTGGGCGGAGCCGCGCCTCGATGTCGTCCGCTTCGACCCAGCCGAGCCATTTCCCGATCTCGTCCGGGTCCGGATGTCGCCGCGCCGCCTGGATCGCCTCGAGGAACGAGCGTTCGTCCTCGTTCAACCCAGCGCCGGCCGGGGTCCAGCGGAACAGGGTCTCCTCGTAGAGGTTCCGGGCGCGGTCGTCGCGGACCGCCACGATCACTTCGACCGCGACGCCGTCGAGGCGCAGCGCCTCCCAGAGGAACAGGTGGTCGGACGCCCAGTAGTAGAGCGCCCGGGTGTTTCCGTGGCCGGGGTCCGGGAAGACGAAACTCACGCGGCGCTCGTCCACCGCGATGGGATGGAGGGTGACGTGGTCCAGGGCGCGGTCCTCGAGGCGGCGCTGCGGGAGGTCCTCCTCGTCGTATCCGCGCTTGAGGAAGAACAGCAGCTTGTCCTCGCCGGTGGCGAGCCAGTTCGCGTCGGGATGGGCGAGCAGGCAGTCCAGGGTGAGCAGGCGCCGCCAGAGGAGGGCTGGGGATCCGAGGCGGCGCTGGTGGGCGTCCTCGATGCCGAGGGCGCGGTAGAGGGCTCGCCCGAAGACATGGCAGAAGCGCTGCGGGGTTCGCCGCTCCGGGAGTGGATGTTCGCGGGCGACGCCAGCCGCGGTGAGACGCTGCACGAAGCGTCTCGCGGCGTACTTGTCCCGGTGATGCCAGTCTCGGTACTGGAGGCGGGTGAAGACGCCCGAGTGGAGGCAGACGAGGGCGAGCCAGTGGGCGTCGGCCCGTGCCCATCCGAGGGCCTGCACGGCGGCCGTCCGGTGTTCGAGGTGGGGCATGGGCCACGGGCCGGGTATCCGTGGCTCGAACGGCATTGTCACGGGCCGGCCTCCACCAGAGTGACGCGGTCGAGGACCACGGCGGTATACGGCTCCGTCATGAGCGTGCCGGTTCGGGTTCGAGGGGCGGCGCCCCTGTCCGCCCGCTGCTGCGGCCGGCGGTCATTGGCCATCCAGCGCCGGCAGCTCGCCTCGAACCCATCTTGGGCCACCCGCTGGAGTCATCCGTCGCGCGGAATCACTTTGTCCTCGGCCCCAGCGAGGAACGCCGACCACTGCTCCATGAGCGCCCGCCGCCGCTCGAACAGGTCCGAACGCCGATAGGCTGCCTCCACGCGGTCCCGGTTCACGTGGGCCAGCGCCAGTTCGCACACCTCGCGCGGCGCGTCGGTGCGCTCCGCCGCCCAGTCCCGGAAGCTCGACCGGAACCCGTGCGGCACCGCCCCGATCCCGAGGTCCCGGACCATCTTCGTGATCGTCGCGTCTGAAAGCCGCCGGCCACGGGGTGAGGGGAACACCAGCCCCGAGCCGTCCGCGAGCACCTGCGCCTCCTCCAGCACCGCCAGCGCCCTGTCGGAGAGGGGAACCCGGTGCTCCCGGCCGGTCTTCATCCGTTCCGCCGGAATGCGCCAGTCCCGAGCCTCGATGTCGATCTCGTCCCACCGGGCGCCGCGCACCTCGCTCCCCCGGCAGGCCGTCAGCACGAGGAACTCGAACGCCAGCACGGTCGCGGGATAGGCCCCGGACTCGCGCACCGCGGCGATGGCCCCGGCAACCTCGGCATAGGGGAGCGCCCGGTGGTGCTGCGGCCGGACCTCGTTCCGGGGC
>VYAQ01000137.1 GCA_009844885.1 Gemmatimonadota bacterium
CTGTACACGCAGTCGCACTCGTCCGGCCGCCTCACCCAGTTCTGCACGGCCCCGACCTAGTTGCCGATGCGCAGGACCGCCGTCGGCTGGCGGCCGGAGTAGACGCGGTTGCGAGGGGGCATGGGGGCGGGTGAAGCTGCTGTTACGGGTTTGGGGGGCGGATCGTTGCGCGGCGCCAGGCACGGCGCGACGGGGTTGTTACTGGCCGGAGCTAAGTTAGCGTAGCGGGGCCCCGAGAACGACCCTCCGGACGGACGGGGACCCCGGAACCTCAAGACTCTGCGGACTCGACCATGCGAGAAAAACCGGATGTTTTGCTGGCGACCGCGCGCGAGGCTGCACGGGTGGCAGCATCGGTGCACGAGGCCGCGGCCCGCGACGGCGATAGGCGATGGGTGAGCGAGAAGACGATGTCCAGCGACTTCGTGTCGGACGTGGACATGAAGGCGCAGGAGGCCGCGCTGGAGGTCATCTCCACTCGGCATCCGCGTCATCACATTCTCGCCGAAGAGGAAGGCGGCGGGCGGCCCGGCGCCGAGGGCACCGAGTATCTGTGGCTCGTGGATCCGCTCGACGGCACGACCAACTTCCTGCACGGCCACCCCTATCACGCGGCATCGGTGGCGGTCTGGGACGGCGACGGTCCCCTCGCCGCGGCGGTCGACGCCCGCGCACTCGGCAAGACCTGGTTCGCCGCACGGGGACGGGGTGCGTACGAGAACGGCGAGCGGATCCAGGTCAGCCGCACGTCCCGCACCGACCGCTACCTGCTCGGCACCGGCTTCCCCTTCAAGGCGCACGACGTGCTCGCGCCGTACCTGGCCGAGTTGGACCGGGCGCTGCGGTACACCTCGGGCGTGCGGCGCACGGGCGCCGCCGCGATCGACCTGGCCTACGTCGCCAACGGCATTCTGGACGGCTTCTGGGAGGCGCGACTGGCCCCCTGGGACTTCGGCGCGGGAATACTGCTGGTGACCGAGGCGGGAGGTGTAGCAGAGCGCGTCGAGGGTGGGCGGCTCGACGCGACGCCGGGGTCGGTCATGGCGGCCAACACTCGGGAAGGGTTGGACCGTCTGCGGGAGGTGTTGCTGGGGCGGTGAGGGGACCCGATTCGCAGTCAGCCTACCGCCCCGCCGCCTCCCGCCCCGCCGTCACCGCCGCCGGATCGCTCACGATGAACATGCGGAAGCCCTGCGCGATCCGTTCGGCGACATCGTCGACGCCCGCGGTGATCCCGCACGGGACGCCGTGGACCTTGCACGCGGCAAGCACGGTCTGGATCGCGGCCTCCACTGCCTCCATGTCGCCTTCGTAGGAGCGGCGCAGGTCGCCCGGGCCGGCGAAGACGACGCTCACGCCCGGCGTCGCCACGATCTCGTCGACGCGTTCGACCCCGCTGCGATCCTCGACGATCAGGATGCTGAGCAGTGAGCCCGCAGGGTTCCCGGGCCAGAGTTGGTCGCCCATCACCGAGACCGCCACGGCGGCGTCCTCCGCCGACTCCACATGGGGGAAGACGATCGCCGCCACGCCCGCTTCGAGCGCCTCGGCGACGTTGGCCCCGGCCGCGTCCACGCCGTTTCTGATCGGCGGCACGCGCAGGATGAGGGGGTGCGGCGCCCCGGTTCCCGACCCCTCGGCGATACCCGACATGTAGACTTCAGTTGACATAATGTCGAATGGACCTGACTCCAGGGAGTAGAAGACGAAATCCAGCTCCCGGTTCTGGCCCATGAGCGCGCCCTGCTCGGCGGTGGTCGGACCGGAGAAGACGCCGAAGACCGCCTGGCCGTCGGCGAGGAGTTGGGCAAGGGCTGACGCGTCGGAGGCGGCGGCGGCTGACGTGGCAGCGGTGGGATCGGCAGCGGCGTCCGTGCCTGCCTCCGGAGCGTCGGACTGCTCGGGCGCGGCGCACCCGGCTGCTGCGAGGGCCGCGGCGACACTGACGAGCAGCGACAGGGACAGGCGGGTATGCGGGGGCTTCGGCTTGCGCGGGGACATGGCATTCAGGCCGTGTTCGAGTGTCGCGACCGGTTCGGCGACCGGCTTGCGCGAAGTCTATGGCTCGGGGCCGGGCGACAACAGAGGCCCGGTGCGACGCGCCCGGCCTTGCGGCGGCGGTGCCCCATCTGGTTCAGCCCGGCAAAGATGCGTACCTTTTTCGCCCGCAAACGACCTCTTTATGAAAACGTCACACTCTAGACCCAAGGAGTAGCAACATGGCGAAAGCGAACGTCGCGATCGGCGCAGCCCTGGCAGCCGCAGTCCTCGTGGCCGCTGTGCCCGACACCGCGGAAGCCCAGAGTGCAGCGCACCGTCACATCGGCCACGTAGGCGACATGTTCAACGGCACTCCGGATAACGTCGGGCTGCTCGCGGCCGCCCAGGCCGAAGCCGAGGTCGCCGCCCAGCACGCCGGCCTGGCCGCGGGATCCGACGATCTGGCGGGCATTCAGCGGCACATTACTCACGTGCTGCACGCGGTCGACCCGTCGACTTCCGAGCGGGGGCCCGGCAAGGGCTACGGACTCGCAAGGGCGGCCGGCGGTTGTGCCCAGCACATCGGGATGGCTGGTGGGTCCGACGACGCTTCGGATGCGGTCAAGGCGCATTCGAACCATGTCGGGACGAGCTGCAGCAACGTCGCGGCGTGGGCCGAGAGCATCGCCGAGAAGGCGGCCGGGGTTGCCGCCGCAACCGACATGGCGGCTGCGAAGGCGCTCGCGGAGGAGATCGCCGCGATGACTGACGCCATCCTGAACGGCACGGACGCCGACGGCAACGGACGCGTGTCCTGGGGCGAGGGCGAAGGCGGCCTGGCCCAGGCGGCTACGCACCTGCGCCTGATGAAGGAGGCCGAGGGGCTGGGTTGACCACCTCGGAACATCCATGAGAACTGAACGAATCGTGAACACGGCACGAGGTGCGTCCGTGATCCTGGTGGCGGGTGCGGTTTTGGTCGGCGTGGCCAGCCTGGGCGCGTCGGGGGCCCGCGGATCCGGCGGGACGCCGGCGTCGTTGGACGTGGCCGCACTGGACGTTCCCCAGGACACCGTCAGCTTCGCGGACGATATCCTGCCGATCTTCCGTCAGCGCTGTGCAGAGTGTCACGGCGCCGAGGACGAGAACGGCGAGGTGCGCACCGAGGTCAGTCTGAACCTTCTCAACTACGAGCGGGTCATGATGGGGTCCGAATTCGGGACGGTCATCGAGGCGGGAGATCCGGCCAACAGCTTCCTGCTGGACATGATCGTCGACGGGACCATGCCCGAGACGGGCGACCCCGTGCCCGAGGATGAGATCGCGCTGATTCGGGCGTGGATCGAGGCGGGCGCGCCGAACAACTGAGGGGGCGGGGCGGGAGCGGCTAACGGCGCGAGGGCGCGGACCCGTTCCGCCGCCTCAGCCACTCCACGGCAAAGAGCAGGAGCACCGCGAACCCGATCAGGAATGTCGCGACGGCCAGGATCGCGGGGCTGATCTGCTCGCGGATGCCCGCCCACATCTGGCGCGGGATCGTGCGCTGCTCGACCCCTGCCATGAACAGCACCACCACCACCTCGTCGAAGGACGTCGCGAACGCGAACAGCCCCCCGGACAGCACCCCCGGCGCGATCAGCGGCAACTGCACCTTGCGGAACGTGCGTACCGGGCCCGCCCCCAGGGATGCCGCCGCCCGGGTGAGGTTGTTGTCGAAGCCGGCCAGCGTGGCGGTCACGGTGATGACCACGAAGGGGATGCCGAGGGCCGTGTGCGCGAGGATCAGGCCCAGGTGGGTCTGGCCGAGGCCGATGCTCGAATAGAAGAAGAACATCCCGGCCGCGGCGATGATCACCGGGGTCACCATCGGTGAGATCAGCAGACCCGTGACCAGGCGGCGCGCGGGCATGTGCGCGTTCGCGAGTCCCAGCGCGGCGAGCGTCCCCAGAACGGTGGCGAGCACGGTGGCCGAGATCCCGATCGTGAGGCTGTTCACGAGGCTGCGGCGCCATTCCTCGTTCTCCACGATCTCGCGGTACCACCGCAGCGAGTAAGCCTCCGCGTCGAAGCGCAGCATGCCCTCGGTGAACGTGAAGTACGGTTCGGCGTTGAAGCTGAGCGGGACGATCACGAGGATCGGCGCCACCAGAAACAGGAAGACCAGCGCGCAGAACGTCAGGTAGGCGTAGCGGCCCACCGGCACCGGCACCTGGCGCGTGCCACCGGTCGAGTTCAGGATGGACACGGCGATCTCAGCTCAGGCTCAGCCGCTCGATGCCCACAAGACGGTCGTAGAGCACATACAGCACGAAGACCCCTGCGAGCATGATTCCGCCCAGCGCGCCCGCAAGCCCCCAGTTGAGCGATGTCTGCATGTGGTAGGCGACCATGTTGGAGATGAGCTGCCCGCTGGAGCCGCCGACGAGTGCCGGGGTGATGTAGTACCCGATCGCCAGGATGAAGACGAGGAGCGAGCCCGCGCCCACGCCGGGCAGCGTCTGGGGCCAGTACACGCGGCGAAACGCCTGTGTGGGCGTGGCGCCGAGAGAGGCGGCCGCGTCCATGTACCGTGGCGGGATCGCCCGCATGACCGAGTACAGCGGGAGAACCATGAAGGGGAGCAGCACGTGCGTCATGGCGACGATCGTGCCGGTCATGTTGTAGATCATGGTGAGGCGGCCATCGTCGCCGATCAGCCCGATGGCGACCAGGATGTCGTTGAGCACACCCTGCGTTTGCAGCAGCACGATCCACGCGGTGGTGCGCACCAGCAGCGAGGTCCAGAAGGGGACCAGGACCAGCAGCAGCAGGAGGTTGGCCCTGCGTGGCGGCGAGTGCGCGATAAGATGCGCGATCGGGTAGCCCAGCAGCAGGCAGAGCACCGTGATCGCTCCGCTGACCCACAGCGTGCGCCACATGAGCGACAGGTAGATCCGCCGCTCTTCCGGCTGACGTGCCACGGAGCCGTCCGGCAGGCGCTGCATGTCGACCGCGTTGAGGTAGTGGCGCGCCGTAAAGCGCTGCCCCGTGGCACGGACGGCGTTCCACACCGCAGGCTGGCCCCACGCCTCGTCAAGCTCCACCATGACCTCGCGCCAGGGTCGCTCGGTCACCTCCGGCAACCCGCGCGCGGTCCGCGTGAACAGGCTGCGCATCCCGCTCTCGACGCGGTTGACCCGGCCCGCGACCTGACCGAGGGTCCTCTCCTCGCGGGCACGTGTCAGCTCGCGCGCGATGGTCTCGTAGGCGGCTTCGGGGGGAAGCCCCTCGCCGTCCCACTCGGCAAGTACTCCCAGCGTCTCGGGAAGGGCATCCGCCACCACGGGATCGTGCACGCTGCGAAGCAGCATCATCCCCAGCGGCGCGAGGAAAGTGACGCCGACGAAGAGCAGCAACGGCACCACCAAGAGCACGGCCCGCAGACGCTCGCGGTCCGCGGGATTGCGGCCAGCGTCCGGACGGTTCCCCGGTGAAGAGCGGGACAAACGACGAGCCCAAGCCGTCAGGCTCATTCGTCTAGCGCGCCAGCCAGGCGCTGAAGCGTTCGTTCAACTCGTCCTGGTTGTCGACCCACCACTGCCAGTCGTAGCGCAGCGCGCGATCCACGTTGCCGGGACTCGCGGGCAGGTGCGGCGCCATGTCCACACCCGTCTCGACGTGGGTGGTGACCAGGGGGGCTCCCGAACGGCGCGTCGGGGAGTATGAAATGCGCCGCCCGACCGCGGCCTGCTGCTCGGCGCGGCTGGCGAACGCAACGTACTCGAGCGCCGCTTCCAGCCTGGGCGTGCCCGCCACGATGCCGATCTGCCCGACATCGAGCAGCTGCCCGTCCCAGACGATCACGAACGGCTGGTTCTCGAGCACCTGCGCATTGAAGATGCGGCCGTTGTACGCCGTGCTCATCACGACCTCCCCGTCCGCCAGCATCTGCGGCGGCTGCGCGCCGGCCTCCCACCAGATCACCTCATCCTTGATCGTTTCCAGCTTGCGGAAGGCGCGGTTCAGGCCCTCCGGCGTGTCGAGCACCGCGTACACCTCGTCCAGCGGGACACCGTCGGCAATCAGCGCGAATTCCAGGTTTACCTGGGGGACCCGCCGCATGGCCCGACGCACGGGGAACCTGTCCAGGTCGAAGAAGTCCGCCATCGTCGCGGGCTTCTCGCCGGGGATGTTCTCCGAGTTGTACGCGTATACCGTCGACCAGTAGACGGCTCCCACTCCGCATTCGGTTCGCGAGTCCGGAGTGAAATCGTCTTCCGCCGGCGTTCCGTCCGCTCCCGGCGGCATCGAGGCGACGTCGATCAACTCCAGGAGTCCTTCGTCGCAACCACGCACCGCGTCCGCGATTTCGAGGTCCACGACGTCCCAGTGAATGTTGCCCACGTCCACCTGGGCGCGAATCTGCGCGAGTCCGCCGTTGTAGTCCTCCACGTTGATACGGATCCCGGTCTCGGCCGTGAAGGGGATGTTGATGCCTTCGTTGACCGCCCGCCCATAGGAACCACCCCAGGAAACGGTCGTGAGTGACTGCGCATACGCTCCCTGAAGGGCACCGGCGCACACAATCGCCAGAAGCGCGGCCAAACCCGGCAGACCGCTGTGGCGAACCCGCAACTCACGTCGTCTGGTCATCTTCTTCCTTTCGATCGGCTTTGGTTTCGTAGTCGAGAACCCGGCAGTCCGTGACCGTCCAGCCGACCCGGACGGTGTCGCCCACCAGAATCCCGCCGTGTCCCACGATGTTCGGAATCTTGGCGATGAAGTCCTTGCGGCCGCAGGCCTCCATGTGCACCCGCAGGTGGTCGCCCAGAAACGCCAGGTCGCGCACGGTCGCCCCTACCTGGTTGCCGAACACGCCCGGCTCGGGATTGACGGAGACCCGCTCCGGACGGATCGACAGGGTCACCCGGTCACCCGGCTCACAGTCCACAACCTTGAGCGCCCGGATGCGCGCGCGGCCGGCATCCACCTCACAGAGTCCTCCCTCGACGGTCACGACCTGTCCGTGCAGCCGGTTGTTCTCGCCGATGAACCGCGCCACGAACGCGCGCTCCGGCTCTTCGTAGAGGACTTCGGGCGAGGCGATCTGTTCGACTTCGCCATCCTTGAGCACGGCGATCCGGTCGGACATCACCATCGCCTCCTGCTGATCGTGCGTCACGTACACGATCGTGACCGCCAGCTCGCGGTGGATGCGGCGGATCTCGTATTGCATCTCTTCGCGCAGGCTCCGGTCCAGCGCGCCGAGGGGCTCGTCCATGAGGACAAGACTGGGCTCGAAGACCAGGGCGCGGGCAATCGCGACGCGTTGTTGCTGCCCTCCGGAGAGCTGTCCGGGACGACGATTCTCCATGCCCTCGAGGCGCACGAGCTTCAGCGCGCGTGCCACCCGCTCGTGCCGCTCCTCTCCGTCGATGCCCCGCACCTCGAGAGGAAAAGCCAGGTTCTGGCCGACGGTCATGTGCGGAAAGAGGGCGTAGTTCTGGAACACCATCCCGATGCCGCGGCTTCGCGGGGGCAGGTCCTCGACCGCCTCGCCCTCGATGCGAATGCGTCCCGCCGTGGCGGACTGAAAACCCGCCAGCATCATCAGGATCGTGGTCTTGCCCGAACCCGAGGGGCCCAGGAGGGTGACGAACTCGCCCTTCGCGACCTGGAGGTTGAAGTCCTTAACAACCAGTGTGGTGCCGTCGTAGCTCTTGCCGACGCCTTCGAACTCGACGTGTGGGGAATTGGCCCTGGCTGGTGACATCGGCATCAGGAGCCGGCCGCGCGCCGCTCCGCCTCAATGAACCGGTCGATGTAGCTCTCCAGGACGGTTATCGGCAGCGATCCCGGCCCGAGCACGGCCTCGTGGAAGCGGCGCAGGTCGAAATCGTCTCCCAGCTCCGCCTCCGCCTTGCGCCGCAGGCCCAGAATGGCGCGCTTGCCCATCTGGTAGCCGAGGGCCTGTCCCGGCATGTCGGTCGAATAGCGCAGGGACTCGGACGCGATCTGGGTCTCGGAGTCGAAGATGTGGTCGCGCATGTACTGGCGGCCCTCTTCCAGTGTCCAGCCGAGCAGGTTCATCCCCGTGTCGACGACGAGCCGGGTCGCGACGAAGATCTCCATCATGTAGGCCCCGTACTCGCCCAAGGGATCGTCGGCGAGGAAGCCCGAGTCGATGCCCAGGAAGGTAGAGTACATGCCCCACCCTTCCGTGTAGGCCGTGTGCAAGCCGTTGCGCCGCACCGCCGGGAGGGCGTCGTTGGCATACTGGCGCGTAATGTGGAAGTGGTGCCCGGGGAAGAGCTCGTGGAGCGAAATCCCCGCGTAGGTCAGCCAGCTGCGCTGGTCCAGATCGGAGCCGTTGAAGTTGTAGTATCCGACCGGGTCGTTCGGGGTGGGCGGATTGTAGTAGCCGAAGGTCTGGGAGCCCTCCAGGGCCGGATCGAGTCGCCGAGCGCCGAAGGGGGCGTCGGGCCTTGTGAGGAAAAACTCGTCCCAGCGCTCGAAGAACCGCCGGGAGGGCGAATCGAAGCGTACCCGTACCTCTTCCACCGTCGTGGGGAAGTAGTCCGGGTTGGTCGGAATGTGGCGCCTGAAGTCGTCGATCGACCCTTCGAAGCCGATCCGCGCCTGGACCGCGAGCATCTGCTCCTCGATCTCGGCCACGTTCCGGAGGCCGACCTCGTGGATCTCCTCCGGGGTGATGTCCATGGTCGTGTGGGCGCGCACCAGGTAGCGGTACGCCGCTTCGCCACCGGGCTGGCGCGACAGCCCGACCTCGGGCGCGGCGGCGTCGCGGTATTCGCCGTCGAGGAAGGCCGCGAGGCGCTCCAGAGCCGGGTTGACCTCGTCCGCGACGATGCGCTCGGCCTCGGCGGAGAAGGCCGCCGTGCCGTCGCCCGCGTCCGGATCCCCGCCCTGAGCCCCGAGGCGCGCTTCCGCCACCGCGAAGGGACCGGCGGAAAACGGGGCGATACTCGCACGAACAATCCCCACCACGGCATCCATGTTGGGCTCGGGCACGGTGATGCCCCGCTCCATCTGGCCGCGTGCATGGGACTCGACGAACGCGACCGCCTCGGGTACCTGGGCGAGGAGTGTGAGGTAGACCTCCCGGCCCGCGTCATCGGCCACCGGCACCATGCCGAAGAGCTGGCGCAGGGCCCCGATCGGCGACGAGTAGGGTGTGAGGACGTTCGTGATGACCCAATAGTGATCAAGGCCCTCGATCGTCATCTCGGCACCGCGTCGCAGCACTTCCCAGGTGATCCTGTCGTCGGCGTCGAGGGCGTCGGGGTCGATCGCGTCGAGGCGGTCGAGCACCGCGCGGCTGAAGTCGGCGTCGGCCTGGGCGCGCTCGAGCGTGGGAATCGGCAGACGTTCCAGGGGCAGGCCCTCCCGCGCCCGCGCCCGCAGGTCGACCTCCAGTTGCCGCTGCCAGACGTCCTCGGCCACGGCCGCCAGCGTTTGCGAGGGATCGGCCGTCACCCCGGAGTCGGCGCAGGCCATGGCCGACGCGCACAGTGCAAGCAACACGGCAATGGGCTTCGACGCCATGGGCTTCATCGGGTCTAACTCCCCTTCCGGGTCGCCATCTCCTCTTTCAGCTCGGCGACGGTGACGACCCGCTGCTGACCGTCGTCGCTCCGCAGCGTGATCGTCTCGGTGAAGATGTTCACGCTGATCACGCGCTCGTAGCCGAGGCCCGTGCGGATCTTTCTGCCCTCGCGGGGGAACCTGCGGCGGGCCTCCACGTAGCTCTGGTGCTCGTACATCAGACAGCACATGAGACGGCCGCAACACCCGGAAATCTGGGCCGGGTTGAGCGACAGGCTCTGGTCCTTGGCAAGCTGCAGGCTCACGGGCCTCAGTTCGGGGAGCCATGTGGAGCAGCACAGCTCGCGCCCGCACCGCCCCACCCCGCCCAGCAGCGCGGCCTCGTCACGGACGCCGATCTGCTTGAGTTCGATACGGGTGCGGAAGGCGCGCGCCAGGTCGCGGACGAGCGCGCGGAAGTCCACGCGTTTCTCGGCGGTGAAATAGATGATCAGCTTCTTCCGGTCGAACTGCCATTCGGTCTCGGTGACCTTCATCTTGAGACCGTGGCGCGCGACGTGCTCGCGTGTCTCCAGGCGGGCGCGCCGCTCGTCGTCGGCCTTGTGACGCGCACGCGCGACCTCCTCGGTCCCCGCGCGCCGGATCACGCGCAGCGACGGCGTGGGCGTCGCACAGCCGCCCGATGACGAGCACTTCCGCTCGGCGATGCTCCCCAGCGCGGTCACGCGTCCCAGGTCCTCCCCGCGGTCCGACTGCACGATCACGCTGTCGCCCGGGGACAGCTCGAGCGCGTCGAACCGGAAGTAGCCCCGGCGCGTGCCCTTGAAGCTCACCTCGGCGAAACCGGACATCCCGCTAGCAGCCCATGTCCACGGCCACTACACCTCGGTCCATTCGCCCAAGGCTTCGTACTTGGCCCAGCGTCGCGCCACCATGTCGTCGGGCTTCATCGCGGCGAGTTCGTCGAGGTGGCGCTTCAGGACGTCCGCGAGCGCGGTCATGGTGGACGGTGGATCGGCGTGGGCTCCGCCCGGAGGTTCGGGAATGAGCTCGTCCGCCACGCCCAGTGACAGCAGGTCGGATGACGTGAGCCGCAACGCCTGCGCGGCCTTTTCCCGCTCGTCGGCGGAACGCCACAGGATGGCGGCGCACCCCTCGGGCGAGATCACCGAGTAGATGGCGTGCTCGAGCACCAGGATGCGGTCCGTGACGCCCAGGGCCAGCGCCCCTCCGGAGCCGCCCTCGCCGATCACCACCGAGATCGTCGGGACTCGCAGGCGGGCCATCTCGCGCAGGTTCGTGGCGATCGCCTCCGCCTGGCCGCGCTCTTCCGCCCCGAAGCCGGGATAGGCGCCCGGGGTGTCGATCATCGTGACCACCGGACGGCCGAACTTTTCCGCCATGCGCATCAGGCGGAGCGCCTTTCGGTAGCCCTCCGGGTGGGGCATGCCGAAGTTGCGGCGCAGGTTCGCCTTCATGTCCCGGCCCTTCTGGTGCCCGATCACCATGATGGACTGTCCGTTCAGCCGGGCCCACCCGCCCACGATCGCCTCGTCGTTGCGATAGCCCCGGTCGCCCTTGAGCTCGAACCAGTCGGTGAAGATGCCCGATATGTAGTCCAGGGTGTACGGGCGCTTCGGGTGGCGGGCCACCTGTACCTGCTCCATGGGGGTCAGGTTGCGATACGTCTCGTCGCGGAGCACATCGAGCTTGGCGGTCAGGACGCGGACCTCGTCGGCCACGTCCAGGCCGCGCTTCGACGCCATCTCCCGCAGCCGGGCGATCTGGTCTTCCAGCTCGACTATGTCCCGCTCAAACGCCAGATGTGCTGATGAAGACACGTGGCGGAAAACTCCTTGAAAATGGGCAATCCCAAAAGTACGTCATTTGTTCCGCGGGGCAAAAGCGGGTGAGTGAACGGCCCGGCCCTGATTGTCGTACATTGTGCGAGGGTGGGCGGCGACGCCCAAGCCGGGGTGCGACCCGGCCAGAACCAAGGACAGAAGAATCGTGAGAACCGTACTCAGCCCGTATCTCAGGACCGCCGCACTCGTGGCCACCGCCACATCGACCGCAGCCGTGGCGACCGCCGCAACCACCGCAACCGCGACCGCCCAGGACCGGGACCGTCCCCTGGACGCCGGCTTCGAGGAGGTCTATCGCGTCGGGGGCGTCGCCGCACCCGATTGGGCGCAGTTCACCCGACCCGGAACGGTGGCCTTCGACGGATCCGGCAACCTGTTCGTGCTGGATATCCTGGCCGCGGAGATCGTTGTGATCGGCACCGGGGGACAACTGGTCCGAACCATCGGTGGGCCCGGTGAGGGGCCGGGCGAATTCCGGTCCGCCGGAGACATGGTGGTCTGGCGGGATGGCCGCATCGCCGTCGCCGACATGGGACACGGGGCCTACCAGCTCTTCGATCCGGCGGGCGAACTGGAGCGCATGGTCAGCATGGGGGCAGACGACAACCCGTTTGCAGGGATGACCACGATGCGGACCGCCATACGCGGTGCGCCCGATGGCGGGTCACTGTTCGCACAGGGAATGCCGAACGTGCTCGGCGGGTTGGGCGCCGCGATGGCCGAAATGATGGGAATGGAAATGGAGGAGCCGGACCGGGTCGACGATCGCGGCATCGAGCAGCTGGATCTGTCCGGCGAGGTCGTCGCGGCTGAAACGGTCCTGCAGGCCTGGTCCCCGCCGTCCGAGCCCGCGCCGGAGGTGAGCGCCAGCGACCTGATGAACGTTTCCGCAATGATGCGCACCGCGTTCGGGCAGCTCACTCACTACGAGCCGAGACTGCTCTGGGACCTCCTCCCCGACGGCACCATCGCCTACTCCGATTCCTCGGCATACGCAGTCAGGCTGCTGGCCCCCGACGGGTCGGTCCGCGCCGTGCTGACACGCCCGCTGCGCCCCGAACGGGTTACGCCGCGCATCCGCGCCGCAACGATCGAGCAGCGGATCGAGGACTTCCAGGGGGAAGCGGGGTCGGTTCCAGAGGAAGCGCGGGGCCTGATGGACCTCATGGGTGGAGACGTCATGCGCGAAGGCATCGAGAACGCGCCCTTCTTCGATGAGATCCCCGTGATAACAAGGATCCGCGCCACCTGGGCGGGGAACCTGTGGATTCAGCGCCGGGGCGAGGAACCGTGGAGCGACTCCGGCCCCATCGACGTCTTTGGCGCGGACGGACGGTACGTCGGTACCTTCGCCGAAGGCCTGACGGAGATGCCGAACGCGTTCGGGCCGGACGGGCGCGTGGCGTTCGTCGAGCTGGACGAGTTCGACGTGCCCACGATCGTCGTCAGGACGGTGCCCGCGGAAGTCAGGTAGCAAGGAGACGCAGAGGTCATGAATGCGCGCGACAAGGCAATCGCGGTCCTGATCGCCTTGTCGCCGGCCGGGGTTTTGTCGGCTTCGAGCGGGCTTCTGCATGCCCAGGCCGGGCTGGCCGCGGAGCCCGAAACACCCGCCAGGATCATCTTCGAGGGCGCGACGGTGATCGATGGCACAGGCGCTCCTCCGCGAACCGGCATGGCCATCGTTTTGGAGGGGGAAGAGATCGCAGCGGTCCTCCCCGTCGGCGAACTGGGCGCCGAGCGGCGCGATGGGGCCGAAGTGGTGGATGCAAGCTCGTGGTTCGCGATCCCGGGCCTGATCGAGTCGCATACCCACGTGGCCACGATGGCGAACCGGGCCCGGGCCGAGTTCATCCTCAACCGGCAGCTGTACGGCGGCATCACCACGGCGCGGGACATGGCCGGCGATGTACGCTCGCTCATGGACCTGCAGCGCGCCTCGCTCGTGAAGGAGATCGACGCGCCCGACCTGCGCTTCGCGGCGCTGATGGCCGGCCCCGAATTCTTCACCGACCCGCGCACGGTGTCTTCGGCGGCGGGCGAGACTCCGGGCGCGGTGACCTGGATGCAGGCGGTCACCGAGAATACGGACCTGCGCGAGGCCGTGACCCTGGCGCGGGGCACATGGGCGACCGGGATCAAGACCTACGCCGCGATCGACGGCGACCTGCTCGCGGCGATCGCGGCCGAGGCGCGCCGCCAGGGGATCCCGGTGTGGGCGCATGTCCACGTCGGGCCCGCCCGCTCGCTGGAGGTCGCGCGCGCGGGCGTCCGCGCCATGTCTCATGTATGCGACGTCGGGAGCGCGGCGATCCCCGACGATGTCTTCCAGGAAGGCCAGGAGGGGCTGCGCTCCGGATTCGTGGACGTGGACCTCGACGACCCGGCGATCGACTCGGTGTTCGCGGCGATGCGGCGGAACGGGACGGTTCTGGACGCGACGCTGCGGATCGTCGTGCAGGTCGGGCAGCGGCGCATGGCGGCGGTGGATACGGTCGGGGCGCGGCCTCCCGGCGAGGCCCCGGACAGCGCCCGCCCCCGCCG
>VYAQ01000227.1 GCA_009844885.1 Gemmatimonadota bacterium
GGCCAGGGGGGTGGCAGCCGCGACGGCTGGCGGGGCCAGGGCGCCGGCCGCGACAACGGCCAGCGCGAGGGCCGCGGCCGTGCGCACGGCTGGTGCGACGGCCGCAGCCATGCGCACAAGTGGTGCCGCACGGCGCGCGCCGTATTCCGCAGGCATCGCTGCGCCGGGCCTCACCGACCTAGCGGCGAATCGGGTTCTTGCGCAAATGGCCATACATCAACTCCTCCACGAACTCGACGCACTTGAACTGACCAAGGCGGGCGTTCGGATCGATATTGCGATAGAGTGGCATCCGGATCGTCCACGGGCGCGCGAACGTCTCGGGGTCCTCGAGCTCGGCCTCGTACATGATGTGGTCGGGACCGAGCATCGTATAGCGCTCGGTGACCTGGAGGCGCGCGCCGTGGTGGTTGCCCGCGCGGTCGAGCCAGGTCTGGCCGTTGAAACCGTTGACTTCGACGACGAAGGTGTCGCCCTCCCAGCGGCCCACCGACTGGCCCATCCAGGAATCGACCTGGGGCGGTCCCGGGTCCTCCAGGTAGATGTCGCGCATGGCGCCCGCGTACTCGTAGGCGATGAAGAACCGGGAATCGCTCTGGAAGATCTGGAGCGGGAACGGCATGTAGGTCGCCCGGGGCACGCCCGGCAGGTAGCACTTGATCTCGGGGTCGCGTTCCAGCCAGAGTTCGCGGTTTTCGTCGCGGCGCACGAGCGCGTCGGGCAGGTAGGGGATTTCTCCGCCCACGACCACGCCATAGCCGGATGGGACGGAGCCGACCGCACCCATGGCGAGCACCTCGTTGGCCGGCACGGGGATCACCGGACCCGGCTGCATCGCCAGTGCGGGGCGGGCCGTGTGCGGCTCGATGTCCCAGTGCGCGTTGCCGAGCGCCTGCCACAGCCCGTTCATGTCGGGCTTGCCGGACGCGGTACGGGGGATCGCGCCCGCGCCGGGTTCCTGCGCGCAGACGGCGCCCGGCAAGGCCAGGGCCCCAGGGATCGCCAGCGCTGCCAGTGCCGACAGCATCAGTGTTCTGGTGTGTTTGCTCACGTTTTCAATCTGCGGGTTCATTGTGGGCGGGGCCAGCGACCGGCCTGGAACCGGCCAGCAACCGGGAGCTACCGGGTAGCTACGGGACCCCGAATGCCAGCAGCAGGTTTCCGGGCATCTGGCCGAAGGTCCCGTATCCGCTGTTGACGAAGAGCATCCCGCCGGCGACCACCGGACCCGGACCGTCGATCGCGCCGCCGCGGGCGGGAACGCCGTTGGAGGACTCGATCACGTCCGTCGTGTCGAATTCCCAGACCACCGTCCCGTCCATGGCTGAATGGGCGCGAATGATGCCGTCGAGGCCGCCCGCGAACACGATGCCCTCGATCGCCGTGACCGCCGCCGAGATGGCCGCGTAGCACCGCTCCTTCCCATCGCAGCCGCTCTCGGGCGCCCGCGCGCTCCACACGACCTCTCCGGTCACCAGATCGAGCGCGTACAGCCCCGGCGCGCGCTCATGCGCGGGGTTCACGTCCGTGATCACGGCGTTCCGGTCGGCGCTCGGCGCGTACGCGAGCAGGCCGTCGGTGGCCATGCCCCAGTGAATCCCGCCCAGCATGCTGCCCTTGCCTACCTGGGTCGACCAGAGCACGGCGCCCTCGGCGTCGGGGTCGAGCGCCCACACGGTCCCCGATTTCTGACCGGCGACCAGGATCTCGCGGCCGTCGGGGCGCGTGACCAGCATCGGGGCCATGCCGAAGTCGAGGTCGGGCCCGACGGGATCGGGGCAGTTCTCGCGGTTGCGGGGCTGCGTACAGGCCATGTTGAATGCGTCGTCGGACGTCGCCTGGAAGGACCACGCGAGGTCGCCGGTCTCCATGTCGAGCGCGACGACCGCGTCGCTGTTCCCGGTGGTCGGACGGTTCAGGTTCTCGCCCGTTCCCGCGTAGACGAGCCTGCGGCGGGGATCCACGGTCGGACTCGACCAGACTGCCGCACCCGAGGGCGCCCACTGTGGCGTGCCCGCGGCGTTGGGCTCCGTCGCCTCGGGATAGCCCGGAATGATCCGGTGATACCACAGCGTCTCGCCGGTGTGGGCGTCCAGGGCAGCGACTGCCCCCGACGATGTGCAACACTCGTAGCCCGGGTCGCCCGCCAGGACGACCTCCAGGGAGGAGATGGGGACATAGAGCCGGCCGTCGTGCAGGGCGGGGCTGCCGGTTCCGTAGGCGGCCGGGTGCCAGCCCACGCGGGACTTCCACAGCAGGGCGCCGCTCTCCACGTCCAGCGCATAGACGTTGGTGCGCGAGTCCATGAACCAGGCGGCCGGCCTTCCGTCGGGCCCGTCGCCCACCAGGACCGCGCCGCGCACTCCGGCATCCGCCTCGAATCGCCAGCGGATGCAGCCGGTCCGGGCGTCCAGGGCGATGACGTCGCCGAACGGCCCCGCGACGATCGCGTGCCCGCCTGCGACGGCAGGGGAGGTGCGGACCTGCCCCGCGTCCGGAAACGCGAAGGCCCAGCGCAGTTGCAGCGCCGGTACGTCCGCCGCGACCAGCCCCGCCCTGTCCGTGGGCTGGAAACCCGTACCCGCCGGATTGCCGGCAAAACCCATCCACGACACGGTCCCGACATCCAGGGGGAACCACCCTGCGTCCGCACAGTACGCCGCCTCGGGAAAGCTCTCCTCCACATGGGCCCGGCCGGCCAGGTATTCCGCGACCCGGATCCGTTGCTGCGGAGAAAGGGCCGCGCCCTCCGCGCGCATGACGCCGTCTTCCAGAGAGGCTACGATGGCGCGCGGGGACAGCTGATTGAGGAGTTCGGTGCCCGGCGTGCGCTCGTCGCCGGCCGATGTGTGGCAACTTGCGCATTCGTCTGCGAAGATGCGCGCGCCCTCACCTTGCTCCCGCTCTCCGGGGTCCTGCGCCAGGGACGGCCCGGGCACCAGGGACGCGACGAGGCCTGCGGCCGTCACGACCGCTGTGCGGGTGCTCTTCATGAATTCACGCGCTCCGCTGACATGGCGTACAAAGCGAAAGCCCCCGGGAGGTCCGGTGCTATCCGGAACATCCCGGGGGCTCTAAAACCGGCCGCAACCCGGCGCGAACACCGCCTACGGCGCGAACAGTTGGATCGTTGTTTCGGCTTAGTTGCCGAAGCGGCGACCGCTTGCCCTTGCCGGGTTGGGCTGGGTACTTGGACTAGACAAGAGATCACCTCCTTTTTTCGGGTTCGACATCGGGCGGGATTCCACATCCAGCTCGAAACCGTGCCGCCGACCACCGGCGACGCGGCGATGGCCTTGTGAGCCACCCGTAATGTATACTCGACGGTATCCGGGAATCAAGCCGGGAGGGCCATCCCACGTGAACCGACACTTTTTCTGCCAGGGGGACGCCACCTTCCGCCGAGCCGGCGCCAGCGCCGGTGTCGCAGCCACCGTGACCGCCGGGGTTGCCGCCATCGTGGCCGCCTGCTCGGGGCCCCGCCAGGCCGGCCCCGCCGATCTGATCCTGGCGGGCGGTCCGGTGATCACGCTGGACGGCGAGAGTCGGGTGGCCGAAGCGGTCGCCGTCCGCGGCGATCGCGTGGTCGCGGTGGGTACGGTCGCCGAGATCGAGGCCCTGGTCGGCCCCGGCACCGAGCACGTCGACCTCGCCGGCCGCACCGTCACCCCCGGGCTCATGGACGCGCACGTCCACTTTGCGAGTGGCGGGGCGAACCGAATTTATCGTCTCGACCTGAGCTACCCGAACGTCGAGAACATCGGTGACGTGCAGCGCCTGGTGGCTGAGCAGGCGGAGCGCCTGGGGGAGGGTGAATGGGTGCGGGGAGGCGGCTGGGACGAGGGCAAGCTGGAGGAGCTGCGTTACATCCAGGCGTCCGACCTCGACGCCGTTGCCGCGGAGCATCCGGTCTGGCTGTCCCACACGATGGGCCACTACGGGGTTGCCAATTCGCTCGCGCTGGAGATGGCGGGGATCACGGCCGACACGCCCGATCCGCCGGGCGGCACGATCGACCGCGATGCCGACGGCAAGCCCACCGGTGTGCTCAAGGAGTCGGCGCAGGGGCTGGTGTCGCGCCTCGTTCCCGGTCCTGGTCCCGCACAGCAGCGTGAAGGGATCCGTTCACTTGCTGACGCCTTCAACGCCGAGTGCATGACGGGAGGGAAGGATCCGGGTATTGGCCCGGGCACCTGGGATGCCTACCGCGACGTTCTTGCCGGCGGCGACCTCAGCGTGCGGATCTTCGCGCTATGGCGGGGGCGCGACGGCACCATCGACGAGGTGCGCGCGTATGCGGACAGCCTCGCGACCTTTACGCGGCCGTACGAGTCGACCGGCGACGACCGCTTGATCTCCGGCGGTGTGAAGCTCTACATCGACGGCAGCGGCGGTGCCCGCACGGCGTGGCTGCATGAAGACTGGAACCGCGAGCACACCCACACCGACACCGGCAACCGCGGCTATCCCACGATGGACCCCGACGAACTGCGCCGCCGCTTCCGGGCTTATCATGACGCCGGGCTCCACGTCAGCATTCATTCCATTGGCGACCGGGCAATCGACTGGACGGTCGACAGCTTCGTGGAAGCGCTCGAGGCGACACCGACGCGGGGCCTCCGGCACGGCATCATTCACTCGAACATCCCCACCGACCGCGCCCTGGACCTCATGGCCGAGCTCCAGCGGGACTGGGGAACGGCCTATCCCGAGCCGTCCCCTTCGTTCACCTGGTGGATCGGCGACACCTACGCGGGCAACTTCGGCCCCGAGCGCGCCCTGCGCCTGAACCCGTTGCGCTCGTACCAGGAGCGCGGGATGATCTGGGCCAGCGGGTCGGACTACTTCGTCACGCCCTTTCCGGCCCGGTACGGTGTGTGGGCCTCGGTCGCCCGCCAGCCACTGCTCGGGGTGTACGGCCCGCACCCCTACGGTACGGCCCAGGCCGTCGACGTCGAGACCGCACTGCGCTCGTTCACGACCTGGACCGCGCACCAGATGTTCCTGGAGGACGAGGTGGGGACGATCGAGCCCGGCAAGTACGCGGACCTGGCGGTGTGGGACCGGAACCCCCTCACGGTCCCCACGGACGACCTGCGCGACATGGTGTGCGAGATGACGGTGTTCAACGGGGAGGTGGTGTTCGAGCGGGATGCGGGATCGGCGCTTGAGGCGGCCGAGCCGGAGTCGGCGCCCGAAGACAATGGCGAGCCTGCGGCTAACCCGGATCCCGCGCTAGCGCAGCCCCGCCCGGCGGCTAATGCATCGCCCTCCGAGCAGCGCCAGAGAACTCTCCTGCTTTGGGGCCGTGCCGGCCCCGACCGCGTGCAACTGGATCCCGCGGTTGTCGTGCATGGCGCCGCCTCGCTGCCCGAGTCCCCGGGACCCTACCGGATCGAGGGCCATGGCCCCGAAGGCCAACAGCACTTCTCGTTTACGTTCGTTCCCGCTATCGAGGCCGAAACCGGTCAGGGACAATTCGTCTTCACGCTACCCGTGGACGCCGTCTGGGCGGGCTCGCTCGCACGAATCACGCTCTCGGGCCCGGCCGGCTCGGATACTCTTGACGACGCGACGGATCAGCCCATCGCTGTGATCAGCGACCGGGAAACGGGGCGCATCCGGGCGATTCTGCGGGGTGCGGACGCCCTTGAGGCGTCAGACGCGCGTGAGCGACTTGCTGCGGGCGCTGCTGTCTCCTTCAGCCGCGGCCTGCCCGATGCGGCGGCGCTGCGGGGCACGAGGTAGTCGAGCAACCGCCGCAAGCGAACGGCCGCCCACCCTCACGCCGCCTTGTAGGCCCTCCGGAAGACCAGCGCGCTGACCACGACCGCAATCGCGATCCACAAAACTCCCCAGGTCATCGTGGGGATCCCCGTCATCTCGGCCAGCATTGCCGCGTCGGATCGCAGGTGGGGCCGGTCGATGACGTCGCTCTTGATGTCGAGGATCGCGTACAGGCAGCTGGTCAGGCCCAGCGCGGTGAGAACTACGCGGCTGGCGCCGGGACCGAGCCTGCGTCCGGCGATCACGAGCGCCGTGCCAAAGCCCAGGCCGAACAGGAGTCCGAAGCCGTTGCGGACATAGAGGGCGGTGAGCGCCACGACCATCACCCCCACGGCGAGGATCAGGAAGCGGTTCGAGATCCGGTCCGACCCCGCCGCCGACAGCATGATCACTCCCCAGAGCAGGCTGCCGAGGTATCCGGCGGACAGTGTGATGAACGCGTTGCCGCCGCCGCAGTAGCACGCGCCACCCTCGGCCGGGTCGAGGACGATCCGCTCGATCGTGCCGCCGGTCGCCACCGACGCGATGCCGTGGCTGATCTCGTGCAGCATGACCACGAAGATCTTCAGGGGATAGACCACGGATGTGTCCCACAGGAACCAGACGGCGGTGAAGTAGATGGCGAAGCCGGCGAGGAAGACCAGCTTGCGCCGGGCCGTGGAGGGTTGCCGAGCCTGGGTCATGACCTGGATTCCAGTTTTCCGATTGAAGTCAAGTGTGCCTGAGCGCCCATGGTGTCATCCAACGGCCGCGGTCGGCAACCGGCGGGGGTCGCCAACCGCCGGGCTTGACCTTCCCTACGGGCCACGGGCCTTCCCTGTTCCGATGATTCGTGTCCGGGGCCGGGTTGCCGGCAGCCATTGGCTCGCTTGCGCCGCTTTCGGTAGCTTGAGTCGCCACGGCGAAGAAGTCCACCGGGAGGTTCCTGTGAAGAAGAGCGCGTCCGCAGTGGTCATGGTGCTGGTATTGGCTGCCTGTGAAGTGCCCGAGTACAAGCTCCTGGAGGTCGGGGATTCAGCGCCCGCATTCGCGGCGACCACGCTGGACGGGACCGAAGTGGGCATCGAGGACCTCACCGGCGATCCGTTCATGCTCAATATCTGGGCCACGTGGTGCGCCCCGTGCCGTGAGGAGATGCCCGAGCTGCAGGAACTGCACGACACCTACGCCGACCAGGGGTTCCAGGTGGTGGGCGTGAGCGTGGACGACCGGGGTGCGCTCCCCATGATCGAGGCGTTCATCGCCGAAATCGGGGTCGACTTCCCCATTTATCACGATCCCTCCTGGGAGATCGTCGACTCCTATTCCCTGCTGGGATTGCCGGGGACGTTTCTTGTGGACCGCGAGGGCACCGTCGTGAGGAAGTGGATGGGTCCCTTCCGCCCGATGGAAGAAGACGTGCAGGAGGATGTGCGCGAGCTGCTGGATGCCGCCGCGGCCGCCCAGCCCTGACGCGGCGCGACAGGCCAACCTGTGACGTCCGAGGGCGAGCATGGGGCCGCGCACACCGTCGACGCTCCCGCCGGGGACACGGGCGAGCATGGCCCCAGGGTCGTCGCCGGGCTGAGCCGCGATCTCGGACTGATCTCGGCGCTCGCCATCGGGACGGGCACGATGATCGCCGCCGGGATCTTCACGCTGTCGGGGCTGGCCGTGGGCTACGTCGGCAGCGCGGCGATCGTCAGCTTCCTCCTCGCCGCGCTTGTCGCAGCCTTCACGGCGCTCACGTACTGCGAGTTCACCTCGATCTACCCCTTCTCGGGCGAGGGCTACCTCTACGCCCGCAAGACCTTTCCCCCGCTGCTCGCGTATCTGGTCGGCTGGTGCCTCCTGCTTGGCTACACCTCGTCGTGCGCGTTCTACATCGCCAGCCTGTCCAGCTACTTCAACGAGTTCATCTGGCACTTCGCGATCGCGGCACTGCCCGGAATCATTTTCCTGGCCGCCCTCACGGCCCTCAACGTCAAGGGCACGAAGGAGAGCGGCACCTTCCAGATCGTGGTCACGGCGGCCAAGATCGTGCTGCTCGTGTGGTTCATCGCCGGGGGACTCGGTGGGCTGGACACGGGCGTGATCGCGGACCGCTTCATTGCCGACGTCCCGCTCATCGCGTCCACGGCGGCGCTCGTCTTCATCACCTTTTTCGGGTTTTCGGCGATCGCGGCGTCGGCGGGCGAGGTCATCAACCCCACGAAGACGATTCCGCGCGCCATCTTCATCTCGATGATCGTGGTGACGGTGCTGTACGCGCTGGTGGTGCTGGTCGTGCTGATCGCGGACCTGACCGAGTACACGGAAGCGGCGATGGGCGTCGCCGCGACGGCCTTTCTGGGACCGATCGGCGGCATGGTGATCGTGGGCGGCGCGCTCTTCTCGATGATATCCGCCTCGAATGCGTCCATCCTGGCGGGCTCGCGCGTGGCGCTTTCCATGAGCCATCTGCGGCACCTTCCCGGCGTCTTCGGCCGGATCAACGCGCGCTCGCAGACCCCGATCGTGGCGCTGGTCGCCGTGGGCGGAGCCATCGGCATCTTCGCACTGCTGCTGCCGCTGGAATCGCTGGCGCACTTCGCCAACCTCGTACTGCTTCTCGCGCTGTGTTTCGTGAACGCGGCCCTGATCGTGCACCGGCGGCGCTTCCCCGACATGGAACGGCCCTTTCGGGTCCCCCTGGTACCGGTCCTCCCGGCGCTCGGGATCGCGGCCAACATCTACCTGATCCTGCAGATCCCGGTGCAGGGCCACATCCAGCCGGTGGTTCTGGCGATTCTGGCGCTCGCTCTCGGGCTGTTCGCCTACGCGGCCTGGCGCGGCACCCGTTTCGATGTGCCCGATCCTGCGGGTCCCGGCTCAAGGGTGGTGGCGCTGCGAGCGTCGCCACGCACGGCCGCCTTCCGGATCCTGGTGCCCGTGCACAATCCACACACGGCTGAGCCCCTCCTGCGCCTGGCTGCGACGATTGCGAGACCCCGCGGCGGAGCGATCATCCTGCTCAGGGTCGTTCAGGTGCCGGACCAGCTGCCGGCGGAACTTGCGCGGGCCTCGATCAAGGGGGAGGAAGGGATGCTCGAGGGTCTGCAGGCGCTGGAAGGGGACATCGGCGTGCCGATCACGACGGAGGTGCGGGTAGGACGGAACGTCGGCCGCGCCATCCTCGAGTCGGCGCGCGAGGACCGCTCCCACCTGATCGTGCTCGGCTGGAAGGGCTTCACCACAACCGCGCGGAAGATTCTCGGGGAGGTCACCGACGATGTCGTCCGGCTCGCCCGATCGGACATCATGCTGGTCAAGTTCGGTGGCGAACCCGAGGTGCCACGCCGTGTCCTGCTGCCCAGCGCCGGAGGCATCCACGCACGGAAGGCGACGGGATACGCGCTCGCCATGAGCGGCGCGAACGGCGGCGAGCTGACGCTAGCGTCGGTGGTACTGGCCAACGCGCCAGACGGGCGCAGGGCCGCAGAGGAGGACAGGCTTGGCGGGGAACGCGCCGAGTTGCCGGAGGATGCGGTGGTCAGCACCAGGGTAGTTTCCGGGACCGGTATAGCCGAGACGATCGTCGCCGCTGCGTCGGACTACGATGCAGTCATGATCGGGGCGTCGGGGGACAGCTTTTCGAGCCGCATCCTCTTCGGGACGATCCCGGAGCGGGTCGCGCGCGAGGCGCCCGGAACGGTGATCGTGCTCAAGAGCCACGACCGGGTCCGGGCCTTTGTAGGGCGGGTCGCGGCGGACTGACGTGGAACGGTCGATGTCCGCGCCCGGAACGAAGCCAGGTCCGACAGCCGACGGTCGCAGAACCGGCCGGGGCCTGTCCCGCGGAGGGTTGCGAAGGAGGCCCCTGGCGAGGCCCCGCGTGCGCACCGAGAGCGGCTTCATGTCGCGGGACCGCATGCTGGAAAGAGCCATGCAGATGCGTCCCTGGGACGTGATCGTCGTCGGGGGCGGTTGTACCGGCATCGCGACCGCCCTCGATGCGGCCGGTCGTGGATACCGCACGCTGCTGGTCGAGCGTGGGGACTTTACCGGCGGGACCTCCAGCCGCAGCACCAAGCTGATTCACGGGGGAGTCCGCTATCTTCGCCAGGGCCGGGTGCAGATGGTGTACGGCGCGCTCCGGGAACGGCACCGGCTGTGGCGGAATGCGCCCCACCTGGTGGACAGTCTTCCGCTTGTGGTCCCGGCGTACCGGTGGTGGGAGCGGCCGTACTACGGCGTGGGACTGATGGTCTACGATGCGCTGGCCGGCCGCCGGGGTCTCGGGCGCTCGAGGGTCGTGGG
Source organism: Gemmatimonadota bacterium (assembly GCA_009844885.1). Lineage (GTDB taxonomy): Bacteria > Gemmatimonadota > Gemmatimonadetes > Longimicrobiales > Gaopeijiaceae > Bin94. Next base: position 10,066 of record VYAQ01000227.1, read on the forward strand.
GAAGCGTGAGTGCGGCAGGCGCATCTCGACGCTCGAGCGCCGCAAGCTGCGGGGCGGTGTGCTCTACCACGACGGTCAGTTCGACGATGCCCGGCTCGGCTGGACGCTCCTGCGCACCGCGGCCAACTTCGGCGCCGTGGTGGTCAACTACACGGAAGCGGTCGCGCTCCGGGCATCACGCGGGAGGGTCAAGGGACTGCAGCTGCGGGATCGGATCGGCGGTGACCAGTGGGTTGCGCTGGGCGCGGTCGTGATCAACGCCACGGGGCCCTCCGCCGATGCCGTGCGGGGGCTCGACGACGCGCGCAACGGGTCGGGGGTCGTCCTCAGCCGGGGCGCGCACATCGTGGTGAGCAGCGCCTTCCTCCCTGGCGATACCGCCGTGCTGGTCCCGTCGACGGACGACGGCAGGGTGCTCTTTGCCATCCCCTGGCACGGGCACGTGCTGATCGGGACGACCGACGTGCCCGTGCCCGAGCCGGTGAGCGAGCCCGTCCCGACTGCCGCCGAACTCGACTACCTGACCGACCACGCCAGCCGCTATCTGACACGGCCGCTGGCCCGGTCGGACATCCTCTCCGCCTGGGCAGGACTGCGTTCCCTGGCGGCCGTGGACGCGGGGGCCGGGGACACGGCCACGCTGTCCCGCGACCATGCGGTGAGCGTTTCCAGGAGGGGACTCGTCACCGTCGTCGGCGGCAAGTGGACGACGTGCAGGAAGGTCGGACAGGACGCGGTCGACGTTGCGGCGGAGGTGGCGGGCCTGTCGCCGGCGCCGTCGGTTACCGCGCGCCTTCGCGTGCACGGATAAAGTCGGCGGAAGGCCGTGCGCGCCCCGTGGAAGGTGTACGGATCGGAGGCCGGCGCCGTGCGCGCAATGGAAGCCGCGGACGAGAACCTGGCCGCGCTGATGCATCCGAGCCTGCCGTACCGGATGAGCCAGGCTGCGTGGGCCGCGCGCCACGAAATGGCGGCGCGCGTCGAGGACGTGCTCGCGCGGCGAACGCGAACGCTGTTTCTCAATGCGAGGGCGGCGTTGGCCGCCGCTCCGGCGGTAGCCCGGGCGATGGCGGCGGAGCTGGGGCACGGCGAAAGCTGGGTGGAGGAGGAGGTTCGCTCGTTTCGAGAGCTGGCAAGGCGCTACCTTCCGGCAGGCTGACCCGCAACCAGGAGCAGATAGAGATGTCCGACTCGCCCGGAAGGCCCCGGGAGGATGAATACGCCGAATTCTATGGGCCGTACATCGCGGCCGCCGAGAAACCCCTGTTGACCGGTCTGGAGCACGACGCGGCGGCTTGGCGTGCCTTGCTCGCGACCGTGCCGCCGGACCGGGAGGGCTACCGCTATGCGGACGGCAAGTGGTCGGTGCGCGAGGTCGTCGGTCATGTCATCGACGCCGAGCGGATGTTCGCCGTACGCACGATGGCGTTCGCGCGTGGGGACCGGTCGCACTTTCCTTCATTCGATGAGAACGCCTACGCAGAGGCTTCGGGGGCCGACAGGCGCACGCTCGCTGACCTGGCCGAGGATTTTTCGGCCGTGCGGACTGCGACCCTGCTTCTGCTGAGGAGCTTCGAGGACCAGGCCTGGGACCGGCGCGGTGTCGCCAGCGGCTACGAGTTCACGGTGAGGAGTCTGGCGTGGATCATCGCCGGCCACTCGCGGCATCATCGGGGGGTGTTGGCGGAGCGGTATCTGAGTGAGTAGAGAGACGCGCCTGGCAGCCCGTGGCGGGCGCCTGGCGGCGGTGCTTCTGGCAGCGGGTGTTGTCGGCGGCTGCGACTCTGGGAGCGGCGATGGCGTCAGGCCGCAACGCGACGTGGATGCGGGAGTCGAGGTGGTTCGGCATGGTGGTTTGGCGGACTACGGGCGCCCAGCGTTCGCCGTCGAACATCTTCTTGCAATCGGCCAGGAGGGTGGAGCGCCCGAATACACGTTCGGGAGCGTCGCCGGGATCGATGTCATGTCCGATGGCACGATCGCGGTTCTTGACGGTCTGGCCGGTGAGGTCCGCACGTTTGCGCCGGATGGATCCTTTGTACGCCGGATCGCACGTCTGGGACAGGGTCCCGGCGAAATCAGCGGCGAAGGTACCCTGGCGCTGGTCGCGGTGGCGCCGCGCGACTTTCTGCTCCCGGACGTCATGACCCAGACCCTTAATGTGTTCTCGCTGGACGGTGAAGTGGTCCGTCAGGCCCGTTTCGACATTCAGCAGCTCTACATCGCGGAATGGCGCACGACGGACGACTTGCAGCCGGTGGTGCGGGTTTCGACGCCCGGTGCGGAAGTAGTGGCGCACTACTCGCTCGTTGGACAGGAAGGCGGCTTGGCAGACACGCTGGCGGTTGCTGCGCGCACTCCGGGTCTGGAGGCCTCGGACGGGCGGCAGCCGCTGTGGCAGGATCACCTGGTCTGGTCGTTCGACAAACCGGATCTGGTCGTGTCGGGGTGGATGTTCACGCCGCAGTTTACCGTGCATCGGGGTGGGGAGGTGGTCAGAACGGTCTCCTGGGACCACGTGGCCGCGCGCCTCACACCGGAAGAACAGGAAGCGGTCCTCGGGATCGTGGCCTCCGGAATGGGCATGGATGCCGCCAGCATGCCGGACGAGTTCCGCGCTCAGCTGCGCGTACCGGAGCAACTGCCGGCCATGGCGGACATCGAGGTGGCTGGCGATCTCGTGTTCGTGCAGCGGGTCCGGCCGGTGGCGGCCATGGATCTGCGCGTGATCTACACGTTCAAGGCCGCCGGATTCGGGGCGCGGATCTGGGATGTCTTCTCGCTCGACGGTGACTATCTCGGCGAACTTGACCTGGGTGCGCGCGCGGACGTGCTCGACATCCGGGGCGACACGATCGTCGGGGTGCGCGAGGACGACGCGGGGCTGCAGCAGGTGTTTCTCGCACGGTTGCCGAGGAGGCTTCCATGAACTTCCGCGTAATCTCCCGAGCCGAAATCCTCTCGCTGATCACCATGCACGACGCCATCGAGGCGATGGCGCGCGGTTTCGCGCAGCTGTCGGCGGGCCAGGTGGAAATGCCCGTTCGCGTGGTACTGTCGTCGGGCGACGGATTCTCGCTCTTCATGCCCGCGCGTCTGGGGGCGACCGGCGGCCGCGGTGCCAAGGTCGCGTCGCTCTTCCCCAGGAACCGCGACAGGGGGCTGGCGACGATCAACGGCGTGATCCTGATGATCGACGACGAAACTGGACTTCCCGCCGCGATCATGGACGCCGGCGAACTGACGGCGATCCGGACGGCGGCTGCGGCCGGGCTGGCTGCGAGGCTGGTGAGCCGTCCCGACTGCCGGGTGCTGACGATCTTCGGCGCGGGCGCACAGGCGCCCTGGCAAATCGAGGCGATCCGGGCCGTGCGGCCGATCGAGGAGGTGCGTGTCGTCTCGAAGGGCGGGGAGTCGGCGCGGCGGCTGGCGGCCTCGCTGAAGGGGGTCGAGGCGCGAGCGGTCACCGATCCCGCCGAAGCCGTGGACGGTGCCGACATCATCGTGGCCGTGACCACGGCGGGCACACCCGTGTTCGACGGCACAGGACTTCCCGCCGGCACGCACGTGAGCGGGAGCGGCAGCTTCCAGCCGCACACGCGCGAGGTCGGCGACGAGGTGGTGACGCGGGCACGGGTCGTGGTAGAGGAGCGCGAGGCCGTGCTCGAGGAGGCGGGAGACCTGATCATCCCGATCGAGGAGGGGCTGGTGACCGCCGACGTGATCGACGCCGACCTGGGCGAAATCGTCAACGGCGACGCTCCCGAGGGGAATGCGGGCCGCGAGCTGACCTTCTTCAAGTCGGTGGGCACGGCGGTCCAGGACGTGGCCATCGGGGCCGAGGTGCTGCGCCGGGCGGAGGAGGAAGG
>VYAQ01000365.1 GCA_009844885.1 Gemmatimonadota bacterium
CCGCAGCGCCGAACCAAGCGAAAGTCGTTATCCCGCCGGTCTACACCGTGGAACTCCGCAAGGCTACATTTACCCCCACAGCTACTTTGCCGCATTCGAGTTCACGACAGGAGGCTGACCGGTGAAGGCCGCAGAGATGCCCACCTTTTTGGACTTGCTTTGGCCTACGCTGGAGGTGCTGAAGGAGAATGGCGGCTCGGCGTCGATCAAGGAACTCTTGGAACAGGTCACCCGACTCCTCGCCTTGCCGGATGAGGTTTCCGACCGGCTTCGCGGTGAAGGCCCGCAGACAGAAGTCGGCTACCGCCTCGCGTGGGCACGGACCAACCTCAAGTGGGCCGGCGCTGTCGATAACACGGCCAAGGGAGTCTGGACGATCACTCCGCAGGGGCGAGCGATCCCTTCGGAGAAAAAGGTGCGGGATCTCGTCCGTGAGGAGAGAAAGCGTCGCCGTGCGCAAAGAGACATCGCCACTGCGGCCGCGGAGCCTACGGATGACGATGGGTCGAAGGATCCTGAGCCTTCGAATGGAAGCGACTGGGCGGAAGATCTGTTGGCCATCTTGCGTGAACTGACACCTGACGCCTTCGAGCGTTTGTGTCAGCGGATTCTGAGGGAATCGGGCTTCACCAAGGTCGAGGTAACGGGCCGATCTGGTGATGGCGGTATCGACGGGGCCGGCGTGCTGAAGGTCAATCTCATTTCGTTTCACGTGCGATTCCAGTGCAAGCGATACGCTGGTTCGGTGGGACCAGGCGAGATCCGAGACTTCCGGGGGGCATTGGGCGCTGGCGTGGACAAGGGCCTGTTCTTGACGACGGGGAGGTTCACGAGGGCCGCAGACGGCGAGGCGTTACGAGAGGGAGCGCAGGCAATCGACCTCATTGACGGACTGGCTCTTTGCGAGCTCCTTAGAAAGCTGAAGCTCGGGGTAAGCACGGAATTGGTGACCAGACCGCAACCGGAGTTCTTCGCCGGGCTTTGACAACGGGGTGGAAGGTCCGGCGGCCACGCGCAACGCCCGACGAGGTGGCAGTCATTTCCGACGCGGAGATCAAGTCCGACGCGGGACGGAGTGAGGAGCGAGACCCCTACCTCCACCTCCAAGAGGAAGGGTAAACTCAGGGGGTTCGAAGGGGGAGCGTAGCCACCCTCGCCAGCCCCACCGGGAGACACACGGAGTGTGGCCACGGGGGACTCCCCACCTTTTGTCAACGGTTTTGAAGACGGTTTTGAAGGCGGGGCTGTAACCCCGCCTCGGGTGGCCGGACGGGCTGGGCAGTGTGTCGCCGGGCGTACTGCTGGATGTCGGCCGAGCCTCGCACCGGGAAGGGCGAGGAGATGGTCGCAGCCACGGTCGGCGCAGACATCCTCCAAGGGGATCACAGCATCCCCTCGGCGACCGCTGTCGGGGTTCGAAGGGACGGAGTCCCTCGCCAGCCCCGGTGTATGACACTGGGTAGGCTGGCTCGCGACCACTAAACGGTCGTGAGCCAGCTGTCCGGGGACCGTCGCGAGTGCGCCAAGCCGTAGCGCGCACGCGGATGTGGACGGCTCCGTTGGTCCGCAGTGGGAGAGGAGATCAGGCCGCATTTTCCTCCGCCGGGCATGGAGGCCGATAGCAGGTTTGGGTTCGGAGCATGGCGCAGGCGACCGCGAGCAGGCGATCCGAGACCGAGCGGAGGGCGCGGGCATGGCCGTGGCCGCGCCCGCGAAGAGCGGCGTACTTGGCCTTGCTGACGGGATCGCGCTGGACTGCGACCCGCGCCCAGTGGTAGACTGCGTCGCGAAGGCGGGCATGGGCGGCCATTCGGCGCACGACGAGCTTGTACTTGCCGGATCGCCTTGTGACGGGCGCAACGCCGCACATGCACCGCAGCGCCTTGTAGTCCCGGCGCGCCAGCGCTTGGGGCGCCTCGGCGAGCAGCGTGGCGAGGACGGTCTGACCGACTCCGGGCATGGAGGAGAGAACCGTCACGTCGCGCTGCCCGCCGGGCTGGTCGGAGCCGGAGTCCTCGCTTTCGGCCAGGACATCGATCAGGCGGGCGATCTCCCGCTTGGCGTCGGCGAGCTGGCGATGCACGAGGCGGAGGCGTTCGGAGACGCTCTCGATGTGGGCCACCGCGGCCTCGGTGGTTCCGGGCGCCACGGCGATGGCCGGGGCGCGGAGGATTTCGAGGAGTTGGTCGGCGGTGATCCGCCGGATCCTGTTGCGCTTGAGAAGGCTTTCCAGCGTCCGGCGCTGGACCCGTCGGGCCTTCGCGGGCGTCGGAGCCTTGGCCCAAAGGTCGAGGACCCAGGGTTCGACCACGCTTCCGACCGCTTCGAGGATCTGCGGATAGTAGCGCCACAGCTGCTCCCGCACTCGGTTCGACAGGCTCGTGCGCTCCCGTGTGAGTTCCTCGTCGATCCGTGACCACGCCCGGAGTTCGATGACGACCGGATCGACAGGGTCGATTCTCCGGAAGTGGTGAAGATCGGTCCTCAGCGCGTCGGCCAGGACGCGCGCGTCGAGGCTGTCGTCCTTGGCCCCGGCGGGCGAGTAGCGGTCGCGGAACCGGTCGAGCTGCTTCGGGTTGATCGAGTAGACCGCGAACCCGTGGTCCATGAGGCTCTCGACGACCGGCCCGTGCGGAATCTCGATCGCCACCGGAATGTCCTCCGGGGCAGATCCTCCGCATCTGGCGGCGATCCAATCGGCCATCTCGGCGAGCCCCGCGCCTCCGTGGCGGAAGATGCGCTCCTCCCGCTTCGAGCCGTCTCCGCCGACCACGCAGACATGGTGCGCTTCCGATGCCCAGTCCACGCCGGCGAACCAGGCTTCAGGTCTCATCATGCTCCCTCCCCTGTGAAGGTGTCGCTTGACAGCGAAGGCTTTGCCGCGATGCTCGCCAATCCCTGTACTGGCGCTCGATGGCGCGAACTCCCCACTGGGCATCCATCGCGGCTTCCGGGCCGGGGTACAACTCCCCCGTAGGTGCTCCGTGGCACAGGTAGGCTGTGGTTACTCCCGGCCCGGTAGCCTGTCGCTCTTGCTAGAGTCCTTCGATCTAACGTGAAACACGCTCGAATGTGTACATCAGGGGTACAGGGTAGGCTGGCT
>VYAQ01000353.1 GCA_009844885.1 Gemmatimonadota bacterium
GCGCGAAAGTGTCGTTCAGGGGGTCTGGGGGCATCCCCCAGCCAGAGTTTTTGTGCAACAAAATAACATCTGGCTCCTCCACTACCCGGAGATACAAACGCCCCCGTGGCGCGCCCGCGCCAATGCGCACCGGGGCACTAACTCTGGACGACGCGCCCCGCCGTCGCGAGGTTTCATTCGCGCAGATCGTGCAGTCCATCGAACGAGAGGAATCGAACGATGGCACGCACGAGAAAAGGCCGCCGGAGCTACGGCGCCGGCGAGTGGGGCCGGAACAGGGTCAGGGTCTTCCCAGATCCGAAGACCGGCCTGTTCCAGGTGGAGTGGCGCGAGAACGGGCGCAGGCTCACCCGGTCGCTCGGACACCGCGACTGGGCGAGGGCGAAGCGGCATGCGGACGAGTTCGCCGCAGGCTCGCTGGCCCGGATCCGGGCGGGCGGCAGTGGAGCCGGAGGGTGACTACGTCACGCAACACCGATAGGACTTCCACATCATGGGATCGCTGACTTGGCGTCCTTCCTGGTCGGAAGGCCGACGCATCGGCTGGGCCGCCGCGGGGCTTGACAGCGCTGTCAAGAACCCCAATGGTTCAAGTGGAGCCGGAAGTGGTGCCCGGAGGGGGTCTTCGGATCCTTGGTGCCGCGACTGGCTCCCGTTTTAGGGGGAAACGGGAGGAACTACTCCTTGTAGTAGAAGTGTTCCTTTCCCATCGTGCGGATTCCCCAGTATTTTCCGCTATCGTCTTCCCAGTCGAAGGTCTTCTGGCGGATGATCTCCGCATATCGCTTGATCGTCGCGTGGTAGGGATCACCGCGTGGATCCCGCCGGTCAAGCCCGCGCTCGTAGTAGATCCTGAGAATGTAGGCACAGAAATCTGCTAGCTTGATGCCCGGTGTGATCTCCGAGTCCACAAAGAGCACTCCGGGCACGATCCGCGTCATCGCCCGGCCTTCTGGGGAACGGAAGAGGAAGTTGCAGAAACACTTGTCGAGCCTGACGTTCTCGGAGGCATCGCGCCCGTCGAACACCAACGTTGCCATGCGCCCGGCCTCCTTCCTCTCGATCAGGGCGTCGACCCTCTCCAGGATCCATCGATGTTGATTCTGGAGGAGGTCGTCGCCGCGGTAGATCGGCTTGTCGGGGCGCTCCATCACCATCGCGAAGATCGTCACATCGAGATTTCGAATGAGATCCATCACGGAGTCTGCGTACACCCGTTTCGCAGGCCATCCCAACAATGCCTTCCGGTTGAGGAAGGCGACGGCCTTCCCCTCGCGCTCGTCGCTTCGGAGTCTCGTCCTACTCCCAATACTAGCCCGGAAGTCCTCGCTGAACCGATGGAGGGCTCCCATGAGTTGCCTTACGTCCTCTCGTTTCAAGCAGACAGCGACATCCACTGGTCGCTCGTGGCTGTCGTTCGGGTGCGGGTGGCCGGATTCATCGATATAGACGAACAAAGGGAGCCTCTCTTCGGTAGGCAAATGACACAGGACTCGAAAGAAAAGAGGATCCCAGCCGGGCGGAGGTCAAGACCGAGCTCGATGCGGATACCGTGTGCCGGCCCTTCAGAAACCTTCCCGTCCCCATGACGCGGTCAAGCCGCTTCCGCGAGCGGATGTCCCAAGCGACTCAGTGCAGTCCCGCGCCCCGGATCGACCCGCGGTGACAGCCCCTCCGTCGCTTTCCAGGAGCGTCGGCACAGGCACTGGTCAAGACGCCTCGTTCGGGCGAAGTTTCGTTCGCGCAGATCGTGCAGTCCATCGAGAGAGGAATCGAACGATGGCACGCACGAAACGAAGTCGGCGCTCGTACGGCGCTGGCGAATGGGGCCGGAACCGGGTCCGGGTGTTTCCCGACCCGAAGACCGGCCTGTTCCAGTTGGAGTGGCGAGAGAACGGGCGACGGCTCACCCGGTCGCTGGGGCACCGCGAATGGGTGAGGGCGAAGCGGCAGGCGGACGAATTCGCCGCCGGGTTCGCCGGACCCGAGATTGGGGGCAAGGTGGAAGCCGAGCCCGAGCCGCTCACGCTGGAGAAGCTCTTTGACATCTACGGTGAGGAGGTCACGCCCACCAAGAGGCGGAAGTCTTGGCAGCGGGACAGAGCCGCGATGGCTATGTTCCTCAAGTTCTTCGGCAGGGACCGAAGGCCGGAGACCCTATCCCAACGCGATTGGGACCGCTTCATCCGGGAGCGCCGAGCGGGCACGGTCGGCCCGAGTGGCAGGCCCGTGGGCAACCGGACGACCGAAGCGGACCTGACGCTCCTGATGGCGGTGCTCAACTGGGCGGCGAGGTCGCGGGACGAGCAGGGCCGCCTGCTGCTGGACAGGAACCCGCTCAAGGGGCTCCGGAAGCCCGTGGAGAAGAACCCCACCCGGGTTGTTCTCACCGAGGAGGAGTACCGGGCGTTACTCGGGGTCTCGCGGCGGTTGGACTGGCGCTTCCACGTCGCCCTCGTGCTCGCGCACGAGACCGGACACCGGATCGGCGCGATTCGCAACCTGCTGTGGTCCGATGTGGACTTCGAGGGCGAGACCATCCGCTGGCGGGCACAGCATGAAAAGACGGGCTACGAGCACACGACGCCCTTGACGCCCGAAGCCATGGAAGCCCTTGAGGAGGCGCGAAGGCACAACCCCGCTGGCGCGGACGTGCCGGTGCTGCCCACGACCCGGAATCCCTCGGAGTGTGTGGGCTTCCCGCAGACCCGCTTCTGGTGGAAGCGGGCGGAGCGGCTCGCAGGACTGGAGCCGAAGCGCGGCAGAGGCTGGCACTCGCTGAGGCGGAAGTTCGCGTCCGATCTCATGGACCTCCCGCTCAAGGTGCTCTGCGAACTCGGAGGCTGGAAGGCGGCCAAGACGGTGCTGCGCTGTTACCAGCAGCCCGACGAAGCCCAACTCAGGCAGGCAATCCGGAGCCGCCGGAGGCCGCAGGGCTGAAATCCGGTCGGCGGGAACCGAACGGCGGGAAATCGACGCCCGAATCCCGTAAGTTCAATGGGTCAAAACAGATCCGCGCGGGCTGGCAAATGCTGGTCCATCAGGTCGCTGGCGAACTTCCGCCGAAGCGAGTGCCAGCCCCTTCC
>VYAQ01000026.1 GCA_009844885.1 Gemmatimonadota bacterium
GCCTCGGCAACCCGTTGAACTCAGTGCTGTGGCTGGCCGACACCATGAGCCAGCGGGGCACCCCGCTGCAGGCAGGCGAAACCATCATGACCGGCTCGCTCTGCCCCATGCAGCCGATCGCCCCGGGCGACGAGCTAGTAGCCGAGATCGAAGGCCTCGGCAGGATAGAGACTCTGCTGCCCGCGACCTGTAGGCCGCCGGACTAGCCCGCGGAGGCCCCTTCCTCCTGCTTCTCGGCCCGGTGCAGGAATGTGACCATCTGCCCGCGTGTGGTGTCGAGGTCGGGGCAGAACCTGGTTCCGTCGCCGCATCCCATCGTGATGCCCGACGCCGCGAGCTTGGCCACGTCGGCCGCGTACCAGGCATCGTCGGGCACGTCGGCGAAGCCGGGGTCGGAGCCGTCGGCCAGGCCGTAGGCGCGAGACAGGAACACGGCCATTTGCGCGCGCGACACGCTGCGCTCCGGGCAGAACCCGCTCCCGTCGCCGCATCCTCGGGTCACGTCCAGCTCGGCCAGACGCTCGATGAAGCGAGCATGGAAACTCGCCGGGTCCACATCGTCGAACCTCGACCGTGTGGCCGGCTGGGGATCCTGCCCGTCGAGGAGGCGCACAACCCACACCGCCATGGTCTCGCGGTCTACGGGCTCTGACGGGCAGAGCCCGTCCTTGCACAGTGTTCCCCCGAACACGCCGCCCGAATGCAGCTGCGCTACCGGCGCCGCGTAGTAGGCACCCGCCGCCACGTCACAGAACCTGGCGCCCCGCGAGGGCGCGACCGATGGGTCTGCGTCGCTGGAGCCGCGCAGGCACTCGCCGGTCGGGCGCACCACAACCTCGCTGTCGCCGCCGACGGTCCCTGCCACCCGGTCGGCGTCGTCGATGATCCCCGAGAAGGCGTATGTTCCTGCCACGGCCGGCGCCGTCACCGTGTAGGTGAAGGCAACCGATTCGGACCGGTCAATGTTCAACAGCAGGAATCTGGCCGTGCCGGCCTCGACCCTGACCACCTCCTCAGGCAGGCTCGAACCCGAATACGTCCAGCCGACAGGCAACGCCTCGCTGACTCTCGCAAAAGGGCCGAAGCCCCGAGCCTCGATCATTACCTCGACCTCGCTGCCAGGATCAGCCGACGCAGTGTCCAGCGTCCGGACCGCGCTGTGCCCGCCCGCACTTGCCGCTGCCGGCGCATACGCCAGAGCCACCGCGACCACCGCCACGGTCACAGCCGCCACAGCCGGCGCTCTAACGCACCACCAGCCCCCGCCCGTCCCATTCGTGACCGAACGGGCAGGCCGACCAGAAACAGCCGCCGGCCCGCGAGTACGACACGAGCGCCCCCTAGCGGCGGCAATCACCTGCTTCCTAACCAGCTAGGCGTTCAGCACCCAACCGGTTTGGGGCGGTACCGTCAGTCCCCGCCCGTGTCCTCGAACCAGTGCTGGTATCCAGCGGGATTTCATCATAGGAGAGTCCCTTCTATGGTGAATAGGGGACTCCATCTATGATGAGGTTGGTGGGATAGATCGGCGCGGCTTTTGCGCCGGTCGTGCCGTCGGCGACTTCTTCTATGATGAGGCTGGTGGGATAGATCGGCGCGACTACTGTGCCGGTCGTGCCGTCCGGCAGGGTGACGCGTCCATCGTCGTCCGGAGTGACAGTGGTGCCGTCCGGCAGGGTGACGGGTCCACCGTCGTCCGGAATGTAGTACCCCTTTGGAAGGTCGATCCTAAGGATCGTGCAGTCGGAGGGGAGGCTGCTGGGGAGGCTGCTCTGGTAGTACTCCCACAGGGACTCGATACCCACTACACAATCGTCGCTCACGTCGGGTGGGCCGTCGCCTTCGTCTTGGGCGTGAGCGACGGCGGCCGGGACGAGGGCCCAGCAGAGGGCGAGAACAATGAGAAACCTGATGACGCGCTTCATGATCAGTCCTTCCTGTGACGACCCCGCCCAAGACGTTCCCTGCTCGGTCCGAAGGCGACGGCTATGTAATCCAACACTTCGGTCCTGAGTATACGCAAGTCCTCATGTCAGGTCTGTTCTGCACCTCTCATCGCAGCATCGCGGCCGCTCCCTGCGAGCCGGTGCAGAGCCTGTTGTCGACGTGATCGGCGCCAATGCCTACGTGCTCCGCGCGTTCGAGATCGACAGCCGCGTCTCCGGCTGGGCCGTTCGGTGCTGTGGCTGGCCGGCACCATGCGCTGGCGACGAACGCCGAGATCGAAGGCCTCGGCAGGTCGGGGTGCGGCTAAGCGGTGCTTGGCGCTAGCCGAAGAGGTCTGCATGTGATCCAGTTCTGACCAATATCAATGCCTCGTCCTGATGTCCCCAGATCAGCAGCCAGTCCGGCTCTATGTGACATTCCCAGTACGCAGACCACTGGCCGGACAGGCGATGAGGCCTGTTGCGCGCAGGCAACTCACGGCCAGACAGGAGCACTTCGACGATGCTCCAGAGCTTGTCCAGTTCCTTGCCGCGCTTGGTCGCACGCTTGAGGTCCTTCTCGAAGCGGTTGGTCGCCAGCAGCCGCATGGTTCACCGCGGCGCAGTCTTGAGTTCCTCCAGGGTGGCGTACTCGGAGAGATCGGCTCCGGATTCGGCTTGGTGAAGCGCCTCGGTGGTCTCTGCGTTGGGGATCTTCACCTCGAAGGGCAGCCCCCGGTGCATCGTCACCTGTCTATAGAAGAGAGTTATCGCCTCCGTGGCCGACAGCCCTAGTTCGCGCAGCAGCGCTTCTGCTTGGTGCTTGAGTTCGGGTTCGACCCGGGCTCGGATCGTCTCGGTCTTGGCCATCATTCAACCTCCTGCAAGAACTCTAGTTGTTCCCCGAACGGGGAACAAACACAGGTCGCTTCCTCCTCACCGTGCTAACTCGCCGAGCTAGGCGGCGAGTAGTGCTTGCATGGCGAGTTTTGCGCAACACCCCACACCATCTCCGCGATGTGGGTCAACGCGCTCCAGCACCGCCGGACGCGTTCACGACACCCTCGATCACTCCGCTCGCCTCAAGGGACGCCCTCCGAAGTGATGCAGAGCCCGGTATCCGACCCTCACAGACCAGACATCGT
>VYAQ01000043.1 GCA_009844885.1 Gemmatimonadota bacterium
GGTCGGGGGTGGCCCGGCGGGGATGGCGGCGGCGCTGGCCGCGGGCGAGAGCGGGCTCAGGGTCTGCCTCTTCGAGCGGCGCGACCGGCTTGGAGGACATCTGGCCTGGCGGGTTCGCGAATTCGAGGGCGAGCCCCTGTACCGGCGGGCCGAGGCGCTCGCCGCAGAGCTGCGAGCCGCTGAGAATGTGAAGGTTTTCACAAGCTCGCCGGTCACCGGCGTCTGGGGCGAGAACCTGGTGACGGGGTTCACGGTGGGCACGGAGGGCGACCCCTTCCGGGAATGCCACTGGGAATGCCGGGCCAGGACGGTGGTGATCGCCGCGGGGTGCATGGACCGGCCGCTCGTGTTCAACCACAACGACCGGCCCGGCGTGATGCAGGTCGGCACGGCGTGGCGTCTGGCGCGCACCTGGGGCGTCCGCCCGGGCAAGTCCGTTGCCTTCAGCGTGGCCGACGATCTGGGTCTGGAGGCGGCGATCGATCTCGACGAACTGGGCGTCAGAATCCGGTTCATTGCGGACGCCCGCGAGTCCGGCCAACAGGGCAGGGACGTGTTCGAGGCGCTTTGCGAACGGGCGATACCGTTCTTCCCGGGGTGCGCCGTCTCCCGCGCGGTCGGGAGGAAGCGCGTGAGGGGTTGCGTCCTGCGGTCCCTGAAGGGCGGCCGTTCCCGCCGCTTCCGCTGTGACCTGCTGGTCGCGAATGCGGGGATGCAGCCCCGGATCGGAACCCTCGCGACGGCCAACGCCCGTCTCGCGTACTGCCCGCACACCCACGGCTATCAGCCCACCGAACTGCCGCCGGGAGTCTTCGTGGCGGGAAGCATGACGGGCCTGCGCGATCCGCGCTCCATCGAGGCCTCGGGGCGGGTTGCCGGATACGGGGCTGTCGAGTGGTGCGGTGGCCGGCCCGGGAACGTGGCGCGCTCCGGGAACCGCGCGACGGGTCGGTCGGGGTCGCCGATGCGGGCGTCGCGGGCCGCCGCGGCTGCCCTGCGGGATTCGAAGGCGCTGCCCGGGCCGCCCCCCGGTTGCGGAATCATCCATGGCCCCGCCATCGGCCGCGGCGCGAAAGCGTTCGTCGACCTCGACGAGGACGGCACCTACAAGAACGTGAAGGAGTCGATGGCGCGGGGGCTGGACGTGCCGGAGCTGGCCAAGCGCTTTGCCGGGTTCGGGCTCGGCCCGGGCCAGTACCGGGTCGCCGGTCAGAACCTGGCGATGATCATGGCCGACCTGAGGGGCGACCCGGTGGAGGAGGCGCGCGCCACAACCGTGCGTCCGCCGCTGGCCGCTCCCAGCATCGCAACCCTGGCGGGGCCGGGTCACGACGTGCACAAGCGGACGCCGCTGCACGCCGAGTTGGCGGCAAGAGGGGCGGTCTTCCGCCGTGCGGGGCCCTGGCAGCGCGCCCGGCACTTCGGCGACGACCCGTCCTGCCGCGACGAGATCCGGAACGTGCGCACCAACGTCGGCATCCTCGACAGCTCGCCGCTCGGCAAGTTCCGGATTCATGGCCCGGACGCCCTGAAGGCCCTGCAGCGGGTCTACATATCCGACATGAGCAAGGCGCGCCCGGGCTATTGCAAATACTCGGCGATGTGCAACGACATGGGTCAGCTCATGGACGATGGCGTCGTCGTGAGCGAGGGCCCAAACGATTACTACTTCACGACCAGTTCGGCCCGTGCGGGAACGACGGTGGAGTGGTTCCGCTTCCACAGCCGGCACGACGGCTGGGACTACAACCTCGTCAACCTCACCGACGTGCTGGGCTCGCTCAACATCGCCGGGCCTCACGCGCGCAAGGTGCTGGAGCGGGTCACCGGCGACGACGTCTCGAACGAGGCGTTCCCGTATCTGGCGTGCCGGCGGATCACCGTCGGCGACGGGGTCGAGGCGCGCTGTCTGCGCCTGGGGTTCGTAGGCGAGCTGTCCTTCGAACTGCACGCGCCGGCGAGCTGCGTCCCGTACCTGTGGGACCTGTTGATGGAGGCGGGCGCCGGTTTCGGGATCCGGCCGTTCGGTCTGGAGGCGCAGAACTGCCTGCGTGCCGAAAAGGGACACGTCATCATCGGGACGGAATCCGAGCAGCGCGTCATCCTGACGGACATCGGGATGGGGTGGATGTGGGACCGCGAGGACACGGCGTCGAAGAAGGTGGGCGCTCCCGCGCTGCGGGCCTCCGAGCGACAGACGGGCCGCTTGAATCTGGTGGGACTCCGGGTGGAGGAGGGCGCGAAGGCTCCGCTGGACGGGACGCTGGTGGTCGACGGGGACAAGATCGTGGGGTACGTGTGCACGACGCGCAGCAGCGAGGCGCTGGGGTGGCAGTATGGCCTGGCGCTTGTGCACAGGGAGCACGCCTTCCCGGGGCGGCGGATCCATCTCTGCCACGAGGAGACGCCGGGAGAGCGCGTGACCTCCACCGCTTTCGTGATATCGCCGCACTTCTACGACCCAAGGGGACTACGGCTGCGCTCATGACGCACCATTCTTCCGGCCGCCCCCGCGCGTTCCGCCGCTCGCCCTGCTCGTTCGGCGCGAAGCCGGCCGAGACGGAGCTGCGCGACGGATGGAACGTCGTGCTGCGCTATGAAGGCGAGGGTGGCGATCCCGGTCGCGGGGACGGCCATCGCGGTGCGGGCCCCCGGCTCGTCGATCTCAGCCATCGGCGGCGCTGGGACTTTCAGGACAGCGGCGTGGCGCGCGCGCGGCCCATGGGACTCCCGGTTCCGGAGGGGTTCGGCGAGGTGGGCGTGCACGATGGGCTGGTCATCAACCGCATGAACCGCACGCAGGTCGCGATCTGGCACCTGGGCGCGCCGCCGCCGCCGGACACTCCCGCCGACACCGGCTTCACCGAAGTTACCGACGGACACTGCATGCTTGCCTTCGTCGGTGACGGGGTTCCAGAGGTGCTGGAGCACCTGACCGCCCTGGACCTCTTCGACCCGGCGCGCGACATGCCCTTCCTGACCCAGGGCCCGGTGCTTCACGTGCCCTGCCAGGTGGTGACCTTCGCCCCCGACCTGGTCGTGATGACCCTGGCTCGCGGCTACGGCGAGACGTTTGCGGAGGCGGCGCTGGCGTCCGGCGGGATCGCCGGGCTGAGGCCGGGTGGGGAGCGTGCGTTTACGCGGGCGTTTGAACGAGCGTCTTCGGGGTGAGACGTTTCAGCTGAACGTTAATCCGGCCGATCCCGGGTCCTTCCAGCCTCTACGGAATGACCTCCCGCGCCCTCCCCGTCAGCCCGAGCAGGTGCTCCTGGAAGTACCGCCGCCTCGCCGCATCCGTGAACGCCGCGCTCTGGCCGGTGAACCAGTGCGGCTGCTCGGGCACCACGATCAGGTCGTGGGGCTTCCCGGCCCGGATGAGCGCCTCGACCAGCTTCATCGTGGCCGAGAAGGTGGCGTTGACGTCGCTCGTGCCGTGGATCAGCAGCAGCTTCGCCTGGAGCTGGTCGGCCAGGCGCAGGCTGGAGCCGTACTCGTAGCCTTCCGGGTTCTCCCAGGGACGGTCCATGTAGGGTTCGATGGCCCACGCGTTTTGGTCGTGGATGTCGTAGACGCCGTTCACCGCGACGCCAACATCGTAGAAGTCGGGCTCGAGAACGAGCGCGCGCACGGTCATGTAGCCGCCCCATGAACCCCCGTGGATGCCGACGCGGTCGAGGTCCATCCAGGGCCGCGTGGCGGCGGCGTTCTCCATCGCGGCGCGGTGGTCCGGGATCTCGTTGCGGCCGAAGTTGCGGTACGCCACGTCCTGGTAGGCCTTGCCGCGCTCCGTAGTGCCGCGCCCATCGACCATGAACACGACGAACCCCAGCTGCGCCAACGCCGCCTGGCTCAGACCGCGCCCGTCGGTGAACGTCTTCGGCACCCAGCTGATGAAGGGACCGTTGTAGATGTAGTCGATGACGGGGTACTTGCGGGCCGGGTCGAAGTCGTGCGGCTTGTAGATGACCCCGTGGAGGTCGGTCTCCCCGTCGGCGGCCTTCACGACGAACTCCTCGGGCGGGATCCAGCCGAGCTCGTCCAGCGCGCTCACGTCGGCTTCGGTCACGACGTGCACGAACTCGCCGGCGGTCGTGCGCACGTCGGTGCGGGGCGGGCGGCTCGTGCTCGAATGCGTGTCGACGATGTACGCGCCGCTGGGCGACACCGTGGCGCTGTGCTGACCCTCTCCTTCCGTGAGGCGCATCACCTCGCCGCCGTCCAGCGCGACGCGGTAGAGGTGCGTGTCGTACGGCCTCTCCTCCTCCATATGAGCGTTGAAATAGACGAAACCCGCGGCCTCGTCGACGTGAACGATCCCGAGCACCGGCCACTCGCCCGCGGTGAGCCTGTGGATGAGCCCGCCGTCCATGCCGTACAGGTAGATGTGGTCCCAGCCGTCGCGCTCACTGATCCAGAGGAAGCGCTCGCCGTCCGCGAGCGGGCGGGCCAGGGCGCGCCACGAGGGCGTCGTCCCGATTCCCTTGATGAAGGTGGGCTGGGTCTCTTCCAGCACGACGCGCGTCTCGCCCGTGGCGGGATCGGCGGCGACGAGGTGCAGGGTCTGGTAGCTCCGGAACATCCGCAGGAACAGGTACTCGGACCCGTCCGGCAGCCACCCGACCGGGCTGAGGATCTGCTCGTCCTCACCGACATCGACCTCTACCGCCCGGCGGCCGACGACATCCACGATGTACAGTTCCTGCCGCGGCATCGGATTGCCGGCCTTGGCGTACGGCGCGTACTCGACCTCCTCGGTCTGCTTCAGCCAATGCAGGATCGGCACGCGCTCCATGTGGCGGCTGTCTTCCTTCATTGCCGCGACCCGGCCCCCGTCCGGCGCCCACCTCGCCCCCTCGACGCTCCACGCGTAACCCTCCTCGCCATCCTCCATGACCGGATGCTCGCGTCCGTCGAACGTCGCACGCACCCAGAGGCCGTGGTCCTTCTCCGTCAGTAGCCAGCGGCCGTCCGGCGAAGGCACCTCCATGACGGCGGGCGCACCGCTCGTGAAACCCTCCCGCACCACCCGGGGAGCCGCACGCGCCGCAGCCTCGGCCTCGGCGGCCGGCCGGGCGCTGACCGTGTAGTCGTCGAGGTCCAGCTCGAAGCCGCGATCCTCGACCGTGAAGCGCACCAGGCGCTCGCTCTCGCCCTGGCCGCCCTCCCCGGCGAAGGTGAAGCTGTCGAACGGCAGCCCCTCGTACGGTGGCTCATGCCCCAGCACCGGAGTCAGCGCCTCCCGAAGCCGCTCGGTGTCGAAGAGCGGCTCGATGGTGCCGGCGGCGGGATCCGCGCGGTAGATGACCGTCTGATCGGGCTGCCCCTCGGCGAACCAGAAACTCTGCCCATCGGCCATCCAGTTGATGGCGCACGCGGCCCCACCCAGCGGCCCGACATCCGGGCAGATCACCCCGCCCTCGATCAGGCTCGGGATCTGCATGTAGCGGGCGTACATCTCGTCCCGCTCGGGGTCGAGCGACTCCTGCGCGGCCGCGGTGACCGGCGCGTGGACGACGAAAAGAGCGAGGAAACAGGCGGCGAGGCGCATGAACGGACTCCAGGTGGATTGCGAACGGCGCATAGGGACTGGCTCAGGAACCAGACCGAAGTCACTATATCGGCGACGTGGCCGCTCAACCAGCCACCCCTCTTCACATTCGCGCCTGCACGAAAGCCACCGAGGTCACAATGCCCACGCCCCTTCGCAGACTCCCACACATCACGGCCGCGCTCGCACTGCTGGCCGCCACGGCCACCACGGCCATCGCGGCCCCAGCGCCCCCGGCACTCGCCGCCCAGCAGGTCAGCGAGAGCGCCTACGCGCGCGCCGAGCAGTTCCTGCCCTGGAACGCGTCCAACCTGATCTCCGGCGACCAGGTCCAGCCCGAGTTCTTCGACGGCGACCGCTTCTGGTTCCGCAGCCGCACCGAGTCGGGCCACGAGTTCGTCGTGGTCGACCCCGCCGCCGCCACCCGCCAGCTGGCCTTCGACCACGCGCGTCTGGCGGCCGCCCTGTCGCTTGCCGCCGACACCGCCTACGAGGGCCGCGCGTTGCCCTTCGACGAATTCGAGTTCGTGGACGGCGCCGGCGCCGCGCGCTTCGCCGCCATCCGCTTCCAGGTGGCCGACTCCGTGCAGTGGACCTGCGACATCGGCGCCTACACCTGCGCCGGACCCACCAACGCCACCGCTCCATCCGACGCTGAGCGACCCTCACCCGACGGCCGCTGGATCGCCTTCGCCCGCGACGAGAACCTGTGGGTGCGCGACGCCGCCAGCGGAGCGGAGAGGCAACTGACCCACGACGGCGAGACCGACTTCGGCTACGGCGCGATCCCCGAGGGCTGCTGCCAGGAAATCACCAGCCGCCGCGCCCACCGCGAGCGCTCACCGGTCATGCAGTGGTCGCCCGATTCGCGCCGGATCGCCACCCACCGCTACGACGAGCGCGAAGTCGAGCGCTTCCACCTGCTCGAAGCCGCGGACGGGCGGCCGATCCTGCACTCGTGGGCCTACGCGCTCCCGGGCGACTCCATCGTCCCCACGTCGGAGCTGTGGATCCTCGACGCGGAGGCCGGCACGTCGGTCCGCGCCGACATCGCGCCCCAGCCGGGCAACTTCGCCCGCGGCGACACCGCTTTCGCCGACGTCCAGTGGACCGCCGACGGCAGCCACGTGTTCTACACGCACCGCAGCCGCGACTTCAAGAGCTACCGGCTCTTCCGCGTGGACGCCGCCACCGGCAGCGCGACCGAGCTGCTGGAAGAGACCGGGCCGACCTATGTCGAACTCAACAACTTCACCTCGTTTGCGCCCGCCTGGCAGGTGCTCGGCAACGGCTCCGAGTTCCTCTGGTGGTCCGAGCGGGACGGCTTCGGCCACCTGTATCTCTACGACGGTGACGGCAACCTGAAAAACCAGGTCACCTCCGGCCCCTGGCTGGTCGCGCAGCTTCTGCAGGTGGATGAGGCCTCGCGTACCGTGTACTTCACGGCGGTGGGCCGGGAGGAGGGACGGCACCCCTATCACCTCCACCTCTACCGCGTGGGCCTGGACGGAACCGGCCTGCAGCTGCTCAGCTCCGAGGACGCCGTGCACCAGATCACGCCCTCGCCCAGCGGCCGCTACTTCGTGGACCAGCACTCGACGCCCGAGATGGCGCCCACGGCAGTCGTGCGCGGACGCGACGGCCGCGTCGTGCAAACCATTGAGACCGCCGACATCTCCCGTCTCGAAGAGGCCGGCTGGATCCCGCCCGTCCCCTTCGAAGCCAAGGGACGCGACGGCACCACCAGCGTGTACGGCCTGCTCTGGTTCCCCTCCGACTTCGACCCCGAGCAGAGCTACCCGGTCGTCGACTACATCTATCCCGGCCCCCAGATCGGCGCCGTCACCCGCTACGACTTCTCGGCCTCCGGGCGAGGCAATGGCCGTGCGCTCGCCGAACTCGGCTTCATCGTCTTCGCGGTCGACGCCTTCGGCACGCCGCTGCGCTCCAAGGCGTTCCACGACGCCTATTATGCGAACATGGGCGACAACGGCATCCCCGACCACATCTCGGCGCTCAAGGAGTTGGCCGGCCGCTACCCCCAGATGGACCTCGGGCGGGTGGGCATCTTCGGGCACTCGGGGGGCGGCTTCTCATCGACCGATGCGATCCTGCGCTGGCCCGACTTCTTCAAGGTGGCCGTGTCGGGCGCCGGCAACCACGACAACCGCGGCTATCACTTCCCCTGGGCGGAGAAGTACCAGGGACTGCTCGTCGAGAACGCCGACGGCACCGACAACTACGACAATCAGGCCAACCAGAACCTGGCGGCGAACCTGAGGGGCAAGCTGCTGCTTCACTACGGAACGCTCGACGACAATGTGCACCCCAACATGACGATCCGCGTGATCGAGGAGCTGATCGCGCACAACAAGGACTTCGACATGTTCGTGTTGCCCAACCGGAACCACGGCTACTCCAGCGAGCCCTACGTGGTGCGCCGGACCTGGGACTACTTCATCGAGCACCTGCGCGGCGAGGTCCCGCCCAGCGAGTACAGGATTACCGGGCCGGGCGGCTGAGGCGGGGCTCGGGCGCTACCGCACCCCGTCGGGCAGGCCGTCGCTGACCATGATCTCGGTATTCCCGTCCAGGAGGTGCAAGCCGCCGTTCCAGTCGCGCAAAATGGCGCGCACCTGCCCGTTGTCGCGGTTGGTGATGATGGCCATCGGGCTGGTGCTGGACGGCCCGAGCACGAACTCGCCCTCCGGTCCCGACAAGACTACCCGCTCCAGCACCCCATCCGACTCCACGTCGTAGGGTATCGCGAAGAGAAAGTCCCCTCCGCCGAACTCCAGGGGCGTCGGTGTGAAGTCGAACGAGAAAACGATGCGCTCACCTTTACCGATCCCTTCCAGGCGGTACGGGCCGTCACCGTCCGGCAGGACCGGCTGGGTCTCCACCAGGAAAGCGGGCTCGAGCACCAGTTCGCCGCCGACCGCGCTGCCCCTCAACAGGAGTGTCTGCTCGACGGGTCCGCGGACATCTACGGGGTCCACGCCGCCAGGATCCCCCGCACCCGGCCTGATCTCCGTGCGAATCCGGAAACCCAGGGCCTTCTCGAAGCTGTAGTCGCTGACCCAGCTCGGATTGCAATACCCCATCAGGTCCTTGTACTGATCGGGATCGATGATTCCCCCGCCAGCCGGATTGTACCCCCAGACCCCGGTGCTGCCATCTCGGTAGGGGAATCGGGGGTCCGGTCCTCCTGCACCACCGCAGGGGGCATGGGCGAGACTCATGTTGTGGCCCACCTCGTGGGCGAACGTGTCGTCCTGACTCAACCCTATGCTGACCGGATAGCCGATGTACCCCAACCCCACGAGCCCCGTCAGGTTGGCACGATGGAAGGCGCCGTAGTAGTAGCCTCTGCCGTTCTCCATGGTCCGCAGTGTCCTGATGTCGCTGATGAGCTGCCGCCAGCCGTCGAAGGTGTTCAGGTCCACCGAGGTGTAGAAGGGCTCGTGCATGGTCAGGTGCATGTCTCCGATCGGGAGCACGCTGCGCGCAAACCGGAGCCACTCGCTCTCCGCGGTCATGCCCTGAGCCCAGATGCGGATCTGTTCGCGGGGGTCGGTCGCGGCGATCACCGGAACCAGCGTCTGATAGTGCACGGGAAGCTCGACCACATTGAGGGCCAGCGCCCCTTCCGCCGGGACCCTCCGCTCGCTGCCCGGCCGCAGGGGCACCACGCCGTCGGGATCCAATTCGACGGACAATTGCACGCCGGGCCGAATCACCTCACCGGGGATCTCGGCGTTGAACGACCGCAACCGCCACTTCTCGTCGACTGCATCGGGAATGACGTGCGGCGGGTCCATCGGGGCCGTGTGGATCACCCTCCCGCCGAGCAGAAAGTCCGCATAGGCGCGGGGTTCGTAGTAGCTGACCTCGTCGCCGGTGACAAACACCCTCAGCAGTGCCCTGCGTCCGGCGATCAGCGGGACCGTGCCGTCGAGGCGCTGGATGGCCTGATTCAGGTAGACCGCGGGCGCCGTCAGCCGCACGCTGCCCGGGCTGATCAGCAGCGTGGTGCGGGCCAGCAGCCCTGCCGAGCGGGCGCCGATCCTCGCTTCGCCGTTGTCCAGCGCCGTGAACCCGCCATCCGGTCCGAACTCGACCATGGATGGATCGGCCACCTCCCACGCTGCGGGCGCCCACGCGGGGGGTCCCGGAATGACCTGTCCGTCTTCGTCGAATACCGTGACACTGAACTCTCCGGCATCACCCACCTTGACGCGTGCGTCCTCGGGGGAGATCGACAGGGAGTGTGGGATCTGACCGGGTTCGAGCGCGAGATCGGCGCAGCCGGCAACGACAATCATGGCCAGAGGCATGAGCGCTGGTCGCCACATTCGCATGTGCGGCCCTACCCGCCGGCCCGCCGAAAGGTCCAGCCGCCGTACAGCAGGCTCGTGTAGAAGCGCCGCGGCTCGGTCAGGCCAGCCTCTCGCGCCAGTTCGACAACCCGCGAGGCCGGGGCAAAATGAATCCCCTCGCGAATCCGCGCGTCGAAGCGCCGTTTCTCGTCCGCCGTCATTCCACGAATCGTCCAGTAGCGCCGCCAGGCGGACAGGTAGCGCTCGTGCTCTTCCGGATCGGCGCCGCCGTGGAGGTCGAAAAAGACGAATACGCCGCCCGGCCTCAATCGGCGCGCGATGTCGCCCAGCAACGCGGCCTTGCTCCCGTCGTCGGGGACGAAGTGAAGGACGTTGATCAGGGTTGCGGCGTCGAAGAGCGGCGCGGCCGGGACATCCTCCGCGTACCCGTGCTGGAAGCTGACCCCGTCAGCGACTCCCGCCTCCGTTACGCGCCGCCGCGCGATCTCCAGCATCTGCTCCGAGGGGTCGACCCCGTGCAACCGGAGGTCCGGCCGCACCCGCTTGAGCGTCACGAGTTCGATCCCCGTGCCCGCCCCGATCACCAGCACCCTTGCGCCCGGCGGCAGGTCCGGCTCGACGAGCGCGGCGAACATGGGGAAGAAGGTCAGGTACCCCGGGATGACCTGGCGGGCGAGGGCCTCGTAGCTCTCCCCGTAGTCGCCGTCGAAGTTGAAGCCTCCCTCGTCCAAAGCGGACTGTCCACCTATTCTGAAGGGACTCACAGGCGCTCACCGCGTCGCGCCTCGGCAATGCCATCGGCCAGGATAAGACGAATGCCCCGTGACCCGCTACCGCCGGTCGAACGCGGCGAGTCGTTCGCGCGCCGCGACTTCCTGAAGGTTTCGGCGGCGCTTGCGGCCACCTTCCCGGCGCCGCTCCGAGGGGCCGCCCTGCCCGCGCCGCTCCAGGCAGCCACGGCCTTCCCGCAGGCCCCGCTCGTCGACGGCGCCCGCCTCAACGCGATTCTCGACGTCTTCCGCCGCTACGGAGGCACGGACGACGGCGGGACAACCCGCCTGGCCTACAGCGACGAAGACATCGCCGCCCGGGCCTACGCCACCTCCGTAATGGAGAGCGCCGGCCTGCAGGTGTCGGTGGACCTTGCCGGCAACCTCATCGGACGGCGGCCCGGCGCCGACCCCGCCGCGCTCCCGATCATCATGGGGTCCCACCTGGACACGGTCCCGGAGGGCGGCAGCTACGACGGCATGGTGGGCTGCGCGGCGGCGTTCGAGGTTGCGCTCACGCTGCACCACCACGAGGTCGAACTGGGCCACCCCCTCGAGGTCGTCGTGTTCCAGAACGAAGAGGGGGGCAAGACCGGAAGCCGTGCGCTGGTCGGGCGGGTCGAGCCCTTCGAATTCGACGTCGTCACGGCCTCCGGCTTCATGATTCGCGACGGCATCAACCGTCTCGGCGGCGACGCCGCGCGGCTCGACGAGGCGCAGCGCGAACCCGGGTCCATGGCCGGGTTCCTCGAGCTTCACATCGAGCAGGGCGCGATCCTCGAAACCGCCGGCACCCAGATCGGCATCGTCGAGGGCATCGTCGGCATCCGCCGCTGGTACATCAACGTGCTCGGCGCCCAGAACCACGCGGGCACGACGCCCATGCCCCAGCGCCGGGACGCGCTCGTCGCCACCGCCGACCTGATCCGCGCGGTCAACGAGGTCGCGACCACCACGGAGGGGCGGCAGGTGGCCACGGTCGGCAGGATCGAGGCCGTGCCGGGCGCACCCAACGTCGTGCCGGGCGAGGTGCGGGCCACGCTCGAGATCCGCGACCTCGAAATGGACAAAATCGGACAAATTTTCGCCGAAATTGTCGCAAAAGCCCGCGAAATCGAGTCCGCCCGCGACGTCACCATCGAATTCGAACGCTTCTACGAGAGCCTCGCCGCGCCCACTGCCCCTGCCTTCCGCGACATTCTCGAACGCGCCGCCACCGACCTCGGCTACTCGGCCGTGCGCATGCCGTCAGGTGCCGGACACGACGCCCAGAGCATGGCCGAACTGGGCCCCGTCGGCATGATCTTCGTCCCCAGCCGCGACGGCATCAGCCACTCGCCGCTCGAATACACCGCGCCCGAGGACATCACCCGCGGGGCCAACGTGCTGCTGCATGCGGTGCTGGCGCTGAACGCGGCCGGCTAGCGGCGCCCCCGCCGAGCCCCCCTACAGGTACGTCAGCCACCCCCACGGATCCGGCCCCTCGCCGTTCGCCACCTCCAGGTAGCGCGCCTGAATCCGCTCGGTCACCGGCCCCCGGCGCCCGTTCCCCACCTCCAGCCCGTCGACCGACCGGATCGGCGTCACCTCCGACGCGGTCCCCGTGAAGAACAGCTCGTCCGCCGCGTACAGCATCTCCCTCGGCACCAGCTGCTCGCGCACCGTGTAGCCCAGCTCCTCCGCGATCTTCAGCACGGAGTGGCGCGTAATGCCCGACAGCGAGGTCCCGTCCAGGATCGGCGTCACGACCTCGCCGTCGACGACCATGAACAGGTTCTGCCCACTCCCCTCGCTCACCAGCCCACTGGGCCCCAGCCCGATCGCCTCCACGTATCCGTGAGACGACGCCTCCATCACCATCAGCGTCGAAACCAGGTAGTTGCCCGCCGACTTCGCCCCGCTCGGCACCGTGTTCGGCGCCGGCCGGTTCCACGACGACACGCACACGTCGACCCCCTTCGCCAGCCCCTCTTCGCCCAGATACGCGCCCCACGGCCACACCGGGATGTAGGTCTCGATCGGGCTGAGGTCCGGGCGCATGCTCGCCGCCCCGTAACCCCGCAAAACCATCGGGCGGATGTAGCACGACCTCAGCTCGTTCTTGCGGATCGTCGCGCACACGGCTTCGGTCAGCTCTGAGATCGTGTGGTCCGGCTGCATCCGGTACGTCCGGCTCGACGACATCAGCCGCTTCAGGTGCGCGTCCAGCCGGAAGACCGCCGGCCCCTTCGGCGTCTCGTAGCAGCGCACGCCCTCGAAGACCGACGCCGCGAACTGCACCGCCAGGCTGAGCACATGCACCTGCGCGTCGTCCCAGCGGATGAACTCGCCGTCCTTCCAGATCCACGGGCTCCCGACGAGCCTGCCCGCCGACCCCACTATTCCCCCTCGCCGGAGCCGGCGCTCCGCAGGTACGAGTCGGTCCCGTCCAGCCAGTCCTGCCGCGGCGGCGTAAACACGTCCACATCGATCGTGTCCTCGAGCGCCACGGCCTCGTGCGGCACGTTGCTGGGCAGGTGCAGCACCTCGCCCGACCGCACGACCAGCTCCTGCGGCCCGTCGTCGCCGATCCGGAACTGGAGCGCCCCTTCCAGCACGTAGGTGATCTGCTCGTTGTCGTGCGAGTGCATCGGCACGACCGCGCCCTTCTTGAGGTAGACATGCGCCAGCATGGCGCGCTCGCCGGTGATCAGGCTCCGCGAAATGAGCGGGTTGAGTTCCTCGACGGGCTGCTCGGCCAGACGATAGTGGGTGACAGGGGCATCGCTCATGGGGGGTTCCGTGGTTGGGAGAGGGCGGTGTGGGCGGACGCGGCGCGAGACCGGCACGCGGAAGGGCTTCCAATCTGCACCGGCGGCGGGGGATTTGGAAGGCTGCCGCCCGGGCGCCGACCCCGCGCACGGCCTCGCTTTCAGCGCCCCCGCCC
>VYAQ01000017.1 GCA_009844885.1 Gemmatimonadota bacterium
TTGCCGACGAGCTGCTCTTCCCGGACCGGGAGACGCGGGTCGCGCGGCGGGGCGGGAAGCGCCGGGTGGCCCGGCTGGTCCGGTCGGCCGCTCGGGTGCCGGCGGCCGGAGACGCGTTGTCCCGGGTGCGGGCGGATCGAAGCTACCTGGTGACGGGGGGGCTCGGAGGCATCGGACTGCGGCTGGCGGGCTGGCTGGCCGAAGCGGGGGCCGGCGCGGTCGTGCTGAACGGCCGGCGGGCGCCGGACCCGGATGCGGCGGCAGCGATCGGGGAACTTTGCGAACGTGGGGTGGATGTCCGGGTGGAGATCGCCGACGTGACCGACGGGCAGGCGGTGACGGCGATGCTCGCGCGGATGGATGCCGCGGGGCTGCCGCTCGGCGGGCTGTTCCACAGCGTGGGGGTGCTGGCGGACGCGGCCATCACGAACCAGGACTGGGGCCGTTTCGAGACGGTTCTCGCCCCCAAGGTGGTGGGCGCGTGGCGTCTTCATCGGGCGATGCTCGACCGGGAGCTCGATCTGTTCGTGCTGTTTTCGAGCGTCTCGGGCGTCCTGGGGAATGCGGGTCAGGCGAACCACGCGGCGGCGAACGCGTTCCTCGACCAGTTGGCGCGGCACCGGCGGTCGCTGGGGCTTCCGGGTCAGGCGATCGCGTGGGGGCCGTGGTCGGGCCTCGGGGAGGCGGAGGAACAGCGGGACCGTATCGCCAGGCGGCTCGCTTCCCGGGGAGTTGCGTGGGTCACTCCCGCCGAGGGGTTCCGCGCCCTGGAACGCCTGCTCCGTGAGAACGTGGGGACCGCAGCCGTGGCGTCGGTGGACTGGCCGGCGTTCGAAGCAGCCGCGGCGGCCCATCCCTTCTTCGCCGAGGTAACCGGCAAGGGTGTGGCCGGCGGAGCGCCTGTCGAGACCGATGGCTTCGCGGCGCGGGTGCGGGCCGCCCCGGCCGCGTCCCGCGAGCGGCTCGTCCTCGACGTCGTTCGGGAGGAGCTGCGGTTGGCGCTCGGGCGTCCGTCGGCGCCTCCGCCGGATGTCCCGTTCTTCGACCTTGGAATGGACTCCCTGATGGCGGTGGAGTTGCGGACCCGGCTCAACCGGAGGCTCGCCGGAGAATTCGTGGTTCCGAACACCATCGCGTTCAACTATCCGAGCGCTCAGAAGCTCGCGCGCCACCTGGTCGAGCGGCTCGCTTCTGGGGAGAAGCCGGCGCCCGACGCGCCGGCAAGTCCGCCCCGTCGAGATCCCGCGTCCGCCCTCTCGGTCGAGGAGTTTGCGGAGCAGCTCGCTCTGGGCGAGGACGACGATGTCTGAGCCGCGTTCGGTTCCCGAACTCACCCCCGAACTGGCGCGGGCGATTCGAGCCCGGCAGGAGAAAGCCGCCCGTCTGCGCCGCCGGATCGCCGTCGTCGGGATGTCGTGCCGCTTCCCCGCGGGCGCGAGCGTGGCGGAGTTCCAGCGTTCGCTCTTGGCGGGTCGGGACGCGGTGACGAGCGGGCCGCCCCACGCGCGGGGCTCCGCTTCAGGCGCCGCCCTCGCGGGGTACCTCGAGCGGGTGGATCGGCTGGACGCCGGCTTCTTCCGGATCTCGCCCGCGGAGGCGGAGGTCATGGATCCGCAGCAGCGCCTCCTGCTGGAGGTGAGTTGGGAGGCCCTCGAGGACGCCGGGCTGGATCCGGGGAAGGAACGGCGGGGTGCCGTGTACGTGGGCATTGGCAGCGGCGACTATCAGGCGCTTCTCGAGGGCGTGAGGCCCTCGGTGCACACGCTCACCGGCACGAGCTTCGCGGCCGCCAGCGGGCGAATCGCGTTTACTCTCGGTTGGACGGGCCCGGCTCTCGCGGTGGACACCGCCTGTTCCTCGTCCCTGGTCGCGATCCACCAGGCCATGGCCGCGCTGCAGCGGAGAGAGGCCGACCTCGCGCTCGCCGGGGGCGTGAACGTCATCCTGAAACCCGGGTTGGCGCCAGTGTTTCAGGAAGCGGGGATGCTCGCGCCCGACGGCCGCTGCAAGACCTTCGATGCCGCCGCGGACGGGTTCGGGCGTGGTGAAGGGTGCGGGATGCTCGTGCTGAAGCGGCTCGCGGACGCCGAGCGGGAGGGGGACCGGATCCTGGGGGTGCTGCTCGGGTCGGCGTTGAACCAGGACGGGGCGAGTGCCGGTCTCACGGTGCCGAACGGCCTCGCGCAGGAACAGGTCATACGGGAAGCCTTGCGGCGGGCGGGAGTTCCGCCCGCTTCGGTGGACTACCTCGAGGCGCACGGAACGGGGACGAGTCTCGGCGACCCCATCGAGGCGCAGGCGGCGGGGGCCGTGTACGGCGAGGGCCGGGAGCCCGGACGGCCGCTGTTGATCGGATCGGTGAAGACGAACATCGGCCATCTGGAGGCGGCGGCGGGGGTCGCGGGGGTGATCAAGGTGCTGCTCGCGTTGCGGGCGGGGGTGATCCCGAAGCATCTGCACTGCGAGACGCCAAGTCCCCGCATCGCATGGGATTCCCTGCCCCTTGCAGTCACCACCGAGGAGACGCCTTGGCCGGAGATCACTGACCGGCCGCGGCGCGCCGCGGTGAGTTCGTTCGCGCTCTCGGGGACGAACGCGCACGTGGTCCTCGAGCAGTACCCCTCGCAGCAGGGGCCGAGCATGCTCATCGCAGCGCAGCCCGGCGCCCCGGCGCCCGGTGTGGAGAGCGGTCGCGCGCCGCCGGCCGGAGCGGCGCCGCTCACGGAGCGCCCCCGGCGGGTGTTGCCGCTCTCCGCCCGGAGCGGCAAGGCGCTCGGGGAGCTCGCGGCGCGTTACCGGGAGTGGCTGCCCCGGGAGTCCGGGAAAAAGGCCGTGGAGCGGCTCGCCGACGCCGCATGGACGGCGGGCGTGGGGAGGAGCCACTTCCCGGTGCGGGCGGGGCTCGCGTTCGGCGGCGCGAACGAACTCTCGGAGCAACTCCTCGCGCTGGAGAACCGGGCGGAGTCCATCGCCGCGACACCGGCGGGCGGGGGCGTGGCGTTCCTGTACACGGGCCAGGGG
>VYAQ01000302.1:0-9905 GCA_009844885.1 Gemmatimonadota bacterium
GAGGGGGGTGGTGGGGTAGGGGGGTGAAACACCCTGTGGAACCTGCATTCTCAGAAAAGGCCGAACTTCACTAGCAACAGAACATGCAATACGACTTGAATCAACTTAGAGACGCCGAGAGGTTTCAGCGTTTGGTGAATGCGATACTTACGGCTAGGTTTGGTCAAGATGTACGACTAACTCCTCTTCGAGGTCAAGACGGCGGCAGGGATGGGGAGACTGCGCGCAACAACCCATACATGGAATATGTGCATGATCCTACGTCGCTCGTTTCGACCAACCCACTTGTTAGCCCTCCAAGACCCGGCCGATACGTATTCCAGGCAAAGTACCATCGGATGGGTGAACAGCGCCCCAGTACCCTACGCGGACGCGTGATTCAAGAGTTCAAGAATGCGCTAAACGATGTCGTCCTAGGCGACCGAGGCCGCGGAGTCGTGAACTACTTCTTCTTAGTGACAAACGTCACGAGCAGCAAGTATGCACTGGACAAGACGGACGAGGTCCGGCAAGAATTGCTAGCCGATCACCGGCAACTGCATGCCGATATTTGGTGGGGAGAGTCCATAACTACATCTTTGGACTGGGCGCCTGATTTGTGGCTCGCTTTCCCGGAGTTGTTTCCTGGGGGAGTTCCACCGTTGTTGGTCAGCACTCACAGCTCAAATGAAGAGGCACTATCTCGAACATTCAGAGTAGCTACTACTCATCAATACAGGCGTGACCTTACAGTCAAGTTTCGACAAATAGAACTAGAGCAGCAGCTGTTTGATCTTTTTGTAGATCTCGATGCGAGGATTCACTTTGACGATACGCTCTTTCGGTCGTCGTTCGCCAACCAAATCCACCGAAGGTACGCTGAGGATCCCAGTGGCCTCCGGCCATTCCATCCTCCCGCACGATGGACAACACCGCCCACAGCACTTCAACTCCTGATCGACGATGGTCTGGGAATCCGGAGAATCCTCTTGGAGGGCGGACCAGGCCAGGGGAAATCGACGGTCACACAGATGGCCGCGCAGGTTTATCGTCAAAAGGTACTAGGGCTACAGGCAAACGAGGACCGTGTTACGGCGTGGCATCAGGGCTGTCGATTGCGAGTGCCAATCAGAATAGAACTGGGCGATTTTGCACGCTGGCTAGCGAATGCGCGGGAAGGGACTTTGGAGGAGTACATCGGTGCCATGCTGGGCCGCGATGCCGGTGGCGCATCGGTGACAGTTGAGGACGTCTCTGCGTGGGTCGAACGCAGTTCTGTTATTCTCCTATTGGATGGACTGGACGAGATTGGCAATGATTCCCTAAGGGATAGGGCGATAGATGCGATCATGGCCACTATCGGACGCTTCGAGGAGGGGTTAGACGTTGACTTGAGAGTGGTCTTGACGACACGGCCACCGGCAGTAGTTGGGCGCCGAAACAAACTAGATGGATTCACACGTGCTGTTATCGCCCCGATGGATGGGAATCGAATCGACGACTATCTTGGCCGTTGGCTACAGGCGCAAATCACTACCGAAGAGGAGAGGGTGCGTATCCGGCACTCCTTCGAGGGGCGGCGGTACGAGCCACATGTGGATGCTTTGGCTCGGAATCCAATGCAAATGTCCGTTCTCCTACAATTCATTTACCTAAAGGGAGAGGCATTTCCAGACCGCAGAGCGGAGTTGTACCGGGACTATTTTCAGATCGTGATCGACCGAGATGTGGAGAAGAGCCCCGAATTGGCCCAGAACCGTGACCTAGTGGAAGGACTGCACTCCTTTCTCGGATTTCGCATCCATGGTATGACCGAACTGGAGGAAGGCCGACGATCCCTTGATCGTAACGAGATTGTCCGGTTGGCTGGCCAATGGCTTGTCCGCGAGGGTCATTCGAGCAAGCTAGCAGATCGGTATTTCGCACTGGGCGAAGAACGGTTTGGATTGATTGTCGCTCGTTCCGGAGAAGGGCGTGACACCAACTATGGGTTTGAGGTTCAACCGATACAAGAGTATTTTGCTGCGTCATACATCAGCAACCGCCTAACGGATGGCAAGGCACCCGAAGTCTTTCAGCTGCTGATACACAGGAGCTATTGGCGAGAGGTTGCGATCTTTCTGGCTGGCCTCAGGC
This sequence comes from Gemmatimonadota bacterium, assembly GCA_009844885.1. Lineage (GTDB taxonomy): Bacteria > Gemmatimonadota > Gemmatimonadetes > Longimicrobiales > Gaopeijiaceae > Bin94. The sequence continues at coordinate 2,116 of VYAQ01000302.1, forward strand.
GTCCGAACGAAAAGCCCGACTTGATCGCCCGAGCTAGGGCTGCCGACAGAGACTCGCGGGATGCGTTGCGACCGCACGACGGAAAGGGAATAGTACTTCAACTACTTCTTGAGGGAGTAGTCACGCAACCTCGGCATGTGCTTTTGGACGCAATGAGCTTCGTTATGGAAATACTGGACGTGGAGGCACTTCGCCTATACAGTGCACCGCAGGTGCTAGTACGAGATTTGGCTGAGGTTTGCCGTTGTCACGGCGACGAAACCACGAGCAAGCACATCGCAAACGTCGTTAGAGCCTGCTCGGAATCAGAAGATAAGCATTTGCTCGGTCTCGTGCATCGCCTAGCGGCCGAGGCCCTTCCCGAGGAGCAGTATGTCGGTCTTGTTCGACAGTACGCGGGCAGGGCAGGTGACGCACTAGCGATTGTGAGGGTGACGTCTCCTTATCGGTCCCCGAGTACCCTCGAGAGACTCGGGGCAAGCGATGGGTATTGGCAAGGGATTCCGATGAGGATCTTAGCTCGACGTGTTTGGCGATCTGCATTGTGGCACGGTACCGTGCCAGACGTACCGTATTTGAGGCGGATGCACTTGGGCCTGATCCTGCAGTTTGCGATAGGGGGTTTGGCGGATCGACGTCGCGCCATTGGTCTTCTGGAAACCCGTGGCGATGATACGTTAGCCATTTGGAAGCTCCAACAGAACGTACAAGCCATTCGGGTGTTGCTTTCTAGCGGCGAGAAATCGAATGCCTTTCGTATTCGGGATGTGAAGGACTACCTTGGCGATGTAGAGGAACGCGATGACACTAAGCTATATTGGGACAATGGCCTGGACGAGCCTTTAGCACCCGAGATAGAAAGAACCCTTCGGGATCTGATTCGTGCGTCGAACGGTGTCGTGGCGGCACTGTGCGGGGAGGATCAAGCGGCCATCAGAAATGCGGTGCTGATGTACATTGACACTGTGCGGGCGCATTTGTTGGAGGCAGGCATAGCGGGTTGGATAGCGTGCCGTTGCGCAGTTGAGATGCTTGACGAATCGAACATCGTGGCGGTGCAACAAATGAACGTGGTGCCAAGCGCGATTGACGACATGCGGCGCGAGGCGGTAGCGTATTACGACTCTGACGATATTCGGTCATTTGCATGGTGGCACTACCACGAATTGTGGTTACTCGGCATGCCTCTGGGGGTACGCGCGTCGCGTGGTGGTGCCTTGCGACCACTGGAGGCGGCAATCGCGGATGTTATTCGTGGGCAGGCGCAGTTGGCGGGAGAGCGCGGCGATGGTTGGCTCGAAGACATTTCGATTCCGAGAGTGTTATTGAGGCCATTGGCTGATGCATTTCATGATGAACCAACGGAGCTTCTACGTTTCTTGGGAAGGCGCGATGTTACGGGGCAGCTCGTTGGTCGTCGATTGATGGTTCAGGGTACACGTCGGATTCTCAAGATCTGTCGTAACACGGATGACATGGATACGCTAAGAGGCGCCGCGATGATGCTAGCCAATGCGACTTTTGGTCGCATCACCGAGGCTGAGCTGTTAGTAAAGGTGTTGGCAGCGGCGCCGGGTAGTGAGTTGGTAGACAGAGTGTTTGGGAGAAGAAGGGCCAACAGTGAGGGACGGCGCATGGAAGCGCATGAGTTGGAATTGGCACAAGAGGCGGCGCGATTGATCTTGCAGGCGCCGGAAGAACGTCCATTTCACATAGTGAATCGCGCGGCGGTGTTCTTGCGTGAGACGAATTCGGGTGGAAGTACACCGTTGTTCGAAGCCCATGGGGACCTGCTTGGACTCGGAGCGGAATAGGGCCGTGTAGCTCAGGGTGCAGGCAGTCGTTGTGACGTCGTTGGTGACCTGGGGGTGTAGGCGGGTGTCAATCGACACCACGTCTCATCAGGCAAGTAGTCGCGGTTCAACTCAGCGCGACGCGTTTGCCAACCTGGCAGTAGCCGGTCAAGCATCCTCCGAAACGGCTCGCCATGCCCCCGTTCGATCAGGTGGATCATCTCGTGGACTACTACGTACTCCAAGCACGACACGGGCTTTTTGGCCAACTCCGAATTCAGCCAGATCCGTCCGACTTCGGGGTTGCAGGTACCCCATCGCGTCTTCATCCGCCGGATGCGCCAATCAACCACCGTGACCCCGATCCTGGGTTCCCACTCCGCGATCATCTGTGGGATGCGGTCCCTGAGTTGGGCCCGGTACCACCGATACAGCATGGCCTCACGAGCGTCCCGCTCGGTGTCGGGGCGCACCCGCATCTCCATCCAGGCCTTGTCGCGAAGACGAACCCCAGTGGGGCCGGTCGACTCGATCACATCCAGCCGGTAGCGCCGCCCCTCGAAGTAGTGGCTCTCACCCGTCACGAACTCGCGTCGCGACTGGCGATCCTGTCCCTGGAACTCTGCCCGCTTTCGGCGAATCCAGGCCAGCCGCGAGATGACGGCGAGCCGCACCGCGTCGTTATCCAAGCGAAGCGGCGCGGCGACGCGCACCCGCCCCTCCGGGGGATAGACGCCCAGGTGCAGGTGCTTGATGTCCTTGCGGACGATCTCGACCTCAATACCGCGGATCTCGATGCGGGCGCCTTCAGTACTCACGTTGCGCCTTCACAATCTCGAGCATCGTGAGCGTCAGGGCTTTGTCGGGGCCCAAGGCGGTTTGGATAGCCGCCGCAATCCGATTCGTCTTGATTGGGTTACCCCGCCAGTCGGCCATTCTGGCCTCGCGGACCTCGCGATCTACAGCCAGCGCGACGACTTCGCGGGGATCGACCGTCTCGTCAGATCCCGGCGTATCGGTCCCCTCGGCCACCTGCTTCGCCAGCAATTCCTCCGGCAGGTTGTCATAGATGGCCCGCAGCGCCGGGGTCTTGATGCTGGCCGGATACGAACTCCCACCCTCCCCTCGCTTCACCTGCTCGGCCAACTCGATCACCTTCCTCAGGTAGTCCTCGTACTCGATCGCCTCCTCTCGGCGCTGCTTGATCAGCGCATCTAGCACGGTCGACATCTTTTCGTAGTACTTTGGATTGACCGCCATTTCGTCGACGATCAGGCGCCGGACGTTGTTCTCGATCGTTTCGGCGACCGCACGACGGCTGCGTCGGATTCCTTCGGGAAGGCTGCCGATGGCGCCCTTACCATCCTTGATCAGCAGCTCGACGAGAGTCATGTCGTCGAACTTGGAAATGACCTTGCTGTCCTCAGCCCGGATGTAGGTGTCTAATAGGTGCCGCATGGCGGGCTCGTGCACCTTGAGATCGACGTAGTCGCCGCTGGCCATCTTGATCTCCCGGCGGACCTTCTCGTAATGGTCCACCTCGTCCCGGATGGTCTGCCATTCGGCCTTGCTGTACCCCGCCTCGATCATCTCGTTGGCCAGGTTGGCGTAGGCCCGCAGGAAGGCCGCTGCCGCGCGATACAGGGTGAGGCGCTTCCGCTCGTTGGCGGCGAGACCCTTGCCGCCGTGACAGAAGTAGAGCCGATACGCGTGCGAGTCGCGAGGGGGCTCGACGGGTTCGCAGAGCGCTTTGACCGCCTCACGGGTCTCCTCCAGCCGCTCCCGCCCCTGCTCCAGGCGATCCTTCAGAAGTCCCTCCACATCCTCGCGGTCGTAGCCTTCGAAGGCTTCGCCCGTGTAGTCCTTGATCGCGCCCTCGAGCGACCGGAAGAGGTCCTTGTAGTCGATGATGTGGCCGTACTCCTTGTCGTCGCCGTCGAGCCGGTTGACGCGGCAGATCGCCTGGAAGAGGCCGTGGTCCTGCATCTTCTTGTCGATGTAGAGGTAAGTCGCCGGCGGGGCGTCGAAGCCTGTGAGCAGCTTGTCGACCACGATCAGGAGCTTCATCTGTCCTGGTTCCTTCACGAAGCGCCGCTTGACCTCCTTTTCGAACTGGTCGGCCTTCTGCATGGCCTTGTCCTCGTCCTCGTCGAAGTGATCGGCGAGCATCTTCCGGTAGACGTCGTGCTTGAGCAGCTTCTCGGTGAGGCCCTCCCCCGTCTCTTCGCCCTTGATGTCCGCTGCCGTCGGGCTGTAGGAAGTGACGATGGCGCACTTGTCCTTCAGGTGCGTCTGCCTGAACGCCTCGAAGAAGCGGCACGCCGCGTAGACACTGTCGCACACGAGCATGGCGTTGCCACGCCCACTCTTCAGGCGGTCCCTGATCTCCATGTCCAACACGATGTCGGCCACGATCTCGCGAATCCGGGGAAGCGAGCTCGTGACCTTCCGTATGGTGCCCCACCGCTGCCTGAGTTGCGCGCGCGCCAGTTTGCTCAGGCCCTCGGTATTTGAATCGAACCACTGGTCGATCTTCGCCTCCGAGGTGATGTCCTGGTCGACGTCCCGGGCCTCGTAGCGCAGGTCCAGCACCATCCCGTCGTCAACGGCCTCGTCGTATTTGTAGGTGTGGATGTATGGGCCGAAGATCTCGATACTCCGCGCTTTGTCGGATCTCAGGAGAGGCGTCCCGGTAAACCCGATGAGGGTCGCGTCGGGAAGGATCGCTTTCATGGCTTTGTGCAGCTTGCCGGACTGGGTCCGGTGGCACTCGTCCACGAAGACGAAGATCTCGCCTGGGGGTCGGAGGTCACCTGTGAGGTGGCTCTGCAGGTCGCTCACGTACTGGTCGACATTGCCTTCCTCGGAGCTCCCGAACTTGTGGACGAGCGAGCAGATGAGCGATTTGGCGGGGTCGCGAAGCGCTTCCGCGAGATCGGCACCGCTCTTCGTTCGATGGATATCCTCCTTCACACCCTTGAAGACCATCTCGATTTGTTCGTCGAGCTCGGTACGGTCTGTGACGATTAGGATCCGGCCGTCCACGTTCTTCAGTTCACGGATCCACTTCGCCAGCCACACCATCGTGAGACTCTTCCCGCTGCCTTGGGTGTGCCAGATGATCCCACCTTCGCGGCGGCCGACGAATTCGCGAGCCGCCTTCACGCCGAAGTACTGGTTGTGTCGGCAGATCTTCTTCACGCCGGCGTCGAAGACCACGAAGTCGTGGATGAGTTCGAGCAGGCGGTCGGGGGCGCAGAGGTGGCCGAGTTCGGTAAGAAGGGGAGAGGTGGAGTCGTCGTCGGCAGCATCGGCTTCCTTCCAGCGGAGCCAGTACTTCTCAGGGGTCTCGATCACCGCGTAGCGCAGCCCCTCTGTGTCGCTGCCAGCCATGACGAGTTGCACGGTGCTGAAGAACGGCTGGATGAACTCCCTCTTCTGGCTGTCCAGGTTCTGACGGATTCCCTGCGCCACCGAAACCGTGGAGCGCTTGAGTTCGAGAACCCCGATGGCGATCCCGTTGACATAGAGCACGATGTCGGGCCGCTTGGTGTTCTTGCCGGTGACCGTGACCTCTTCGGCGATGGCGAAGTGGTTGGCGGCGGGGTTTTCCCAGTCGATTAGGTGGACGGTGACCGTGTGTTCGCCAACTCCGGGGCTGACCCGGGCGCCGTAGCGCAGGAGACCGTAGACTTCGCGGTTGGCATCGTAGAGCGTCTTGCTCCCGCCGATCGCGGCGGCCTTGTCGAGCTTGTCGAGTGCCTTGGTGATCAGGACGCGGGAGTGGCCTTGGCACTTGAGGAACCGGGTGAGGAACTCGGCCTCGATGTTCCGGTTGTTGTCGCGTTCGTGCCAGTTGCCGAGGTAGGTGTAGCCGAGGTGGTCGCGGAAGTGGCGGATGACGTCCCGCTGGGTCTGGATCTCCAGCGCTCCGACGGAGGTCATTCGGCATCCCCGGAGTAGGGGGCAGGCATGGGATCACATTCGGTAGCGGTGCCGTCCAGCACCTTCCAGTGGCCGCCCTTATCGGGACCGAGCCGTTCGATCTTCCCGGTCCGGCGCAGTTTGTCCAGCTGGTACCGTACGGTTGACGCGGTGGTGTCGAGAGCTGCAGCGATTTTGCGGCGGCTCGCGGACGGGTTCTGGGCAAGGAGAACCAGGATGCGGTCGGGAAGTGGAAGCGGCTCTGGTTGTTTTCTGGCGGTCGCACTCCACTTCTGGGGGTTTTCTGGCTCTTGAACCGTCTGATCTGGCTGTTTTCTGGTGGTTTTCTGGTAGTGTTCTGGCTGTTGGTCGTCGTTCCTGGCGCTTTTCTGGCCGTCTTCCGGAGGTGCTTGTCCCGTTCCTCGGCCGTCATCGGCGCACCGGTCGTTCTCGCCGTCGCCCGCATCATCGGAAGCACCAACGACTACCCAGCGTCCTCCCCGGTCGGGTCCGACACGGCGTAATTTACCCAAACGCTTGAGTTTACCTAACTGATACTTGACGCTTCCCTCCGTGGCGCCCTCAAGTCCCTCGACAAGTTCGCGACGACTGGCAGATGGATTCGCCCGTAGGAACGCGACAATCCGGTCGGCGAGGCTCTTGCTGGTGTCAGTCTCTTCTGGATGTTTTCTGGATGTTTTCTGGGTGGTTTCTGGACGTTGGTCGGAGGATCCGAAACTCCTGACTGTTTTTCCGATGGTACCACCTGCTCCGATCCCCCGCGCAACGGCGTCGGCAGCCTGATAGGCGTCGGAGAACGGGAACCTCACCCACAGACCATCGCCACCCGCTTCCAGCGTCCACGTTGGCGTCGGGTTGTCCGCCTCGCGGCAAACGTCCACGATCCGCCGGATGCCTCGGCCCCAGGCTTCGATCATCCCGGCGCGAAAGAATGCGTTGGCGATCTGCGGGTTGTGCGGACGCGAAGGGAGCTCGCCGGCACGCTGGTCGCTGGCCCACTCCGGAGGCAGATGAGCGGCATTCCAGATCGAGATCCTGTCGTCGTAAACGCGAATCTGAATCGTCGTCTGGCTGGCGTAGTCCCGGTGGATGACTGCGTTGATCACCGCTTCCCTCATTGCCTCGCGGGGAACCGGGAAAGTCTCGACGCGGTAGATGCCGTCATAGGAAATCAACGCGCGCGTGTACTTGCTGTATAACAGGTCCATCGTCCGGTCGACCTGCGTGAACAGGTCGCCATCGACCATGTCCTGGAAAAACACCTCGGAGCCACGAAAGTATCCGATCTTGACGTAGGCGGGGATGAGCTTGTGGGGCGACGGGTGGAAGAGCAGGACAGCTCCCCGTTTCAAATAGGCTCCTTCCCGCAGACCCAGGTTCTCGATGAGGCTATCGACCGATTCGTAGAGGACCTCAGGAGGAAGCCTCTCGCTCTCGACCGCACTCCTGCGGAACCGGTCGATCGCCCGGTCATCGAGGTCCTTCAGCCCGACGCCAGGCCACGGCACATCATCCCACGTTCGTCCGTATCGCTCGAGCAGGAACCGGCTCAGCGCCACACCACTGAGCACCTGTTTCGTGCTGCCGCTCCGATAGTGGAACTCGCCCTTGTAGCTGATCGGATTGGGGTGCGGCTCGACCGCGATTTCAACGTACTCCCGACCGGATTCCGACTTCAGATTGACATCGACCACGATCCCGAGCAGGGACTGCACCTTGTTGGGGATCTCCTCGAGAAGGCGGAGCACCTCCTTCACACCGACGACCTCGCCGCGGTCGTCCTTTCCGATCTCCAGAACACCGCCCTGGGCGTTCGCGAACCCGGAGATCCACTTGAGGTGCTCGTCACGCCAGGATCGCTTCCATTCAATGTTCTGCGATTCAGGCGTCATGGTCGTTGTCGCTCGTGTCGTCCTCGGGGATGGGCAGGCGGATGGAACCGGTGAGCAGCTGCTGCATCATACCCTGTTTGATCGCGCGGGTCTTGTCGAGGCGGTGCTCGAGGGCGGTGATTTCGGCATCCATGTCGGAGAGGACGGTGGCGATGGCGCG
>VYAQ01000302.1:10005-13526 GCA_009844885.1 Gemmatimonadota bacterium
GGCGATGGCGCGCTGCTCGAGAACATGTGGCAAGACCACCTGCACGGCCCTCAGTATCTCCGTATTCAGAGAGGCCATTGTCTGGCCGACTGCGAGACTGTGACCTCGTTTCTTAAACGACTCCGTGTGAAGGTGGTAACTGAGGTATCGGGCAGACGTCAGGTTTTCTGATGATATCCGAATCCTGAGTAGACGGCCCGAAAAGAGCCATCCGTCCTCATCTTGGCTGACCAACGAGTTGCGGTCTACGGAACCCACCCGACTGAACACGATGTCCCCGCGACGAAGCAAGTAGCCCTTGAGGCGATGGCGATCTCTGTCGGACACCAGAGGTAGGTTCTGATGTCTAATGCCATGTTCACTGAGGTGCTCGACGGTGACAATTGGAGTACCGTGATCGACATAGTCGCGTTCATGCAGAGCGGATCCGAATGGTCCAGTCTTCACGTTGGCAATTGCGGAGATGGCCTTAATCCGCCAATCCTGCGGAAGCATCCCCAACTCGGTGCGATGGTACCCCGCGCGTGCCGCCGGCACGCTCCTGGCACAGTCCGTGGCACGGACATCCTCAGGCACCACTACGTCACTCACGGCCTCGACCTTGTTCCTTCCAATCTCCGTTTGCGCCTTTGATCGGGTCGCCGGGAACCCTGGACGGTTTGCCGGTGTTTTCCGCAGCTAGGATGTCCCAGAAGAAAGCCGCCAACGGCCGGGGGTTCGCGCTTCAATCGCCGACTCATCCCGACACGCCCATCCGCTCCAGGTGACCCTCCACCTTCGCCCCATAGTCCTCCACTCGCCGCTCCAGCTCCGGCAGAGGCCTCGCATACCGCCCCTCCAGCACCCTGACCCGATCCACCAGCCCACCCGTCAGACGTTCCACCACCTGCCCGATCGCGCCCTTCACGCTCGCCATCCACTTGTCGCCGACCACGAGCTCGGTGATCTCCGCCGCAGTCAGCGTCGCGTACCGCGCGAGCACCTTCGAATCCAGCCGAGTCTGGGCCGCCTTCGCCGCCCTCTTCGCCGCGGCAAGGGCCTTCATCAGATCCAGACACACTTCCAGCCCATCCCGCTCCTCCCACCCTTCGGCATCGCCGACCACCGCCTTCAGCCGCGCCCTCACAGCGGCCTGTGTCACCTTCCCGGTGTCGCTCGTGGCGCCTTCCAGCAACCCGTCTTCCCCGAAGTACTCCTCGATGAACTCTTCCAGCTCGCGGGCGATGCCCTCTTGTTCCGTCCGCAAACGGTCAACCTCGGCCTGCTCCGTCGCGAAGTGCCGGGCGACCAATAGCCCAGGCGGCAGCAGATCCATCCTGTACTTCTTCCGGTTCACGGTCAGATCCGGTATTTCCGCGGTCGCCTTGCCCTTGACCGGCACCAGCACCCGCGGCCGCGCAGCCTCCATCCACCCCTCCGTCACCACCAGGTACACATCGTCCTGCATGATCTCGTCCCAGTAGTCCATCAGGCACTGGTAGACACCGTAGCTGTCGAGCAGCGGGAGTCCGGCGAAGCGGTCCAGCAGATCCTCCGACAGATCCCGAATCAACGCCTTGGGCGAATCCCCGACGGCAAGCTCGCGCAGGCTCGGCGCATGCTCCCGCCGCCAACCGTCGACCACCCGGCGCACGCGGTCCCCATACGCCTTGAACTCCCCGTGTTCGAGCACGACCCCCCGCACCTCGTCCGCCTCGACCCGCGCGTCGCCGTAGCCTTCCCGGCCATTCGGCGAGAAGAGCAGCTTGCGCAGGCCCGGAAACACCTCCCAGTAGGCGCCGAGAGCGTTGATGTCACGGTTCGGTATGCCACCATGCAGGTGCGCGGCCAGATCGTGCAGGTCCTCGGGCTCGCTGGAGTCGATGTAACGGGGGATGTTGAGGTTGTAGTCGTTGGCCTCGCTGGCGATTTCGGTCGACGGCACCATGCGCGAATAACCGGGAATCTCTCTCTGCTCCGTGAAGACGTCCACGATTCGGTGAATGTCGCGTTCGCGCAGCCGGTTCTTGGCGCCGTCCTTCTGGAAGCCCTTGCTGGCGTCTATCATGAAGATGCCGCTGCGGCCCACCGCGTTCTCCTTGTCGATCACCACGATACACGCGGGGATTCCGGTGCCGTAGAAGAGGTTGGCGGGAAGCCCGATGATGCCCTTGATCAGGCCTTGGCGGATGAGACGCCGGCGGATGTCGGCCTCGCGGTTGCCGCGGAAGAGCACGCCGTGCGGCATGACAATCGCGCCCTTGCCGGTGCTGTTGAGCGATGTGACGAGGTGCAAGAGAAAGGCGAGATCGCCGTTCCTGGCCGGCGGCTCACCGTATTCGAACCGGCGGTATTCGTCGTTGGCAGGGTCGAGTCCGTTCGTCCAGGCCTTGTCGGAGAACGGGGGATTGGCGACCGCGAAGTCGAACCGCTTGAGACGCCCCGGTCCTTCGGTGAACCGGGGGGCGGCCAGCGTGTTGTCGCGCTCGATCTCGGCGGCCACGCGTCCGTGGAGGATCATGTTCATCCGCGCCATCGTCCACGTCGCGACATCCTTCTCCTGGCCGTAGACGGTCAGCCCGTGGGGCGCTTCGTCGGCGGCCTTGATGAGAAGCGACCCGGAGCCGCAGGTCGGGTCGTACACGGTGTGATCCCGCCTGGTGTCCGAGCCGATCCCGATCACCTGGGCCATGATGCGCGAGACCTCCGCCGGGGTGTAGAACTGTCCCTTGCTCTTTCCGGACTGGGTCGCGAAGTGCCGCATGAGGTACTCGTACGCGTCGCCCAGGAGGTCGTCGCCGTGGGCGCGGTTGGCGCGGAAATCGAGCCCCTCGAAGATCCCAACCAGCTTCGTGAGGCGGTCCTGCATCTCCTTCCCCTGGCCGAGCTTGCTCTCGTCGTTGAAGTCGGCCTGGTCGATCACGCCCTTGAGGAGGTAGTCGTTGGCGTCGGCGAGCCGCCCGATGACCTTGTTGATCCCGTCGCCGATCTCCTTGGTGCCCTTGAGCGCGACCATGTCGGCGAAGCCGCCGCCGGGCGGCACCGTAATGTCGGCGAAGTCATCGCTCCCGGCGTACTTGTCCGAGACGTACTTCATGAAGAGCAGCGTGAGGACGTAGTCCTTGTACTGGGACGCGTCCATGCCACCGCGCAGCTGGTCGCAGCTCTGCCAGAGCGAGGAGTAGAGGTGGGATTTTCGGAGGGGCATTGGGGGGCGCTCCCGTGGCGCGTGGCGTTACCTGCAGGGCCATGACCATTACGGGCTGGCGGAAGGTGCGTCAAGAAGAGGAGAGACCAGGCGTATCGCCGAGGGGCACACCGTCCCGCTTCCTCAAACCAGACGGCTGTGGCATTGGCTCCCGATTGGCCAGTTTCCTTCGGTCGAATGCGACCGAAGCGCCAGACCGGCCGGACCGCCAGCCGCCACCGCGGGTATCGAGGCAATGACGCATCCGAGCAAAGCGACGCAACTGAGGTGTGCACCATATGTTGTAGTACGGTAATCACCTGACAGTAGGCCAGAAGAAAGGACGGTGGCCAGA
>VYAQ01000299.1 GCA_009844885.1 Gemmatimonadota bacterium
GGCTTCGTACGCTCGAACGTCTCCTTCGCCATGCTACCCCCGCTCAGATTGTGGTGTATGTGGCGGCATCACACGCCCGCCACGGCTCTCTTCCCGGACTTGACCCGGGCGACTTCGTCGTAGTGCGAAAACTGCATCGTGAAAACGGCCCGGCCCTGACTCAGGGACCGAAGCCGTGTCGAGTATCCGAACATCTCTCCCAGCGGCACGCTCGCGCCGATGACCTGGGCGTCGCCGCGGTCGGTCATGCCCCCGACCTTGCCGCGGCGGGCCGAAAGATCGCCGATGATGTCGCCCATGTATTCGTGCGGGGTCACCACCTCTACATCCATGACGGGCTCCAGCATCACCGAACGCGCGCGCCGGAGTCCCTCCTTCAGCGCCAGGGAACCCGCGACCCGGAAGGCCATCTCGCTCGAGTCGACATCGTGGGACGAACCGTCCACGAGGGCCACCTTCACGTCGACCACCGGGTATCCCGCGACGACCCCGGACTGCAACGCATCGCGAACGCCGTGCTCGACCGCGCGAATGAAGTCGCGTGGAACCGTGCCGCCCTTGACCCGGTCCTCGAACAGGAAGCCCGCGCCCGCCGGACGCGGTTCGATGTCGATCACGACATGACCGTACTGGCCCCGCCCGCCCGTCTGGCGCACGAACCTGCCGTGCACGCCGTCCACGGCCTGGCGGATGGTCTCGCGGAACGCCACCTGCGGCCTGCCGATGTTGGCTGAAACGGAGAACTCGCGGCGCAGCCGGTCCACGATGATCTCGAGATGGAGTTCGCCCATCCCGCTGATGATCGTCTGCCCGGTTTCGCCGTCCGTGTGAACGCGGAAGGTGGGGTCCTCCTCGGCAAGCTTGCCCAGCCCGCCGGAGAGCTTGTCCTGGTCCGCCTTGGTCCGCGGTTCGATCGCAACCGCGATCACCGGCTCCGGAAAGTCCATCGCTTCGAGGATGATGGGGTGCTCGGGCGCGCAGATCGTGTCTCCCGTCCGCACCCCCTTCAGACCGATCACCGCCGCGATGTCGCCCGCGAACACCTCTTCGCGCTCCTCACGCTTGTTCGCGTGCATCTGCAGCAGGCGGCCGGCCCGCTCCTTGCGGCCCTGCGTGGCGTTGAGCACCCGGCTGCCCCTGGGCAGCGAGCCCGAATAGACCCGCACGTAGGTGAGCTTTCCGACGAACGGATCGGTCATGATCTTGAAGGCCAGCGCCGAGAGGGGCGCCTCGTCCGAGGCCGCACGGGTCTGCCCGGTCGAATCGCCGTGGGGCGGGCGGCCGACGATCGCTTTCACATCCAGCGGCGACGGCAGGTAGTCGATAACGCCGTCGAGAAGGCGCTGGATGCCCTTGTTCTTGAATGCGGAGCCGCAGAAAACCGGGAAGAGCGTCCCGGAAGCGGTCGCCGCCCGGATCGCCTGGCGCACCTCGGCCTCGGTAAGTTCCTGGCCCAGGAGGTACTTCTCGAGGAGTTCGTCGTGGTGTTCGACCGCGGCCTCGACCAGCTCGTGCCGGAGCGTCTCCACCTTCGCCCGCAGCGAATCCGGGATCCCGACCTCGGTGATCGTCGCGCCGAGTTCGTCGTCCCAGACGTACGCCTTCATGGCCACGATGTCGATCACGCCGGTGAAGAGGTCCGCCTCGCCCAGGGGATACTGCACCGCGAACGCATTCGCGCCGAGCCGCTCCCGCATCATGCCGACGACGTGGTCGAAGTCGGCACCGGTACGGTCCATCTTGTTGACGAAGGCGATCCGCGGCACGCCGTACCGGTCGGCCTGGCGCCACACGGTCTCGGACTGGGGCTCGACTCCGCCTACGGCACAAAAAACAGCGACCGCCCCGTCCAGCACTCGGAGCGACCGCTCGACCTCGGCCGTGAAGTCCACGTGACCGGGCGTGTCGATGATATTGATCCGGTATTCCGAATCGTCGCGCTGCCAGAATGCGGTGGTCGCCGCGGACGTGATCGTGATTCCGCGCTCCTGCTCCTGCTCCATCCAGTCCATGGCCGCGGCGCCCTCATGCACTTCGCCCATCCGGTGCAGACGACCGGTATAGAACAGAATACGCTCCGTCGTCGTCGTCTTGCCGGCGTCGATGTGCGCCATGATGCCGATGTTCCGGAGCCTCGGCAGTGGTGTCATTCTGGGCATGATCTATTTCGCAACTCTGGTTCGTTTCACCTGTCAAACAGCATCCCCGCCAGGATCCCTCCCATTCGCCGCCAGGCCGGCGGGCCGGCGACGGCGGGGCGGAAGACTACCAGCGGTAGTGCGCGAAGGCTTTGTTGGCTTCGGCCATCCGATGGGTGTCGTCCTTTTTCTTCACAGTGGCACCTTCGCCCCGGCTTGCGGAGAGCAGTTCGGCCGCCAGCCGCTGGGCCATGCTCCGTTCCCCGCGCGACCGCGCGAAGCCGATCAGCCACTTGATTGCAAGCGCCTGCCGGCGTTCCGGCCGTACTTCGATCGGGACCTGGTACGTGGCGCCCCCGACGCGCCGGCTCTTCACCTCCAGGGCCGGCTTCGAGTTGTTCAGCGCCTGCTGAAACACGTTGACGGCCGGTTGGCCCGACTTCGTCTCCACGATCCCCATGGCCTCGTAGAAGATCCGCTCGGCGAGCGACTTCTTGCCGTCCAGCATCAAACCGTTGATGAACTTCTGGACGACCCCCGACCCGTAGCGCGGGTCGTCGGGAATCTGTCGGCGGATCGCCCGGGTACGTCGGCTCATGCGGCTGCTCCCTCGAATGCGGCGCTACCTGGGCCGCTTCGCTCCGTATTTGGACCGCCCCTGCCGGCGCTCGGTGACACCCGAGGTGTCGAGCGTGCCGCGAACGATGTGGTAGCGCACTCCCGGAAGGTCCCGCACCCGGCCGCCACGAATCAGCACGATCGAGTGCTCCTGAAGGTTGTGACCCTCGCCGCCGATGTAGGCCGTCACTTCGTAGCCGTTGGTGAGACGGACGCGGGCGACCTTCCGCAGCGCCGAATTCGGCTTCTTGGGCGTGGTCGTGTACACACGGGTGCAGACCCCCCGCTTCTGGGGGTTCTTCTGGAGCGCGGGCGACTTGTTCTTCTTCGCCAGCCGCGCGCGCCCCTTTCGCACCAGTTGGTTCAGTGTGGGCATTGGGACCCGGGTCCGCGAGTTCATGTCGTCTGATCCAGCTACCAGGCGAACAAAAGCGCGCCTGTTCGATCAAGCGCGCCGTGTCGCCTGGAAGCGGAACCCTCCAGGCACGTTTCCTGGACAGCCCGAAAAAGGTAGGGGAAGGGCGTGGAAAAGTCAAACGCCAATTTGCCGGGCGTTGGGCGTGCGAGCGAGTGGCCGCCGGGTCGCTACCCGGGCAGCAATTCGCTGACCCGCCGGACGCCTTCCGCGACCTCGAATTCGCCCAGGCCCGTGATGTTCACGTGGCCCAGCTTGCGTCCCGGGCGGGGCGCCTTGTCGTAGAGGTGAAGGTGCGCGAACGGCAGTGCGGCGACTGCGGCCGGATCGGGGAGTTCGCCGATGATGTTGACCATGGCTGCGGGTCCCGGCACGCATGGCTCCGCCAGGGGAAGTCCGGTAACCGCCCTGATGTGGTTCTCGAACTGGCTGACGTTCGCACCATCAAGGGTCCAGTGCCCGGAATTGTGCACGCGCGGCGCCATCTCGTTGGCCAGCAGGCGGTCGCCGACCTGGAACAGTTCGATGGCGAGCACGCCGACGTAGCCGAGCCGGTCCATGACGCGCGCCGCGAGCCTCTCCGCGCGGGCCTGGAGCTCCGGGGTGGCGGCCGGCGCCGGGGCCCGGCTGGCCCGCAGAATGCCGTCGCGGTGGTGGTTCTCGGTCAGCGGGTAGAAGACCCGACTGCCATCGCGGCCACCGACGCCAAGGATGCTGAGTTCCCGGGAGAATCGGACGAATCCCTCGGCGATGAGCCCAGGTCCCAGCGTGGCCAGCGCGGCCGCCGCCTCTGCGGGCGAATGCACGACCGTCTGCCCCTTGCCATCGTAGCCGAACCGGCGGGTCTTGAGCACGGCGGGGAGACCGGCAACGGCCACGGCGGCGTCCAGTTGGTCGGGTGTGTCGAGGCGGTGGAAGGGGGCGGTCGGAATGTCCAGTTCCCGAAACAGCCGCTTCTCGGCCAGGCGGTCCTGCGTGGCCTCCAGCGCCGCCGGGGGGGGCAGCACGGGCAGCCGGGCGGCGAGATAGGCGGCGCTGGAGGCGGGGACGTTCTCGAACTCGTAGGTGACGACATCCGTGGCTGCGGCAATGCGCGCGAGGCCCGCCGGATCGTCGTACGCCGTGTCGACGACCTCGCCGAGCGATCCGGCGGGCGGGTCGGGGGCCGGTTCCAGAAAGGTGAAGTGGTGCCCCAGGGGGATGCCTTCGAGCGCCAGCATGCGGGCCAGCTGCCCGCCGCCGAGAATGCCGACTCTCACCGAGGGGGAGGCTGGCGTGGATCCGGATCCGCCATGACCGCTTCGGTGCGGGCGCTCGCCCAGGCGCGGACCGCGTCCCGTATGGCGGCGTCGTCGCCGCCCAGTATCCGGGCCGCGAGCAGACCCGCGTTGGTCGCGCCGGCGACGCCTATGGCCATCGTGCCCACGGGAACGCCTCCCGGCATCTGCGCAATCGAAAGGAGCGAGTCGAGCCCCTGCAGCGCACGCGACTGGACCGGCACGCCCAGCACGGGGAGCACCGTCTTCGACGCCACCATTCCCGGCAGATGCGCCGCGCCACCCGCCCCGGCGATGATGACCTTCAGGCCTCTTTCCTCGGCGCTGGACGCGTATTCGTAAAGCAGGTCCGGCGTTCGGTGCGCCGACACCACCCTTGTCTCGTGCGGCACACCCAGGTCGTCGAGCGCGTCGCACGCGTGCCTCATCGTGTCCCAGTCGCTGCGGGATCCCATGATCACGCCCACCAGAGGTCGGCTCATCGGCGTCGTTCGGCTTGCAAAGGATGGATGGATTCGGGAAAGAGTCGATTCTGCCGTGGCGCGTGCCGGATTTCAAGGGGCAGCCGGGCTGGAGCGCCGTGCTCGGGAGGGCGCGGCAGGGTGGCGGGCGGGGCGAGCGGGCGAGCGGCAACCGTGCACCCGGCCGGCACCCTGCGGGTATCTTTCGGTAGCATCATCCCCTTCAGGAGTCCCCACGCCATGCCGGCATCGCCGCCGCCGATTCTCTCGACCGAACCGACCTTCCTCGCATTCCTGCCCATGCTGTGCGCCGTCTGGGCGGACGGGCTGATGGAAGACGACGAACTGAGCGCCATCACCCGCGCGCTGCAGGGGGCGGACTGGATGACGCCCGAGGGCAGAGAGCGGGTGCGAGACTGGCTTGATCCGTCCGTGCCTCCGGCGCCCACCGTCTTTGGGGAAGCGACAGCGTTGGTTCGGGAGGCCGCGGGCACGGGCACCGTGACGCTGACCAGAGCCGGCCTGGCCGCCGCCGAGAGTGACGCGCAGGGTGCGCCGAGCCGCCCGGCGCCCTGGCGTGGGGACGCCCTGGAGACGCTCGAACGCGTGGAGCTGGAACTGGGATTGGCCGGAGCCGAGGCCCTCCGGGAGATCACCGGGGCCGGTTCCGAAGTGCTCGAGACGGAGGCCCGAGCAACCCGGCCGGCCGAGGGCGTCGCGGTCCTCATTGCCGGCGACCACGCCGAGCTCCGGCGCCGCGTGCGGACGGTCCTCCTTCGACCCGAGTTGGCCATGCCCGACGAAATCCCGCGTGCGGAGTACCGGGAGCGGACGCTCGCCGCCGTGCGCGTGCTCGCGGAAGAGGGACTGGGCGCGATCGCCTACCCGAGCAAGTTCGGTGGCCGGGGCGATGTCTGCGGCGCGGTCGCCGTCTTCGAGGAACTCGCGCTGGGAGACCTCAGCGTCCTGGTGAAGTACGGGGTACAGTTCGGGCTGTTTGGCGGCAGCATCGCGCAGTTGGGGACGGAAAGGCACCACCGCCGGTATCTGCGGCGCGTGGCCTCGCTGGAGCTGCCCGGGTGCTTCGCCATGACCGAGCGCGGCCATGGGTCCAACGTCCGCGACATCCGCACGACCGCCACCTACGATCCCGCGGCACGGGAGTTCGTGATCGACACCCCGGACGCAGACGCGCAGAAGGACTACATCGGCAACGCTGCGCTGCACGGACGGATGGCGACCGTCTTCGCCCGGCTGTGCATGCCACACCGTGCAGACGCAACCGCCAACGGAGGATCGCCCGCGCAGGACCATGGCGTCCACGCCTTCCTGGTTCCGATTCGCAGCCCGCACGGGGCGATCCTGCCCGGGGTTCGCATCGAGGACTGCGGCGCCAAGGAGGGGCTGAACGGCGTGGACAACGGGCGCATCCGGTTCGACAGCGTGCGCGTGCCGAGGGAGGCCCTCCTGGACCGCTTCGCCCAGGTGGGCGCCGACGGCGACTACCACAGCCCCATCCCGAGTCCGGGGCGGCGCTTCTTCACGATGCTGGGCACGCTGGTGTCGGGTCGGATCAGCATCGCCGCAGCCTCGCACGCCGTGACGAAAAAGGCGCTGACCATCGCGATCCGCTACGCGGCCGGGCGCCGCCAGTTCGGCCCCGCGGGAGGTCCGGAGGTACCGATTCTGGACCACCTCGCCCTCCAGCGAGAGCTGCTCCCGCGGCTTGCAACCACCTACGCCCTGGGCTTCGCGGTTCGTGACCTCACCCGCCGCTACGGCGACTCCGGCACGGATCCCCGAGAGATCGAGGTCATGGCCGCCGCTCTGAAGGCGGTGGCATCACGCCACGCGCTCGATACGCTGCAGGTCTGCCGAGAGGCGTGCGGAGGTCAGGGGTACCTGGCCGAAAACCAGTTTCGCCGCCTCATGGCCGACACGGACGTCTTCGTCACCTTCGAAGGCGCCAACCCCGTTCTGCTGCAGCTCGTCGCCAAGGGTCTGCTGTCGCGCTACCGCAGGCACATCGGGGACCTCACCATGTGGGGGATGGCCCGTTACCTGGCCGAGCTGGCAGGCACCCGTCTGGCGGACATGAACCCGGTGGTGACCCGCAGGACCGATCCCGAGCACCTGGCCAGCCACGAGTTCCAACTGTCCGCGCTTCGGTACAGGGAGCAGCGCCTGCTGCGATCGGCCGCCCGCCGTCTCAAGTCCCGCATGGACGGCGGGATGGACAGCTTCGAAGCCGTGAACGAGTGCCAGGATCACCTGATCACGCTGGCGCGCGCCCACGTGGACCGGATCGCCATGGAGGCATCGGTGGCCGCGCTGGCAGGGTCGGCAGAGGGTGAAGGCAAGGAACTGGTGGGTGAGGTCGTGACGCTCTACGGCCTGGCCACACTTGAGAAGAACCGCGCGTGGTACCTGGAGGCAGGCTACTTCGAATCCGCGAAGAGCGAGGCCGTCCGGCGGGAGGTCAACCACCGGTGCAACCACCTGGCGCCGAGGGCGGTCGAACTGGTGGATGCGTTCGGGATCCCGGACGAGCTGATTCGTGCACCGATCGGGGTAGACCGTTGACCGGTATCGACGTGGGAGTCAGGCGTTGCCCGACGCCTCCTGGCATATTGGCACCATCATGAGGGCACTCCGACTCCATAGGGCGTGGGCCGGGGCAACAGGTCTCGCGGTTGCTTTCCTCGTGGGACCGCAGATGACTCATGCCACCGGGCTCGCCGCTCAGCAGGTGATCGAGCTTCCCGCCGACGACCGCCCCCTTGACGCCGAGTTTCAGGAGGTCTACCGCGTCGGATCGGTCAGTGGCGACGAATGGGAGATTTTCGGCAGGGTGAGCGCGGTCGGCTTTGGCCAATCCGGTGCCCTGTATGTGATGGACGACCAGGGCGGACGGATCGTGGTTGTGGGCCGCGAGGGAGAGTTTGTCCGCGAGTTCGGGCGGATTGGCGATGGGCCGGGGGAGTTTTCCTCGAGCAGCAATACCGCAGTCGGATTCACCGTGCTCCGCAATGGGCGCACGGTGGTGTTCGACCCGGGCCACAGTGCTTTTCAGCTGTTCGGATCGGACGGCGAGTTCGAAAGGTCCGTCCGCATGCCCGGCAGTTCACTCTACCTGATCCGGACCCTGGCGCCCGCGAGGGACGGGGTAAACGTCATCACGACAAGCGTGGGCGCCTTCGGCAGTGGAGGCCCTTCCGGCGACCCCGAGCCAACCTTCCGCCCGGTCTACCGATTCGTCCTGACCGGGGAGGAGGCTGTCCAGGACACGGTGGTCCGAGCATGGAAGCCGGCGGGAGATGCCAGCGGCTTCCGGCCGGAGCTGGTGGCCAGAGCGCTGCCGGACGGTGGGCTCGTCTACACCGACTCGTCCGCCTATGCGGTCAAGATCGCTGGCCCGAACGGGGAGTTGACCCGAGTGCTCACTCGGCCCTTTCAGCCCGAACCCGTCACCGACCGCATCAGGGACGAAGAGGTGGAGCGTCAGTTGGCGGAAAACGAGGAGCGCCTCGCGGGATCGGATGATCGGCTTGCTGCAGCGCGGGCTGAATTGGGGCGCGCGCGCATCGCATCCATGGAGTTCTACCACGAGGTGCCGGTGGTCCGCGACCTTCGAACCGGTTGGGAAGGGACCATCTGGGTGCGTCGGCGCGGCGAAGAACCGGCCAGCGACGGACCGATCGACCTGCTGACCCCGGACGGCCGTTACATCGGCAGCTACGCTGCGGACGCCACCGCCATGCCACGTGCCTTTGGCCCGGACGGTCTGGTCGCGTTCGTCGAGCGGGACGAGCTCGACGTGCCGACCGTGGTGGTAAAGCGCCTGCCGCCGGAAATCCGGTAGCCCGCTACTTAGCTAGAAATCTAGCTAACTCGCCGTCGTCGTCGGGTCAACAGTAGACTCCAGCGTCACTGCAACATCACCACGCAATCGGGAACCACAATGCACGACCATCGCTTGCCCACGATCCTGCGCGGCACGACTTCGCGCGCACCCCTCGCGGTTCTGCTCGCCACGACCCTGCTCGCGTCCCTCGCGATCCCCGCCACCCTCCCCGCCCAGCAGCGCGGGGGCGGCGCCGGCGGCGACGAGGACGCTCCC
The DNA here is from genome assembly GCA_009844885.1 of Gemmatimonadota bacterium. Classification (GTDB taxonomy): domain Bacteria; phylum Gemmatimonadota; class Gemmatimonadetes; order Longimicrobiales; family Gaopeijiaceae; genus Bin94. The sequence goes on from VYAQ01000299.1 coordinate 9,030, forward strand.
GCCGAACTGAACGCCGGCCTCCTCTCCTCCTTCCGCTGGCGGAGCATCGGCCCGGCAACCGCCTCGGGGCGCATCGCCGACATCGCGGTCGACCCCACCGACCGCAGCACCTGGTACGTCGCGGCCTCGTCGGGGAACGTCTGGAAGACGACCAACGCGGGCACGACGTGGACGCCGATCTTCGACAACTACGGCTCGTACTCGATCGGCGCGATCGCGCTCGACCCGAACGACCACCTCACGCTGTGGGTCGGCACCGGCGAGAACAACGGCCAGCGCTCGGTCGGATACGGTGACGGCGTCTACAAGTCGGTCGACGGCGGGCGCTCGTTCACGAACATGGGGCTGGAGACGTCGCGGCACATCGGTATGATCGCGGTGCACCCCGACGACTCGCGCACGGTATTCGTCGCGGCGCAGGGGCCGCTCTGGGCCGCGGGCGGCGAGCGCGGCCTCTACCGTACGACCGACGGCGGCGAGACGTGGGAGCGCGTGCTCGAGATCGACGAGCACACCGGGGTCAACGAGGTCTACTTCGACCCGCGCAACCCGGACGTGATGTACGCGTCGTCGTGGCAGCGGCGCCGGCACCAGTGGACCATGATCGACGGCGGGCCGGGCTCCGGAATCCACAAGTCCACCGACGGCGGAAACACCTGGCGCGCGATCAACCGCGGGCTGCCGGGCGGGGACAAGGGACGGATCGGGATGGCGATTTCGCCGATCAACCCGGACGTGCTCTACGCGATCGTCGAGGCGTCGATGGGCAGCGGCGGCACCTTCCGCAGCGAGAACATGGGCGAGAACTGGAGCCGCACGTCGCGCTACCAGTCGGGCGCGGCCATGTACTACCACGAACTGTACGCCGACCCGCACCGCTTCGACCGCATCTACTCGCTGGACACCTTCGTCGAGATGTCCGACGACGGCGGCAACACCTGGGGCCGGCTGCCCACGCAGGGCGTGCACGTCGACCACCACGCGATCGCCTTCGACCCCGACGACCCCGAGCACCTGATCCTGGGCAACGACGGCGGGCTGTACGAGACGCATGACTTCGGCGAGAACTGGCACTTCTTCCCCAACCTGCCGCTCACGCAGTTCTACAAGGTCGCGACCTCCAACGACGAGCCGTTCTACTACGTCTACGGCGGCACGCAGGACAACAACACGCTGGGCGGCCCGTCGCAGACGCTGGGCGGCGGCATACGCAATTCGGACTGGTACGTAACCCTCGGGGGCGACGGATTCGACCCCGTGATCGATCCCGAGAACCCCGACATCATCATCTCGCAGCTGCAGTACGGCGTGATTTCGCGCTTCGACCGCGGCAGCAAGGAACGCCTCGACATCCAGCCGCAGGCGGACCCCGACGGGCCGCCGCTGCGCTGGTACTGGGACGCGGGGCTGCACATGTCGCCCCACGACAACAACCGGATCTACTTCGGCGCGCAGATCCTCTTCCAGAGCGACGACCAGGGCACCAGCTGGCGCGCGATTTCGGGCGACCTGTCGCGCAACATCGACCGCAACCAGCTCGAAGTGATGGGGCGCGTGTGGAGCGTGGACGCGGTCGCCAAGAACCGCTCGACCTCGTCGTTCGGCCACATCGTGGCGGTCTCGGAATCGCCGCTCGCCGAGGGGCTGATTTACGTGGGCACCGACGACGGGCTGGTGCAGGTCACCGAGGACGGGGGCGAGAGCTGGCGGGCCGTCGAGAGCCTGCCGGGCGTGCCGGACACGAGCTTCGTGCACGATGTCGAGGCCTCGCTGCACAACCCCGACGAGGTGTTCGTGGTCGTCAACAACTTCAAGCGCAACGACTTTCGACCGTACGTGCTCAAGTCCACGAACCGGGGCGTCGACTGGACCATGATCACCGGCGGCCTGCCCGACAACAGCCCGTCGTTCTCGATCGTGCAAGACCACGTCGAGCCGGGGCTGCTCTTTCTGGGGGCCGAGTTCGGGGCCTTCGTGTCGGTCGACGGCGGCGAGTCGTGGATGGACTTCGACAGCGGGCTGCCGACGATCGCCGTGCGCGAGCTCGAGATCCAGAAGCGCGAGGGCGACCTGGTCGCCGCAACCTTCGGCCGCAGCTTCTACGTGGTCGACGACTACACGCCGCTCCGCGAGCTGGCCCGCGCGTCGGGCGAGATCCTGGCCGGCGGCGGACACATCTTCGAAGTGGCCGATGGAGACATGTACGTGCCCTGGAACCCCGGCGGCGCGAACGGCAGCGACTTCTACCAGGCCGACAACCCGCCGCTGGGCGTGACGTTCACGTACTGGATGGGCGAGACGCTGAGGACTCGTGAGGCGGAGAGGAGGGCGGCCGAGCGACGAGCGCAGCGTGCGGGCGAAGACACGCCGTATCCGACGTGGGAAGAGTTGGAAGCCGAGGATCGCGAAGAAGCGCCGCGCGTGTTCCTCACCGTCCGTGACGGCACGGGCAGCGTGGTCAACGTCGTGAATGGTTCGACCAGCCGGGGCGTGCACCGCGCCACGTGGAACTACCGCTACCCCGGCTACAACCCGGTGACGGGCGGCGGTGGTGGGGGTGGCTTCGGCGGGTTTGGCGGCTTTGGCGGCGGCGGCAACGGGCCGATGGCGCTCCCGGGCGACTACACGGTGTCGCTCGCGCAACGGGTCGACGGCGAGGTGACCGATTTGGCGGGGCCGGTGCCGTTCACCATCGCGCCGATCAACGTGCCCGCGATCCCGCAGCAGGACCGGGCGCGCATCCTCGCGTTCCAGCGGGAGACGGGCGAACTGCTCCGCGCGGTGACGGGGAGCCAGCGCGTGGCCGCGGCGGCCGCACAGCGGATCTCGGCCATCAAGCAGGCGCTGGAGCGCTGGCCAGCGGCACCGGTCGAGCTGGCCAACGAGGCCCGCGCCCAGGAGCTCAGGCTTCTCGACCTCCGGGGAATCCTCGAAGGGTCACGGACCCGGACGTCGCGCGCGGAACCCGACCTGCCGGGCATCACGGGGCGCGTGAACCAGATCGTGCGCGGGCACTGGAACGGCATGCACGGGCCGACCGGGACGCATCGCGAGCAGTACCGGATTGCGCGGAGGCTGTTCGGCGGGTTGTATCCCGACCTGCAGCAGCTCGTCGAGACCGACCTGCCTGCGCTCGAGGCGCGGCTGGAGGAAGCGGGCGTGCCGTGGACGACGGGGCGGGCGCTGCCGAGGTGGCCTCCGGAGTAGGAGAATGTGACCCCGGTCAGGGAGTCCCCGGTACGGTTGCCCGGAGGCGCAGTTCCCGAATGCGCTTGAGTGGCCACGCGGTGATTGCGTCGCCCAGCGAGTAATCCAGGTCGCCCGGATACACCACCCACAGGTGTTCCAGTCCGAGGTCATCCGTCACTATGTGCATGGACCTGGTGGTCCGAGGCTTGTCGCCGCAAGTGAACTCGAACCCCCAATGGCGTCCGTCGCGCAACAGCATGAGGTCGACCCCGGCTCCGCGGTGGGTGCGGTAGAACCAGGCGTCGTGGTCCCCGTGCGCGATCAGGGTCTGCTCAAGCGCAAAGCCCTTCCAACTGGGCGAGTGGGCCGGGTGCGCCGCCAGTCGTACCGGATCATCCAGACCCAGCAAGGTGTGAAGGATGCCGCTGTCGCGGATGTAGACCCGCGACGATTTGACCAGCCGCTTGCCGGTGCCGTGCAACCAGGGCGGCAGGACGCGAAGCATGCCGGCGCCCGCCAACAGGCGTCTGTAGCGATTCGCGACCTTCGGGCCGGTTTGCATGGAGCGGCCGATTTCCGCGGCGTTCCAGGCCCTCCCTTGACGGTGGGCGAGCATCGTCCAGAAGCGGGCCAGGGTGTCCGGTGGGATTCGCGACCGGGTGCTGTGCAGGGCACGCTCCGGAAGGGTGCCGAGATAGGACTGGATCCACCACCGCCATTCCCCTTCGGGCTCCGCGCAGAAGGCTCCCGGAAACCCGCCGCGCATCCAGAGTCGGTTCTGACGCTCGGCGCCCACATCGGCCAGCGACAGTCCGCCGACATGTAGGACAGGGAACCCTTTACCCAGGGCGTCAGAAGCGATCTCGAACAGTTTGTCGCTGGATTGGCCAATGGCAAGGAAGACCTTGCCGGGTTTCGATCCGTCGCAGATTCCACGTATCGTCGCCAGGAGTTGCGGCATGTGCTCGATTTCGTCGACCACGACGAGCCCCTTGCAGTGGCGCAGGATTCTCTCGGGCGCTGGGTTGAGGGCTTCGCGGGCGGCGATGCCACGGAGGTCGAACAGCGTGCGAGGTCCGGTCCATTGCTGTGCCATGAGGCGGGCGATGGTCGTCGTCCCGGCCTTGTGCGGCCCGAGGAGGAGGACGCCCGGCCCCTGGGTGAGCGCGTCGGTCACGCGTTGGATCAGGTGCGTGCGGGGGACGAGCGAGGCGGGGTGCGGAACAGGCCTGAGCCGGCCGCGGATCCGGGACTGATGGAGCGGTGAGAGGTGTTGGAGGGATAGAGGCT
>VYAQ01000024.1 GCA_009844885.1 Gemmatimonadota bacterium
ACCGGCGACCCTCAGCTTGGAAGGCTGATGCTCTAGCCAACTGAGCTACTCCCGCAGCCATCGGAGGGATCCCGTGCCCAGCCCCGGAATGCCTCCATGGTGGGGGTAGGATTCGAACCTACGTAGGCGTCTGCCAGCAGATTTACAGTCTGCCCCGTTTGGCCGCTTCGGTACCCCACCAAAAAACACGTTCCCACCCCTGCCCGCCAAGCTGGCTGTCGGCGTCCCCGGGCTCGGATGGAAACGAGCAAAGAAAGATAACTGTTCAGTGGGCGAGCATCAACTGCGAGTCTCCGCCAGCGACAAGCTGACGCGGGGACTCGAACCCCGGACCTGCTGATTACAAATCAGCTGCTCTACCAACTGAGCTACGTCAGCGCCTGCGAAAGTTGCCCCCGATCCCCGGTCGAGGGAAGTGCACGCGACGGTCCGGCCCCTGGACCCGGCCACTCCTTCCGGCAGCGAGCCGCGGCCAGCATCAGCTGTTCGCGGAGGTGCCGACGTGCACCCGCTTCCACCGGGTACCCTCCGGCCCGTCCTCCAGTTGCACGCCCTCGGCAGCCAACTCGTCGCGGAGGCGGTCCGCGGTCTCGAAGTCGCGCCGGGCGCGAGCCTGGTTGCGGGCCTCCACCGTCCGGCGGATCCGCTCCTCCGCTTCGTCGCCCACCTCGCGGCTCCCGGCGGCAAGATCCAATATGCCCAGGACGCCATCCATCTCGCCGAGGACGGCAAGCACTTCGGTGCGGTCCTGGCTCGCAATCCCCCCGCCGGTTCCGTCGAGTCCCGTGTTGACGTCCCTGGCCAGCGCCCACAAAGCAGCCATGGCACGGGGCGCGTTCAGGTCCTGGTCCAGCGCCCGGCCGAACGCCCCGAGATGCTCGCGCGCCGAGGCGGCCAGCGTCCCTCCCTGTCCCGGTGCCGTCGGTGCTTCCCGGATGCGGTGCCGGAGGTCCAGCAGGCGCTGAACCGCGTGGGTGGCGTCTTCGAGGCCGTCTCGCGTGAAGTTCAGTTCACTGCGGTAGTGCGCCGACAGGAGCACCCAGCGGATCGCGGCGGGATCGTGGCCATCGTCGACGAGCTCCCGTACGGTGTGGAAGTTCCCGAGCGACTTGGACATCTTGCGGTCGTCGACCTTCAGGTGCTTCACGTGCATCCAGAAGCGGGCGAAGGGCCTGCCGGTGGCCACCTCGGACTGCGCGATCTCGTTTTCGTGATGCGGGAAGAGCAGGTCCTCACCCCCAAGGTGGATGTCGATCGTGTCCCCAAGGAGCGCCTGGGCCATGACCGAGCACTCCAGATGCCACCCCGGCCTGCCCGGCCCCCATGGGGAGTCCCACACGGCCCCCACTTCGCGGTCGGCGGGCTGCGCGGCCTTCCACAGCGCGAAGTCGCGGGCGTCGCCCTTTTCGTACTCGTCCGAGGTGATGCGCGCGCGCGCCGTCTCCGTCTCCGTTCCCTTCCCGGAGAGACAGCCGTAGTCGCAGAAGGAAGAGACGTCATAGTACACGGAGCCGTCGGCCGCGTGATAGGCGTTGCCACCCTGAACCAGCCGCTCGACGAAGTCCAGCATGGCGGGTATGTGCCCGGTGGCGCGCGGGTGCTGCGAGAACGGAAGGAATCCGAGCGTCCGCGCGTCTTCCAGGAACGCGTCGACGAAGGGCGCCGTGTGCTCGGCCAGCCGCTGTCCCGCCGCGTGTGCTCCGGCGATGGTCTTGTCGTCCACGTCGGTGAAGTTCACGACGAAATCCACCTCGTAACCCCGCCACTTGAGATGACGGTGCAGCAGATCGTATGCCATGAAGGCGCGGAAGTTGCCGATGTGGGCGAAGTCGTACACCGTCGGTCCGCAGCCGTAAACGGTGACGCGTCCCGGGTTCAGCGGCACGAAGCCATGGGTGCCGCGGCGCAGCGAGTCGTAGAGTTTCATGCGGTGGAATATAGGCGCACGCGTGGTGCCACGTATCAGCGTCCGCCCTCGGCGTCCGCGACGATGCGCGCGTAGGCCGCCGCCGGATCGGAGGCGCCGGTGACCGGGCGGCCGACGACGATGTGGGTTGCGCCGTCGCGAAAGGCCTCGCCGGCCGTGCGCACGCGCCGCTGGTCGTGGACCGCGTCGCCGGGGAGCCGGATCCCCGGGGTGACGATGGCGGAGCCGGGACCCAGTCCGGCCCGCAGCCGTGCCGCCTCGGCCGCCGAACACACTACCCCCGCAAGCCCCGCGTCGCGCACCATGGCCGCGAGGCGATCCGCTTCGCGGCCCACGTCCGGGATCCTGCGTCCGAACACGGCTCCCAGCCCCTCTTCGTCCAGCGACGTCAACACGGTCACTCCGAGAAGCCCGACCGACCCCCCCGCCGCGGCGGCCGCGGCGCCCAGCATGTCGCGTCCCCCCATCGCATGCACGGTGAGGAAGGTCACGCCGAGTTCGGCCGCCCGGGCCGTCGCGCCCGCCACCTGGTTCGGGATGTCGTGCAGCTTGAGGTCGAGAAAGACCTGGTGGCCCCGTTCGCGCAACGCACGCACCACCGCGGATCCGGCCGCGGTGTAGAGTTCGAGCCCCACCTTGTAGAAACGGCACTGCGGCCCGATGCGGTCGACCAGGCGCAGCGCGTGCTCCGCGCTCGAGGCGTCCAGAGCGACGATCACCCGGTCGTTCATGGGATCCGGCCCCCTGTTCACGCGCCCCAGTTCCGCACCGCGAGTTGGCGCGCCACCCTGCCCGCGCACCGTGGATCCGCGAAAGATCCGGTACCGACCTGCACGAGCGACGCGCCCGCCGCAAGATAGGTCGCCGCGTCGCCACCCGTGAGAATGCCGCCCACGCCCACCACCGGCACATCCACGGCCTCGGCGACCTGCCGCACCGCTGCCAGGCCGGCCGGAAGGAGCGCGGGGCCGCTCATGCCGCCCTGGCCGGCTCCCAGCCGAGGCTTTCCGCCGGCATCGCTGAGCAGTCCCGGGAGCGTATTGATGGCCGTGATGCCGTCGGCACCGCACGCTACGGCCAGGGCCGCGGTCGCTCCGATGTCGGGATCGTTGGGCGCGAGCTTGACCAGCAGCGGACGCGCGGTCTGCGGCCGCACGCGATCGAGCACGGCGCGCATCGCATCGGCATCGAGACAGAACGGCGTCCCGTGCAGATGCGCGTCGTTCGGGCAGGAGAGGTTGAGTTCGAATCCGCAGAACCCCTCCTCCTCCTCCAATCCCCCTACGACCGCCTCGTATTCGTCCGCGGTCGCTCCCGCAACCGAAACCAGGACGGGAAGATCCCCGAGATGGCGCCGCATCCAGGGCAGCTTCCGGTCGCGGACACCCTTCAGTCCGGGGTTCGCGAGGCCCACGGAATTGAGCATTCCGCCAGGGTACTCGGTCACGCGAGGCGCTGCGTTTCCCCGACGGGGCGCGAGCGTGACCGACTTCGTCACGAGCCCCCCTACCTCGCCGGGGGTCATGACGTCGACCAGCGGCTCGCCGAAGCCGCAGGTGCCGGCGGCCATGAGCACGGGGTTGGCGAAGCGGGTGCCGAACACTTCGCGCGCCGTGCTCACCCGGTCCGGTCCTTCATCGCTCTCTCCGCCTCACGCTCCATGGTCCTGCGCCTGAGCACCTCCCGCCGGTCCCGGTGCTTTCTGCCGCGGCAAAGCGCCAGCGTGACCTTGGCTCTGCCCTTGCGGAAATAGATGTCCAGGGGAACGATCGCGAGCCCCTTTTCCTCGGCCCGCGCGGTGATCCGCCGGATCTCGTTGCGATGAAGCAGCAACTTGCGCGGCCGCGTCTCCTCGTGATTCCACCGATTCCCGGCCTCGTACGGCGCCACGTGAAGGCTGTGCAGCCACATCTCGCCTGCTTCGGTCCGGGCGTGCGCGTCCTGAAACGCCACCTTGCCCGCGCGGATGGACTTCACCTCCGTTCCCCACAACACCAACCCGGCTTCCCAGGTGTCCAGGACCTCGTATTGGTGCCGGGCCTTCCTGTTGCGGGCAACGACGCGCCGCGAGCCACCAGCAGCCGATGAATGATCCCGCGCGACCATCGAGAGCGGTGAGGCGCCGCGATCAGACCCCTGCCCCCGCCGTCACCGCCATGGCCGCCTCCCTGGCCTTCCAGTCGGCGAGGAAGCTTGCCATCCCGCGGTCGGTGAGGGGGTGCTTCATGCCCTGCCGGAGGACCTTGAACGGGCAGGTGGCGATATGGGCGCCTGCCAGCGCGGACTCGATCACGTGACGGGGATGACGGATCGACGCGGCAAGGATCCGGGTGTGGATATCCGGGTCCTGCTCGAAGATGGTGGCAATCTCGCGGATCAGCTCCATCCCGTCCTCGGACATGTCGTCGACCCGCCCGATGAACGGTGAGACCACAAAAGCCCCCGCCAACGCGGCCATCAGGGCCTGGTTGGCATTGAAGATCAGGGTCACGTTGCAACGGATGCCCTCCTGCCCGAGCCGGTAAACCGCCTGCAGCCCCGCCGGAGTGCTCGGCACCTTGATGATGACGTTGGGGTGCCAGGCCGCGTACTCCCTGCCTTCGGCAACCATGCCGTCGGCGTCTTCCGAGACCGTCTCTGCGCTGATGGGGCCGTCGACCAGGCTGGCGATGGTCCGGATCGTGTCCTCGAAGTCGGCTCCGGTTTCCTTCGCCATGAGGCTGGGATTGGTCGTTACGCCGCTCAGAATCCCCCAACTCGCGGCTTCGCGGATCTCATCCAGGTTGGCGGTGTCCAGGTAGATCTTCACGTGGGTGGGCTCCTCCGAATGCGCATTGTGTCGTCAGGCGTCCCCCTCTGACGCTTGCGGGCTCTCGCCGTCCGCAAGCTGGCGTCGCGACTCCGCGCGGGCCGCCTCGATGCCCGCGCGGTACGCGGCCTTGGACCGCTCCAGCTTGTCTTCCAGTTCGCCGCGGGCCTCCGCCGCCATATTCCGTCCCTGGGCCACCACGCCCTTCGCCGAATCCATGCGTGTGCCGATGTCTTCGCGCAGCCCCCGGACCCGCTCCTCGGTGAGGTCCTTCAGCTTCCTGGCCTGCTCCCGGATCCGCCGCTGGGTTTCGGCGCCCGACCCCGGAGCGAAGAGCAGCGCGAGGCCCGCTCCGACGAGCGCCCCGACAAGGAACGCTCCGATTTCGGGACCGCGGTCCTTTTCGATAATGACCGTGTGTTGATCTTCTCCAGAACTCATCCTCGCCTCCTGGCGGATTAAGCTAAAAGCACCGCGTCAGACACGCCAACGCGAATCGGACCGGGGTGCCTCGGGCCGGGGATATCCGTCCCGTCCCATCAACCCGAACGTCAGCTTCTTCCCCAGCTCGACCCCCGGCTGGTCCAGGGGATTCACGCCGTATAGCTCACCCGCATATACGACCGCGATCTGGAAGAGCATCAACAGGCTCCCCACGGCGTGCGCGTCCAGTCGCTCCGTCATCACGGTGAGGTTCGGGCGTCCTTCCCTCCTCATTGCCTCGGCGGTTGCGCGGCGCTCCGCGTCCAGGAGGTCGAACAGCGTGTGGCCGCCCAGACACGCCAGTGCCGGTTCCTCCGCGAAACGCTCCGGGATCCCCACGTCCCGTTCCGGCACCTCCCTGCCCAGGAAGACGACGATCTTGTCTCGTGGCCCCTCCATGAGCAGTTGCAGGACCGAATGCTGGTCGGCGGCACCGAAGGACGGCAGGGGCGTGGGTCCGCTCTCGACGGGCCGTCCCTCGCGGTCGACCGCCTTCCCCAGCGACTCGGCCCAGAGCTGCTGGATCCAGTAGGCCAGTCCCCGCAATCGGTCGGCGTACGGCATGAAGACGTGCACCGGACAGCCCATCTCGGTGTCCGCGACGTGCAGCAGCGTCGCCAGGACGCCCGCAGAGTTCCGCAGCAGCTCCGGGGTGGAGCATCGCGCGGCCGCCTCGGCAGCGCCGGCCAGCACGGCGCCGGTATCGATTCCCGTTACAGCCGCCGGAAACAGGGCGGCGGGCGAAAGCACCGAGAAGCGGCCCCCCACGGCGTCCGGCACGTCCAGCGCGAGAAGACCGTGGTCCTCGGCGAGTTTCCGCAAGGGACCCCGTCCGGGCGAGGTCGTCACGACGAAGCGCTCCCGCGGACCGCCCGGGCCCAGCGAGGATTCGACCCAGGTCCACGCCACCAGGAGATGGGCCATGGTCTCGGCCGTCGATCCGGACTTGCTGACCACGTTGAAGCAGGTGCGTGCGGGGTTCAGCCGGCCGAGCAGCGCGGCGACGGAATCGGGATCGGGGTTGTCCATGAGGTGGAGCCGCGGACGGCCGCCGCGCGAGGCCGCGTCCAGCTCGTTCCAGGCAGGGGGCAACAGGGCGTCCCTCAGCGCGGCCGTGCCGAGCGCGGATCCGCCGATCCCGATCACGACCAGCGACTCGAAGCGCGGGGCGACCGTCGCGGCGACAGCCCCGGTGCGTACGGTGAGATCGCGGTCGGCGGGGAGAGCGAAGAACCCCATCTCGCCGGCGCGCCTGCGCGCCGTCACCGCCGCGTGGGCATCCCGGAACCGCGCGGCCAGGTCGCCGTGCAGGCGGTCCGGGTCGATGCCCGTCCCCGGCACGACGCCCGCGACCGCGTTGGCAAAGTCGATCGTCGGCGAGGACATGCTAGCCGGGGGGATTCTGTCCACGGGATGCTACTGCGCGGGGGGGGCGGCCAGATCCACGACGAGACCGTCGTACGCGGGCTCGATCCCGGGTGGCAGGGCCGCCGCCAGTTCGCGGTACCCGACAAAGTGGGTGAGGTGCGTGAGGAAGGTCCGGCGGGCCCCGATGCCCCGCGCAGCCTCCACGGCCTCCTCGATGTTGAAATGCGTGGGGTGCGGGCGGCCCCACCAGAGTGCGTTCAGCACGAGCGTCTCGACTCCGGCCAGGATGCTTCGGGCCGCTGCCGGGAGGCGCTTTGCGTCGGTTACGTATCCAAGCGAGCCCACACGGAAGCCGAACGCGTCGACAGGACCGTGGGGAACCCTGAACGGCGTGATCTCGCTACCGAGCACACTCACCGCCACGTTCTCCACGTACGTCGCAAGTTCCAGCTTAGGCTTGCTGGTCCCCCGGGCGACCGCGACCCGGTCGTCGAAGATGTACGAGAATCGCGACTCCATTTCCGGCCGTGATTCCTCGGGCAGGTAGGTCGGAACCGGGCCACGGCCCCGCGACGAGAAGATGCGGACATCGTCGATCCCGTGCACGTGGTCGGCGTGGAGGTGCGTGTACCAGACCGCGTGGACCCGGTCGACGCCCGCGGCGAGCAGCTGGAGCCGGAGTTCGGGCGGAGTGTCGATCAGGAGGTTGCCGCCGTCCAGCGTCAGCAACGCTCCGTGACGCGTTCTTCTGTCGCGCGGGTCCGGCGAAGTGCAGTTCGCGCAAGTGCACCCGATCACGGGAACGCCAAAGGAGGTGCCGGTCCCAAGAAAGGTCAAGCGCAATTCAGGTGGTCTCTCGGTGCCGCTGGATGAACTCGTGCCGGCGCCTCGCCGGTCTCGGTGCTCGCGCGGCTCTATCCATGGACTGCTACAGCTGCTCGATACGCATGGTATTGGTCGAGCCGGGCGAGTGAAACGGCAGGCCCGACGTCACGATCACCGGATCGCCGGTCTGACCCATGCCGGAACCGAGCACAACGCGCTTGCCGAAGTCGGTCAGGTTCTGGTAGGTGATCTCACCGCGCTCCGCCAATACCGGCCGCACGCCCCACACCCCGGAGAGCTGCCGCTGTACCTTGCGGTCGGTGCAGACCGAGAAGACCGGGATGGGAGGACGGTAGGACGCAACGAGCCTGGCCGAGAAGCCGCTGCGGGTGATCACGATGATCGCGGGGGCATTCAGGTCCCGCGCCGCGCGCACCGACGAAGCCGCAACCGCGTGCTCTCGCGGAGAGGCGCCGCGCCGCCGGATGGGCCCCATCTGGTCCAGGTAGTGGGGTCCCTTCTCGAGCACCCCGCTCCGTTCGATCTCGCGCGCGATGCCGACCATGACCTCCACGGTCTTCACGGGGAACTTGCCCACAGCGGTCTCGCCCGAGAGCATGACCGCGTCGGTTCCGTCGATGATCGCGTTGGCCACATCCGAGGTCTCCGCCCGCGTCGGGCGCGGGTACATGGTCATCGACTCGAGCATTTGCGTTGCCGTAATAACCGGGCAGCCGTGTCCGTTCGCCGCCTGAATGATCCGCTTCTGCGCAAGGGGAACGGATGCGAAGGGCAGCTCCACCCCGAGGTCGCCCCGGGCCACCATGACGGCGTCGCTGAACGACATGATTCCGTCGAGTTCCTCGAGCGCCTGGGCCTTTTCGATCTTGCTGACGAGCCACGCGCGGCCCTTGATCCGGTCCTTCAATCCAAGCACATCGTTGACGTTGCGAACAAACGAAAGTCCGATGAGCTCGACGTCCATCTCGAGGGCGAAGTCCAGATCCCGGCTGTCCTTGTCGGTCACCGCCGGCGTATTCACCGCGACACCCGGCAGGTTGATGCCCTTGCGCGAGCGGAGGATGCCGCCACGAACCACCTTGAAGACCGCTCGCTGCCCGTCGGTCCTGATGCATTCCAGCTCCAGCTGGCCATCGTCGAGAAGCACCTGCGTGCCGCGCGTGACCTCGTCGGCGAGCTGGGTGTAGGCGGTCGGAATCTCGCCCGGCTCCTGCTGGCCGGCCGGCGCGATCGTGACCACGTCGCCGTCGCTCAGCGTGATGGGTTCCTCGAGGCTGCCCACGCGGAGCTTGGGTCCCTGCAGATCGGCCAGGACGGCAACGGGCCGGCCGACCTTTCGCGAGGCCTCCCTCACCAGCTGAATGCCGCGCCGGTGATGCTCGTGGTTGCCGTGGGACATGTTGATCCGTGCTACGTCCATCCCGGCACGGACGAGATCGGTGACGACTTCCGGCGTGGAGCTCGCCGGCCCCATCGTCGCGACGATTTTCGTTCTCAGCATCTGCTAGGGCGCACTCCCTTCGGTTGACGAGTGACGTGGCATACCGCAGCCGTGACTACCATCCTCAAGCATCATGGAACGCTGGGAGGGAAGCTAGGTTAGTTTGTTGCGGCCGACCACTTTGCGACGCTTTCACCCAAACCAACACACGGCATCTTGCAAAGAGCTACGTCCTATGTGGACACACCCGAGCGGGCACGGGAAGCGGGGCTTGCCATCGCTACGGCCGACACCATCGCCGTCGACTGCGAAGCCGCCGGCTACCACCGCTACTCGGACCGGCTCTGCCTGGTGCAGCTTTCCACGCCGTCGCGGACGTTTGTGCTGGACCCTCTCGCGGTTGATCTCAAGCCGCAACTGAAGGAACTGGAGGACCCGCGGCGCAGGGTATTGATGCACGGCGCGGCCTACGATCTCCGTCTGCTGCGCCGTGATCTGGACATTCGCGTGGCCCACCTGGTCGACACCCAGGTGCAGGCCGGTCTGCTCGGGGAGCCCGCTGTGGGCCTGCAGGCACTCCTCGAAAGACACCTGGGCATTCGGGTCTCGAAGAAATTCCAGAAGGCGGACTGGGCTCGGCGACCGCTGTCGGCGGAGATGGTCGAGTATGCCGCGGGCGACACGCGCCACCTTCATCGCCTGGCGACAATCCTCGGGGAGCGGCTGCGAGAGGTGGGCCGCGCGTCCTGGGTGGAGGAGGAATGCGCCTGGCTCGTGCGCAGCGCGTCGTCACCCGTAACACCGGGCCCGCCCGCCGATCCGGTGACCCGTTTCAGGGGGGCGCGGCGATTGTCCCCGCGAGCCGTGACAGCCCTCCGTGCGGTCATCGGCTGGCGGGACGCCGTCGCACGCGACCTCGACCGTGCTCCGTTCAGGGTGGCTTCCGACGCTGCGCTGCTCGAGGTGGTCGTCAGGTCACCCGCCTCCCTTCACCAGCTCGCACGCGTGAACGGCTTTCCGGCTCGGCTCGCGCGCACCAGGGGAAGATCGCTCCTGCGCGTGCTGGAGGACGTTGAGTGTCTCTCCGCGGCCGAGCTGTCACCGTACCCCATGCCGGCAAGGAAGCGGTCGCGCCCGACCCCCGAAGAGGAAGCCACCTTCGAGCGCCTCAAGGCCGCACGCAACCGGGTGGCCGATGAACTGGCACTGGATCGCGGGCGCGTCATGGCCAACAACGTGCTGCGGGCCGTGGCCGCCGCGAACCCGGGAAGTCTGCGGGAGCTGGTCGCGGTCGCCGACGTGCGGCAGTGGCAGGCGGAGGTCCTGGGCGCGAGACTCCTGGCGGCGATGACGTGATGCCAGGCCGGTTCAGCCCCCCTGCTTCTCCAGTTCCAGCTTGTGCTCGATGCAGTAGCGGGCGTGAGGAAGCGCGTCCAGGCGCTCGAAGCTGATGGGCTTCCCGGTGGCGTGGCAGCGTCCGAAGTTGTCCGGATCACGGTAGAGCCGGCGAAGGGCCTCCTGAAGCCTGTAGAGGTAGCGCCCCTCCTTGGTCGCGAAGAGCGCGGCCTTCTCACGCTCCATCGCCTCGGTCCCCTGATCCGCCATGTGATCGGTGTACGCCGCCAGATCCGAATCCACGGCCCCGCGGTCCTCCTTGGACGCCTGGTTGAAAACGCCCAGTCCGCGGAGCGCCTTGCTCCGCTCTTCCAGCAGCCTGTTCTCCAGGTGCGCCAGCTGCTCCTTGTTGAACAGGGGGCCCTCGCCGTTTGCCGCGAACATCGCCTCGGGCGTTTTCGCTGAAGACATGATGTACCTCCGTTGCCTGCGTTCGACGCATGGAAGCAATCTAAACGCGAGGGAACCAGCGTCCAGATGCAACGGTCCGCCCGGCGCCTCGTCCAGGGAGAGCGCGGCCGCGCTCCGGGGACCGCTGTGGCGATGTTATCTTGTCGGCGTGAATACCATCAACTGCCGCCGCCACCCGGGAAAATCGTGCCCGGCACTGCCTCGCCCGCCGTTTCGGTCCGATTTTTTTGATAGGTTGAAGAGCGAGATCGTCACACACGGGGGGAAGGACTGGCTTCAGCACCAGACCCTGCTGATCAACCACTACGGGCTCGACCCGCGCAAGGCGGAATCACGCGAGTTCCTCTACGGGCAGATCGCCGCGGTGCTGTTCGGCGAGGGCGAGGCGGCAGAAATCGACACCTCCAGAAAGGGCACGATCACCGCACCGGGCGGTTGACCCGTGGGAGGGCGGTCGACCGGCGGCGGGGGCTGACTTAGCTAAGTCTAGTTAGCTAAACTAAGCCCGAATCACCTCAGAACGGCCTCGATTTCGGCCAGCGCGGCCTCCAGGTCGTCCTGCGCCACCGTGAGGGGCGGCGCGAACCTGACGATCTGGTGATGGGTCTCCTTCGCGAGGATGCCGCGTTCCTGCAGCGCCTCGCAGAACGGCCTCGCGGGCCCGGAGGACTCCCTGATCACCACCCCGATGAGCAGTCCCTTGCCACGCACCTCTTCGACGTGGGGCGAGGCGATCCGGCGCAGCCGCTCCATGAACCAGGATCCCAGTTCGTCCGAGCGCCGTGACAGGTCTTCGTCGAGGATCACTCGCAGCGAGGCCCTCCCCACCGCCGCGCCCAGCGGGTTGCCGCCGAAGGTCGAGCCGTGGTCGCCAGGCCGGAAGACATCCATGAACCCGGCATCCGCAATCACCGCCGACACGGGGTATACTCCACCGCCCAGCGCCTTGCCCACGACGAGCACGTCCGGACGCACGCCCTCCCAGTCACAGCAGAAGAGTCGGCCCGTTCGCCCCAACCCCGTCTGGATCTCGTCAGCCACGAAGGCCACGCCGTTGTCGCGGCAGAGCGCCGCGGTCTCGCGCAGGTAGCCGTCGGGCGGGACGACCACCCCCGCTTCGCCCTGGATGGGCTCGACCATGAAGGCGACCGTGTTGGGCCCTATCGCCCGCCTGAGCGCCTCCACGTCTCCGTACGGCACCAGCTTGAATCCGGGAGTGAAGGGGCCGAATCCTTCCCGATACTGCGCTTCGGACGAGAATCCGACGATCGTCGTCGTGCGCCCGTGGAAGTTGTCCTCGCACACGATGATCTCGGCTTGGCCATCCGGGACGCCACGGACCTGGTACCCCCACTTGCGCACCATCTTGATCGCGGTTTCCACGGCCTCGGCACCCGTGTTCATCGGCAGCGCCGCATCGAACCCCGACGCCTCGCAGAGCTCCCTCAGAAACGGGCCCATCTGGTCGTTGTGGAAGGCGCGCGAGGTGAGCGTCAGCCGGTCCAGCTGCTCGCGTGCCGCCTCCAGAATCGCCGGATGGCGGTGTCCCTGGTTCAGCGCGGAGTAGGAGCTCAGCATGTCCAGGTAGCGATTGCCGTCCACGTCCCAGACCCACGAGCCCTCGCCACGGTCCAGCACCACCGGCAGCGGGTGATAGTTGTGGGCGGAGAAGCGCTCGGCCTCGTCCAGGTAGCGGTCGGTCACGGACGATGTAGGGCTGGCGGTGGCTGTAGTCATGTCGAGCATCCTTGGGGTATGAAAGATATTTCGTCTTTATGGAATAATTATTCTAACGATTCCGGTGCGAAATGCCCACCGCAGTCAGGGGTTCCTCGCGGACGCGGAAATCGAAGACGTCCGGACGCGCGTAGTGGCCCACGACATCGAAATCGAACTTGCTGCGCGGAATATCGTCGAGGTCGAGGTCGGCGTGGAGCACGCCCGCCTCGCCGACCAGCGGGCCGGCCAGGAGTTCGCCCAGGGGGCTGTAGATGGCGCTGCCGCCCCGGGAGAGCGTGTGGGGCCAGTCCTCGAGCTCGGCGAGGATCTCGAGGTCCGGGGGGTAGTGGTCTCTGGTGACGAACTGGTTGCAGCCAATCACGAAGCAGCGGCCCTCCAGCGCAATGTGACGCAGCGTGGCCTGCCAGCGGTCGCGCGAATCCGCGGTGGGCGCCAGGTAGACCTCCACGCCCTTGCCGTACATGGCCATGCGCGCCAGGGGCATGTAGTTCTCCCAGCAGATCAGCCCCCCGACCCGGGCGAACGGGGTATCAAGTACGGGCAGCGTGCTCCCGTCGCCCTCTCCCCATATGAGGCGCTCCGCGGCCGTGGGTTTGAGCTTGCGGTGCAAACCCGCGACAGTCCCGTCGGGCGCGACGTAAAGGAGGGTGCAGAAGAGCGTATCGGGCGAATGCACGGCGCCCTTCTCGATCACGCCCACGGCCAGGTGGACACCGGCCTCTTTCGCAGCGCGGCCCATCTTCTCCGTCTCGGGGCCCGGGATCGCGACTGCTCCGTCGTGGTAGCGCGCGAAGGTCCGGCGGCCGGCCGGCTTGCGCCCACCGACCGATGTCCCGAACGCGAGGCCCCACGGGTAGCCACCGACAAAGGCCTCGGGGAAGAGCACCAGTTCGGCGCCCCTGGCCGCGGCGGCGGCGGTCGCAGCGCACACATCCTCGACGGCAGCCGCCGTGTCGAATGGGTAGCCGCGCGGTTGCACGGCGGCGACGCGGACGCGATCTCTCCGGGGCATGCGTTCTCCTGTGTGGCCTCGTCTCCGGGTGGGGCACGCGGAAAATCGTGATTCCGGTGCGTCGTGTACACCCTCCAGGGCGCAATCGACGCCAGAGCAGTCCGTGGATAGCGCCGCCCGAGCACCGAGAGCGGCGAGGCGCCGTGCGGCTTATGTTCCATTCCAGGCATTGTCCCACCCACGACCGGAGGCACCCATGAGCATGCGTTTCACGACCGCCCTGCTGTCGGCCACCGTTCTTGCCCTCCCTGCTCACGCGGCCGCCCAGAGCGGCCCCGGCCACGAGTCCGTGATCGCCCACGTAGAGGCCCACTCGGACACCTACGGCACGGTCGCCCAACAGATCTGGAGCCTCGCGGAGGTCGGCTACCAGGAGACCGAGAGCTCGGCCCTGCTGCAGGAGCAGCTCGCCCAGGCCGGATTCGAGATCGAGGCCGGGGTCGCGGGCATGCCGACCGCGTTCGTGGCGAGCTGGGGCGAAGGGACGCCGGTGATCGGGATCCTGGCCGAGTTCGACGCGCTGCCCGGGATCACCCAGTCGCGCAGCCCCTACCCCGATCCTGTCTTCTCGATGCGGGCCGGGCACGCGTGCGGGCACCACCTCTTCGGCGCCGGGTCGGTGGCGGCCGCGCTTGCGGTCAAGGATTGGCTGGCCTCATCCCGGACGCCGGGCACGATCCGGCTCTACGGCACACCCGCCGAGGAGGGTGGCGCGGGCAAGGTCTACATGGTGCGGGGCGGCCTCTTCGCCGATGTGGACGCGGTGCTGCACTGGCACCCGTCCAGCGCGAACGACGCCAGTCCATCCACGTCGCTGGCCAACAAGTCGGCCAAGTTCCGCTTCCGGGGCATCTCGGCGCACGCGGCGGGCGCTCCCGAACAGGGCCGCTCGGCGCTGGACGGGGTGGAGGCGATGAACCACATGGTCAACCTGATGCGCGAGCACGTTCCGCAGGAGACACGCATCCATTACGTGATCACCGCCGGCGGATCGGCGCCGAACGTCGTTCCGAACTTCGCCGAGGTGTACTACTACGTGCGAAACCCGGACGTCGAGGCGGCGCGCTCGATCTTCGACCGGGTGGTGCTGGCGGCCGAGGGTGCGGCCCTGGGTACCGGCACCGAGATGGAGTTCGAGGTGATCCACGGCCTGTACGCGATGCTCGTCAACGACGCCCTGCAGCGCAGGGCTCAGACCAACCTGGAAGAGGTGGGCGGGGTGACCTACGACGACGAGGAGCGCGCGTTCGCGGAACAGATCCAGGCGACCCTGAACAATCGGCCGCCGATCGAGAGCGCGGCCGGGGTACTGCCCTACGCGCCGCGCCAGGGCGGCGGCTCGACCGACGTCGCCGACGTGAGCTGGGTCGTGCCCACGGTAGGGATCGGCACGGCGACCTGGGTGCCCGGCACGCCCGCGCACTCCTGGCAGGCCATCGCGGCGGGCGGCACCTCGATCGGGAACAAGGGGATGATCGTCGCGGCCAAGACACTCGCCATGACCGCAGTGGACCTCTTCACCGATGCGGAACTGCTGAAGGCGGCCAAGGCCGAATACCGGGAACGGGTGGGGCCCGACTTCCGCTACGTATCGCTCGTCGGAGACCGCGACCCGCCGCTCGACTACCGGAACCCCGCCGGAGGTAGCTGACCCCTACCCGCACTCCGACCAGCCGCACACGTAGCAACGCTTGCACCCCTCTTCGAACGCAAGCTGCCCCGCTCCGCACTCCGGACACGCCCCCAGCGTGGTCGCGGTGTGGTCCACGAACGGGCTATGTTCCGGCTGCACCGCCGACCCCCCCGTGCCCGCTGCAGTCGCAACCGGCACGTCCATGGGCAATTCCGCCTGGACGCCCTGCTTCTCGGACATGTACCGCTCCAGAGCCTGGGCGATCGCATCGGGAGCCGACAGGACCTTCTGGGGACCCACGCCCACCGCACGATCGCAGGAAATCCCCCGCAACTGGTCACGCACTGCCGTAAGCGGTATTCCGGACCGGAGTGAAAGCGATATCAGCCGTCCGATGGCCTCCGAGTCCGCCATCGCCGCTCCGCCGGCCTTGCCCAGCGTGCAGAAGACTTCGAACGGCTTGCCGTTGTCGTCCTCGTTGACGGTGACGTAGAGATCGCCCAGCGGGGAATCCATCTTCATCGTGCGTCCCGTCAACATTGACGGCCGCTTCCGCTTGTGACGCGAGGCCGCGGCATTCCGGTCGTGCTCCTCCAGCTCCATGCGGATCCGGTCCAGTTCGCCTTCGAGTTCGTGCGTCCTGGCCCTCGAATCCGCTAGCTGTCCCCGCAGCCCCTCCAGGTCGACCGAGGCGCCGGCATCCTCTTCCTGGCCGGTCTTGCCGGTGGAAAGGACTTGCATCGGTCGGGACCCGTCACGGTACACGGTCACGCCCTTGCACCCCATCTCGAACGCCATCTCGTAGATCTTGCGGACGTCGTCACGGTTGGCTTCGAAGGGGAAGTTCGTCGTCTTCGAGATCGCCGAATCCACATGGGCCTGGAAGGCGGCCTGCATGCGCACGTGCCACTCGGGCGTGATGTCGTGGGCGGTGCGGAAGACCTGCTGGACCTCCTCCGGGACCTCGTCGAAATGGATGTGCCCATGCTCGGCGATTTTCTCCATGAGCTCGGGCGTGTACCAGCCCTCCGCCCTGGCGCGCGCGACGAAGTCGTCGTTGACATCGGGCATCATCACCCCCGCCTGGTTGCGCATGAAAGCCACCGCGAACAGGGGTTCGATGCCCCCGCTGCACCCCGCGATGATGGATATGGTCCCCGTGGGAGCCACCGTCGTCAGGTTGCAGTTCCGCAGCTTCCGATGCGGGCGAATGCGGTTGCCGGCGGCGTCTCGCGCGCAGGCTTCGTCCGGACCCCAGATCGAGTCCTCCCAGGCCGGGAAGGCCCCGCGGGTTTCGGCGAGGCGCTCCGATGCGGCCCTCGTCTCCTCCTCGATGAAGGCCATGACGGTGCGCGCCAGCGCGACGCCCTCGTCCGAGTCGTACCTGACGCCCAGACGAACGAGCAGGTCGGCCCAGCCCATGATCCCCAGGCCGATGCGCCGGATCTGGTGGGCGAGGTCCGTGATGTCCTGGAGCGGGTAGCGATTCGCGTCGATCACGTTGTCGAGGAAATGGACGGACAGGTGTACCACGCGGCGGAACGCATCCCAGTCGATACCGTCCTCCGGGCGTTCGAAGTCCCCCTCGCGGACGAAGCAGCCGACGTTGATGCTGCCCAGATTGCAGACGTCGTACGGAAGAAGCGGCTGTTCCCCACAGGGATTGGTAGCCTCGTAGCAGCCCAGCCTCGGCACCGGATTGTGCTCGTTGGCGCGGTCGATGAAGAAGACGCCCGGCTCGCCGGTCTTCCACGCACCCTCGACGATCATGTCGAAGATGTCGCGGGCCTTTTCGCGCCCAACCACATCGCCGGACCGGGGACTCAAGAGGTCGTATTCCGCGTCGTCAGCGACCGCCTGCATGAAGGCATCGGTGATCGCGACGGAGATGTTGAAGTTGGTGATCTGCGACGTGTCGTTCTTGCAGCGGATGAATTCGCGGATATCGGGATGGTCCACGCGGAGGATCCCCATGTTCGCGCCGCGGCGGGTCCCGCCCTGCTTCACGACCTCGGTCGATGCGTCGTACAGGCGCATGAAGGACACCGGACCCGACGCCACCCCCATCGTGGAGCGCACGGTGTCGCCCTCGGGACGCAGCCGCGAGAACGAGAAGCCCGTGCCGCCGCCGGACTGGTGCACCAGCGCCATCGCGCGCAGCGTATCGTAGATCCCGCTGCGGTCGTTCGACAGGGCATCCTCCACCGGCAGCACGAAGCACGCGGAGAGCTGGCCGAGCGGACGTCCCGCATTCATGAGCGTTGGTGAATTGGGCTCGAACTTCCCGCTGGTCATCAACTCGTAGAAGGAGCGCGCGACCTCCTCCACGGCGGCATCCGAGACCCCGTGCTTCCTGTCCTCGTCCGCAATGACCCGGGCAATGCGCCAGAACATGGTCTCCGGCTCCTCGGTGGGACGGGCGGCCTCGTCCTTCTTCAGGTACCGGCGCGCGAGGACGATTCGAGCGTTCTCGGAAAGGCTGGCGGGAGCGAGGTCATCGGGAACCTGATCGTCGAACAGACGCGCGGGAGCCGGAGATGGCGGAGTCATCGGGGCGCCAATCCTTTCTTGGAGTGTCAGGCGGGCAGCGTGAGAAGATACACCAGATGTTGTGGGGCCTGTAACTTAAGACCCCAACCCCTTGTGGTCAAGTGCCATTTGTCCGAGAAAGGCGTTGCCCGGAGAAAGGCGTTCGCGGACAAGCGGTGAGAAGAACGGCGCCAAACTAGAACGAATTGCCCACGCGCACATGGAAGACGGGATCGTCTTCGAACCTGAGCGGCAGACCGACTCCGGCGCGGATCGTCGTTCCCGGCAGGTACAGGGCCCCCACGATCACCGACAATTCCGCACCCACGCTTGCCAGCATCGCCCGACGCGGATTGTCGTAGCCGGTCCGGTCCAGGGTCGGCCCCCAGGCGTTCCCCGCGTCCGCGAAGACCGCACCGTGCATACGGTCGAAGAAGAGCGGAAACAGGCCGAGCCCCCGGTCGATCACGGCAAGCGGAAAGCGGTATTCCACGCTCCCCGTCCAGGCGATCCGCCCGGACCGGTAGTTGCTGCGGTAGCCGCGGACCGGGAACAGCCGCGGCGATCCGCCGAAGAGCCCCAGGCCGGTCACGGATTCCACCGTCCCCTCCGCCCCGCCCGCGTCGAAATGGAACTGGTTGGCCCCGGGTCCCGCAGCCGCACCGGCCGAGAAGCGCAACCCGAGGACGTGATTCGCGAACCCGAGACGTCCCAGCGCCTTGTACGCGGACAACTCGCCGCTGATTTCACCGTAGCCGCGGTCCGCGCCGATGACGCCGCGATCCACCGCATCCACACCGCGCTGCCGGCGCATCCTGGCGGTGACGAAGCCCCGCAGCCCGTCTTCGCGCGAGAAGGACATCGCGCGGCGCTGCGTGTTCGCCGCCGAGAGCGTAGCGCTCAGTTCCGTGTAGCTCGTACGGGGCGCCGGACTGCTCAGGGTCGGCCCCTCATTCCCATTGGGGTCCTGCAGCGACAACTCTTCGCGGACGACGCCACCTCTGACGTACAGGGCGGTGCTTGTACGGTAGCGTCGCCGCAGGAAAGAGGTGGAAAGGAAGGCCCGCCGTTCCCTCTCGATCAGGAAGAACTCACGCGTGGAGTCGTCCGGAAACCGGACGGAGAGCGTTCTCGAGGAAGCGTCGTGGCTCTGCGACACGGAAAGGCCAAGCGTCGGGTTTCCGAAGCCGTTGTAGTTGTAGGAGAACCCGCCGCCGAACCGCCTGTCGTTCAGGCCGACACGCCCGGCGATCGAGTAGCTGTGCCTCCCGACCAGGTCTCGACCCACCAGCCGCATTCCGACCGTCTGGTCGAACACCTCGCGCCGGACGCCGTCCTGGTCGGTCCCCTCCTCGGCACGCGTGTAGAGGGGAAGCCAGTAGCGCGGCAACAGCGTGGAGCCGGCCCGGTAGCTCCGCTCGCCGGCGGGACGGCCGGTGCCCTCGTCCAGCCCATATGCCGGCGTCGACGCCTCGGCCTCGGTGGGCCCGGGCGTCGTGGGTTCGAACGCACCGTCGAAGCGGATCGGCCGCCCGGCGAAACGCGGGCTGGTCGCCTGCGGCTCGAACCAGTCCCCGGGCGCGTAGGGGATCCGCTCGATATGCCAGCCGTCGGCGTGGTACGAGGAGTAGTGGATCCACCGGGAGGCCGGGTCCACCGACGGGTGCGAAGCGCCGCCGAGGACATTGGTGACCTGGCGGATCGTGGCGGAGGAGTCCGCATGCAGCGTGGCGGCGAAGAGGTTCGGAATCCCGGTGCGGTCCGAGGACCAGATGACGGAAGAGCCGTCGGGAGTCCAGAACGGTGTCGTGTCGACGGCGCGGTCATGCGTCAACTCGACGGTCACCGAACCGCTCTCGTCCAGGACGACGATGTCCATGAACGCCGGCGCGACCCAGCGCACCGCGACAATCCGGCCGCCGGCCGGCGACCAGCGCGGGTAGGCCCAGTGACGGTCGGCTTGTGGATCCATCAGGGGTGTGACCTCACCGGTGGCCAGGTCCACGATGACCAGGTTGTTGGTGCCTCCGCCTTCCTGTACGGCTACGGCCCGCGATCCGTCGGGCGACACGTCCGCGTAGGTCACGCGCTGGCCCCGCGTGAGCCGGCTTACGGTGCCGTCCGGGGCCGCGCGATAGAGATCGCTGGTCAGCCGGTAGGGATCGGTGAAGTCCAGCTGGCTGAACAGCACTCCGCCGTCGGGCATCCACGAAAGAGTGCCTCCCACCCCGTTCACGCGCGTCAGCCGCCGGGCATTCGATCCGTCGGGCGAGGAGACGCGGATCTGGGTCGCGTCCACGCCGTCCGAGCGGACGAAGGCCAGCCGTTCGCCGTCGGGCGAAACCATGGCCTGCTCCGCCAGCCTCCCGGAACCCTCCACGGTCTCCCCCTCCGTGATCGGGGCCACGGCCGCAAGGGCCTCGGCCTCCGCTGCGTACACTGCAGCCATGTGGTTCTGCCACACCTCCCAGCTGTCGGAGACCGTAGTGCCGAAGGCGTCGCGCGCCGCCGAGTTGAGCCGGAAGGGAACCCACAAGCCCGCCACCGCCCGCGCGTAGTCCCCCATGGACTGCTCGCCGTAGGCCTCCGCCATGTGCGCCAGATACCGTGCGCCGTACACGTAGGGACGGTGGCCTGCGGGCCAGACGGGCGAGTGTCCCGATACCTGGTCAAGCGTACCCGGCGATCCCTCCAGGGCGTTCGTCCTCATCACCATCTCCTGCCAGGTGCCCTTGACCCGGCCGGCACCGGTGAGATGCGACTCGAAGTACGTGGCGAGCCCCTCCGTCAACCAGGTGGGCGTCGCACCCGACGGGAATACAGGCCAGACGGCGGGCACCCGCCCGAACACCTTGCGGACCACGTTGCCGAGTGCGCCCGTCATGTCCAGATGGAACGTGTGGACGAGTTCATGGGTGATGACCAGCTCGAGCCAGTCGTCGAAGTAGGAGATGCTCCCGCCATCCGTGGGCGGGCGGGCAAAGATCGTGATCCGGTTGTACGGGTTGGGGGACGCGAAGCCGTTGGCGATGTCCGCGTGATCGGTCAGCAGCAGCTGGACCGGGACCGCCGGGGTGTCGACGAAACGCTCCGCCAGCACGGTGTACGCCCGCTCCGCCAGGGCTGCCGCCCGTGTGGCCAGATCACCCAGCCGAGCCGGGTATGTGACGACGAAATGGTCGGTCGGGAATTCGCGCCATTCCTCGTTGGGTGGCGTGGTCTGCGCCTGCAGCGGCAGGGCGGAAACGAGACAGATGGCGGCGAGCGCCACGACGGTTGGCTGAAGGAAGCGCCCGTGGCCGGTTTGTCTGTTCATCTTGACGTGGTATGTCGCGGGTTCATTGATCGAGGATCGGCACCGTCATCGAGGCGATTTCGGCCGCGGACGGCAAGGTATGGTCCACGGCGTCGGGGCACGGCAACACGGCGTACGCCGTTTCGTCGGGGACCGTGACATCATCGGACACCGGCGGCATGATCGCCAGCATGGATACCGGAGACTCACGGTCGTAGCCGAGCTGGGCCACGACGCAGAATCGGTTCGGACTGGCGCTCAGCACCGGATCGACGTAGAGGCGGCCGGTTGTGTCCCAGTTGCCGCGCACGAGGTATCGGACGTCCATGGAGTCGGCCTCCGTGAGCAGGCTTCGGCCATCGGTCGTGAAGGGATACGTGACCGACGGCAGCCCGCTGAAGACGTGGAAGAGACGGGGCTTGCGGCTGAAGACGACCGAACCCTCGGGCAGGTTTCTGCCCGCCCACAGCGCCATCGCGTGAAGCTCGCCGACGGTCCCCGGGTAGCACCCCATCGGCCCCACGGTCTCCACCACGGCCCGGCACTGCGCGGCCCGCTCGGCCCGCTGGTACCACGTCTTGCCGGCAGGGATCAGAAACACCGCACCCGCCGCAACCACCGCGGCGCCGCCAAGCCACGGCAACCACGCGGCTTCCGCATCGCCTGCCCGCAACCTCCGGAACATCAGCGCGGCCGACTCGCCGGCATAGAGCAGCAGCAAGGGAAGGATGGGCAGAGCGAAGCGGTCCCCCGACCATGCCGCCGGCCAGGCCACGATCAGCCCCACATAGAGGAAGAAGAAGATCTCGCTGACCTGCGGACCCGCACGCATGCGGCGTACCCACCCCGCGAGCGCCAACGCGGCCAACAGCATACCGATGGTGCCGGCGGGCAGGCCATCCAGACCGGTGAGACCGGCCGGGACATATTCGGTGGTATAGGTCCACAGGTTCTCCGCCACCCTTCCAACGAGTTCCATCGGGCCCGCGCGACCCAGATCGGGAGCGTAGGGATTGACGAGCCAGAACTCGGAGACGTAGTCCGCACCGGCGCGCAACTGCCACAGGAGACCCGGGACCGCGAACAGCCCGGCAAACGCCGCCAGCGGCCTCCAGCGCCTTTGCAGCGCCAGCCAGACGACAACGGCAATGAGCAGCGGAAGTCCAGCCGACCGGGTGAAGTACGCTGCCGTCGCGGCAACCAGACCGAGGACCAGCGAGCGCGTCGACACGTCCGGGTCCGGGGTCAGCAGCCACAGGCACGCCAGGGTAAGCACCATGAAGAGCGGGTCCGCCAGTATCCATTGGGCGGAGAACAACACGGCCGGGGCTACGGCAAAGAGGGCGGATACGGCCACGGCGGCTCGGGGGCCGCGAGCCTTCCGAACCATCAGGAAACAGGCAGCTACCGCGAGTCCAGTGAACATCATCGACGCCACCTTGAAGGCTCCCCAGGTCTTGGCGCCCAACAGCATCATCAGCGCCAGCACGGCAGGATACAGCGGCGGGTACTTGGTGTGCGGTGGAGCCCCGGGGTGCCATGACTCGACATAGCGGCCTTCCGAGGCAAGCGAGTTGGCCAGGGACACGTAAGCCGCGTTGTCTCCGCCCGTGTGTATTGAGGGCGAGGCCGACAGAAACGCCAGCACGAGGTGGACCAGAACCAGAGTCGCGGGGACGAGCCAGCGTTCCGCCGAGGGAAAGCGCCTCTCGGCCATGGCGGTCACCGGTCGGGGCCCAGCGCGGCGACCACGCCTTGCACCCGATCGAGTGCTTCCTTCGCCTCGTCACGCTCCAGGCCCAACCGATGCATGACGAGCGCGGTCTTGACGTGTCCCCCGGCCCGGCTCAGCAGTCCGGTAGCGCTCTCGCGGCCGAGCCCGAGCGTCGCCATCAGGATGCGTTCGCCCCGGTCCCGAAGCTTCTCGCAGGTCACCTGAAGGTCCACCATCAGATTGCCGTCCACCTTGCCGAGGCGGATCATCGCGGCCGTGGTGAGCGTGTTGAGCACCATCTTGGTAGCGGTGCCGGCCTTCATGCGGGTCGACCCCGTGACGACCTCGGGGCCCGTGAGCGGGGCGATCACGACATCGTGGGCCGTCCGCAAGGCGCGGTCCGGAGGCGTGCACAGGAGGAAGCCGGTGCGCGCTCCCCGCTCCCGCGCCCGTGCCAGGGCGCCGTGCACGTACGGCGTCGTTCCGGAAGTCGCGATTCCCATCACGAAGTCGCGAGGACCGACCTCCCTTTCGTCCATGGCCGCCGCGCCGTCCGCGGGATGGTCTTCGGCCCCCTCCTGCGACCGCACCAGCGCCTCGAGGCCGCCGGCGATCACACCCTGTACCATCTCGGGGTCGGTGCCGTACGTGGGTGGCATCTCCGTCGCGTCCAGAACACCGAGTCGGCCCGATGTTCCCGCACCCACATAGATGAGCCGCCCGCCGCGGCGGAACGAGGCGACGGCCAGGTCGACGGCCTCGGCAATGGCTGCGGCTTCGCTGCGCACCGCCTGGGCCACCCAATGGTCCTCTTCGTTGATGATCCGGACGACCTCGAGCGACGAACGGCGATCGATGGCCTCGCTGCGAGGGTTCCGTTGCTCCGTCAGGCGGTCGTCCAGCATCTTTCATCGCCCCCGTGGGTGAATGCCCCTGTCAACTTAACGGAAGCCGACCCGATCCAAGAAAGCCGACCCGACATGATGAGTATCGACTCCAGGCCCTCTGGGCCGCACCAAAGCCGACGGCTCTCTCCCACTCTTTCCGTAGCGATCCGTCGTCCACCCCGTTCGCTGCCCTGGTTCGCGTCACTGGTCGCGCTCTTTGCGATCGTTGCCGGATGTCAGCCGCCGGACGCTCAACCGGCCGCCCCGAGCGCTTTCGTCGAGACCGGAGGAGCTTTTCCGGACGACTGGCCGTTCCCCGCCGACGGCGATCCCGTCACGGCAACCGGCGGGATGGTCGCCACAACCGACGAGTACGCATCGAGGGTCGGGGCCGACATCCTGGCCAGGGGAGGCAACGCGGTCGACGCCGCGATCGCAACCGGGCTGGCCCTGGCGGTCGTCAACCCGGAGGCCGGCAACCTCGGCGGCGGCGGATTCCTGATGGTGCGCCTCGCCGACGGCAGGGTCCACGCACTCGACCACCGCGAAAAGGCGCCGATCGCGGCGACTCGCGACATGTATCTGGACCAGGACGGCAACGTCACCGACAGGTCGGTAGTCGGCCATCTGGCCGCCGGCGTGCCCGGGACGGTCGCAGGGTTGTGGGAGGCTCACCAGCGCTTCGGGTCGCTGGAGTGGGCCGAACTCGTCGAACCGTCCATCCGCCTCGCCAATGGATTCGAGGTCACCACGCGCCTCGTCTCCACCCTGGACGCCGCCCAGAACGGCATTCGGGCCTTCGCCGCGAGCGCCCGCGTCTTCCTGCCCGGCAACGAGGTTCCCCGGGTCGGCGACACCTTTTCGCAACCCGACCTGGCTGCCGTGCTCAGGCGCCTGCGCGATCAGGGACCCGACGACTTCTACCGGGGTGAAACCGCGGCGCTCATCGCCGCAGAGATGGAACGGGGCGGGGGCATCATCACCCTGGATGACCTCGCCCGCTACGAGGCCGTCTGGCGCGATCCGGTCTCGTTCGACTACCGCGGCCACACCGTATACTCGATGCCGCCACCCTCGTCCGGCGGCGTAACCATGGCCGCCATCGCCAACCAGGTCGAACGCTGGGATCTCGCCGCGCTGGGGTGGAACGGCACCGACGCGATCCACGTCATGGCCGAGGCCTTCAGACGCGCCTACGCCGACCGCAACGAATACCTCGCCGATCCGGACTTCGTGCAGATGCCCCTGGCCGAACTCACCTCCCGGGAGTACGCCGAGACGCGCGCCGCGACGATCTCCATGGAGCGGGCCACGCCGTCCGCCCAGGTCGGTCCAGGGGTGGACGAGTTCCTGGACGAGAGTCACACCACGCACTACTCGGTGGTCGACGCCGAGGGCAACGCGGTCGCGGTAACGACGAGCGTCAATTCGTGGTACGGGGGCAAGGTGGTGGTCGAGGGCGCGGGGTTCTTCCTGAACAACACCATGGACGACTTCTCCGCGAAGCCGGGCACCCCCAACCAGTTCGGCCTCGTTCAGGGTGAGCGCAACGCGGTGGCCTCCGAGAAGCGGATGCTGTCGGCGATGAGCCCCACCATCGTTGAGGACACCGAGGGCGCGCTCCTTCTCGTCAGCGGCACTCCCGGAGGCGCGACCATCATCACGACGGTCCTGCAAACCATCTTCAACGTCGTCGATCACGGGATGAACGTGGTCCAGGCCGTGCATGCCCCGCGCGTTCACCACCAGCACCTGCCGGACGCGATCATGTTCGAGCACGGCGGGCTGCCGGAAAGCACCGTCCGGGCGCTGGAAGCCCGCGGTCACACGGTGCGCGAACGGGACCCCGGGCCGCCCGACGCCTACTTCACGGGCGGGATGTCCGGCGACGTGCAGTTGATCATGGTGATGCCCGACGGCACGCTGTCGGGCTGGTCGGACCCCCGCAGGGGCGGACTCGCGGTCGGCTACCCCGAATAGAGCGCAGCCGTGTCTGCGGGCAGCGCCACGGTGTCGCCCCGCATCACCGAATCCGGCAGCACGACGGCCGGAGGCACAAGGACCGGCGCGCGCAGTTCGACGACGATCAGGCTGCCGGCCATGATCTTCGCTGGCACCATCGTCACGGCCGCCCGCCGCCCCTCCGCCCGCCGGCGCTCGAAGTCCCCCGCAGGATCCAGCACCACGAGCGCCTCCGCCACGGTGCCCTCCACCGGCCGCTCCCAGGTCCACGAAGACAGGGTCTCGAACGCGATCTCCAGGACCGGAGCCTCGCCCGCGCCTCCCGATCCGACCGACGCCAGGACGCGCCCCAGCATTCTGGTGCCGGCAGGAATGAGGATCGCCCCGTCCACGCCCGCTACATCTTCCCACACGGTCGCGATAACGGGGTCGTCCACCGAATAGTCGGCGGTAGAGATGTCCTCGTCACTGAGGACGCTGATCCGGGTCCCGGCCGGGATAAGAACATCGGGCGGCGGCATGGCAACCGAGTCCGAGGCCCCCGGTGCATCGCCAGCCAGCGAATCGGTATCCGCCGACACCGGAACCGTGTCCAGCGCCGGTTCGCTTGGCGGATCCTCCGTGTCAGCCGGAGGCGGCACGATCTCCGACTCCAATTCGTCCCCTGCCGCCCCTCCGGGCGCAGACACGCTTTCCGCATCCCCAACACCAGTCTCCCCATCACTCTCCCCCCCAGAGTCCCCGGCAGACCCGCATGCCATGCAAAGCGGCAGCCACGCCGTCAACAACAGTCGCGCGAATCCCGCCAGGCTCATCGCCATTCTCGTGTCCGGGGTGTCTTCGGCCATTCGGTCACCACTCGCTCTCGCGTGCTCTTCGTGCGCTAATATTAACCCGGATTCCCCGGAGCAGGCGGCCCCAGACCCGACATGAAGCAACTCAAGACCATCCTCCCGTACTTCCGGCCCTACCACTGGCCGATGTTCTGGGGCCTGATCCTGGTGATACTCGCCAACGGCTTCGCGCTGGCCAACCCCTACCTGCTCAAGCTGCCGATCGACGCGTTGACGGCGGACGCCGGCATCGACCCCGACGCCACCCGGCGAACCATTGTACACTACGCGCTTCTGATCGTGGGAGTGGCGTTGGTGGGCAATGCTGCCAGGTACGGGATGCGCGAAATCCTGAACGGACTGAGCCGTCGGGTCGAAGTCGATCTGCGTAACGACTTCCTGCGGCATCTCCTCCGCCTGGACGCGGGCTTCTACGGCGGCACCCGCACCGGCGATCTGATGAGCCTGGCCACCAACGACACGCTGGCCGTGCGGCAGGCCGTGGGGCCGGCCGTCATGTACACGGCGAACACCGTGGTCAATTTCGTTTTCGGGCTCGCTCTGATGATCTGGATCAGCCCCATGCTCACTCTTGTGTCCCTCGTGCCGATGGTGGTCCTGCCGCCGGTCGTGGCCTGGTTCGGGAAGACGATCCACAACCGCTTCGAGCGAATCCAGGAGCAGTTCGCGGCGCTGTCCACGATGGTACAGGAGAACCTGTCCGGCGTGCGCATCGTGCGCGCCTACGGGCAGGAGGAGCCTCAGGCACGCGAATTCGACGGCTTCAATCGTGACTATCTGCGCCGGAACATGCACCTGGCGTACGTGTCCGGCGCCTTCCATCCAATCATGGGACTGCTTACCGGCGCGGCGATGGTGGTCGTGCTCTGGTACGGGGGCGGCCAGGTGATGGCCGGCGTGATCACCACGGGGGACTTCGTCGCCTTCTCCTTCTACCTCGTGCTGCTCTCCTGGCCGATGATCGCGCTGGGATGGGTGGTCAACCTCTACCAGCGCGGCGCGGCGTCGATGGGCCGGATCAACCGCATCATGGCGATCGAGCCCTCCATCTCGGCCCCTGCCGTCCCCACCGCGCCGCCCTCGGGACCGGCGCCCATCGAGTTCCGGGACGTGTCGTTCCGCTATCCTGGAACCGAACGCCTCGTCCTGCAGGACCTCACCTTCACCGCCGAGCCCGGCCAGACCATCGCCATCGTCGGCCCGACCGCGTCGGGGAAGAGCACCCTCGTCTCGCTGATCGCCCGCACCTACGACCCCACCGCGGGAGCGGTCCTGCTCGACGGCGCGCCGCTGCCGGAGTACGACCCCGCCGACATCCGTGCTCGCGTCGGCTTCGCACCTCAGGACAGTTTCCTCTTCTCGGCTCGGCTGGGGCGGAACATCGCGCTGGGAATCCCCCCGTCCAGGCCGACGGACGAGATCATTCGGCGCGTCCGCAGCGCCTCCGTGGCGGCCCACCTCCACGAGGCCGTGACGGGATTCCCCAGCGGGTACCAGACCCGGCTCGGAGAGCGCGGCATCAACCTGTCGGGTGGCCAGAAGCAGCGCGCCACGCTGGCTCGGGCGCTCGCCATCGACCCGCCGGTCCTCGTGCTCGACGACGTGCTCAGCGCGGTGGACACGCAGACCGAGTCACGCATCCTGCGCGGGCTGCGGGGCGAGCTGGAAGGCCGAACCGCGTTCATCATCTCCCACCGCGTGACCGCGGTAAAGGACGCCGACCTGATCCTGGTCCTGGACGACGGCCGCATCGTGGAGCGCGGCCGGCACCGGCAACTGCTGGCGGCGGGAGGAACCTACGCGACCCTGCTCAGACGGCAGTTGCTCGA
Organism: Gemmatimonadota bacterium; assembly: GCA_009844885.1. Classification (GTDB taxonomy): domain Bacteria; phylum Gemmatimonadota; class Gemmatimonadetes; order Longimicrobiales; family Gaopeijiaceae; genus Bin94. The sequence goes on from VYAQ01000024.1 coordinate 28,136, forward strand.
GCAGGCTGTGGCGGGGGCGGCGTAGCCGTCAGCCTGACCAGCCCGGACCGCTACCCGTACCAGGCCGGTTCATTGCCGGCCTTCCACTTGATGTTGCACCCGACGCTCGGCACCTGGTCCCCGGCAGGGTCGCGGCCCGCCAACACGGCGTCGATGGCCGCGCACAGGTCCTCCCCGGACACCGTCACCCCCGACGAGGGCCGGCTGGAGTCGAACTGTCCCCGGTACACCAGGCGGCGGTCCGCATCGAAGAGGAAGAAGTCGGGCGTGCACGCCGCCCGGTAGGCCTTCGCAACTTCCTGCGTTTCGTCGAAGAGGTAGGGGAACGTGTACCCCCGCCGCCGCACCTCGTCCTTCATCCGTTCCGGGCTGTCGTCCGGATAGTTCGCGACATCGTTGGCATTGATTCCCACGACTGCGACGCCCTGCGGTTCGTAGTGCGCGGCCACGGCGGCAAAGCGATCCGCGATGTGCTTGACGAAGGGACAGTGGTTCGAGAGGAACGCGACGAGAAGGGCCTGCGAGCCTTCGAAGTCCGCGAGTCCTGCGGAACGGCCGGTGGCCGGCTCGGGAAGCGAGAAGTCGGCGGCCCGGCTGCCGAGCTCGAGCATCGTGGAAGGGACCAGCGCCATGGAAGGATCTCCTGGGGGGTTGCCCGCGGGCCGCTATATGCGCTCCAGCAGGAACTCGGGTGCAAAGCGATTCAGCCAGGCCGCGAGCACGGTGAACGAGCCCGTCACCAGCAGAATGCCGAGCAGCACCAGGAGCGCCCCGGCCGCGGTTTGAACGGCGGGCAGGAAGCGGCGGAAGCGGGAGAACGCGGACAGAAAGCGCTCCAGTGCGAGCGCCGCGACGATGAAGGGAATCGCAAGCCCCATCGAGTACACGAAGAGGAGCATCGTGCCCTGTCCCAGTTGCTCCTGCGATGCCGCCATCGTCAGCACGGCACCGAGTACGGGACCGATGCACGGGGTCCACCCCGCCCCGAACGCGAACCCCACGGCCAGCGTCCCCAGATACCCCGTGGGCTTGTCGGCGACATGGACGCGCTTCTCGCGCATCAGTGGCGTCAGCTTGAGGATGCCCATCAGGTGGAGTCCGAGGATGATGATGATGATCCCGCCGATCCGGGCGATCCAGTCGCTGTAGTAGTTGAGGAAACGCCCCATGAAGGAAGCTGAGGCGCCCAGCAACACGAAGATCAGGGTGAAGCCGGTCACGAACAGGGCCGAGTGCACCAGGACCCGGCGCCGGTCGACGCCCTGCTGCAGATCCTCGAGCGACATCCCGGTTACGAACGACAGGTAGCTCGGCACGAGCGGAAGCACGCAGGGCGACAAGAACGACAGGATTCCCGCGAGGAAGACGATGCCGATTCCGATGGATTCATTCATGAAGACCAACCTTTGCTCCAGTACCCGATCATCCTATAGACGAGTTTCGCCACGAGGAAGTCCGGGGCCGTGAACCCGGGAATCGGCGCGTGCTCCACGACGTCGATCCCGACGACGCGGCGTTCACCGAAAACCCTGCGGAGGAAAGCCATCGTCGGGTGCCAGCGTCCGCCTCCCGGTTCGGGTGTGCCCGTCGAGGGTACGAGCGACGGATCGAAGAAGTCCACGTCGAAGGTGATGTAGACGGGATCGTGCAACACCTCCAGCGCGCGGTCCATCCAGTCGTGGTTTTCCCCAGCCGCGTCCGCCATCTCCCCGGCGGTAATGACGTGCACGTTTTCGCTGGCCTGTGCAAACCGCCACTCCTCGGCGCTGATCCCTCGGGCGCCCACCGTGACCAGATCCACTTCGCCGATCACCCGCTTCATGGCGCAGGCGTGCGAAAGTGCGCTCCCGTCAAAGCGCTCGCGCAGATCGAGATGAGCATCGAACTGCAGCACCGAGAGGCGTTCCCGCGACCGGCGCGCGTGGGCGCGGATGGCGGGTGCGGAGACGGCGTGCTCGCCGCCGATCATGAGCACCCGGCGGCCGGCGGCCGCGTCGAGCACTCGGCCGCACGCGTCTTCGAGCTCCGCCACGGCACGGGCCGCGTCGCCGCGGGTGAGCTCCAGCGCCGGGAAGGTGTACACCCCTTCGCGCGAAGGGTCATGGTCGAGCTGGTGGTCGAAGAGTTCGACATGGCGCGAGGCGTCGATGATTGCCCGGGGGCCGTCCCGCGTCCCGGAGGCCCAGCTGGTGGTGGCCTCATAGGGCACGGGCAGAATCCAGGTGCGCGCGCGCCGCGGCGTGGCGCCTTCCCCGTCCAGCCCAAGGAACACGCGGGGAAGCTCCCACGGCAGGCCGTCGAGACCCTCGGGCAGGTCGTGTATCGTCCGTGCGCCCGCGCGGGCGGCAGCCTCCGGGTCCCTGCGGTTGGGCATTGCCGGCTCGGGGTCAGGTCGTCTCGATGGGACAGGTGATGCCGCGGTACGGAACGTCGGCCCCCGATTCCTGGCTGGTCCGGCTCAGCCCGAAGATCACAAGCTTGTGATGGGTCGGCCGAAACCCGTGGCGCGCCGCCGTCTCCTCGACGATTCGCCTGATCTCCTCGCTGCGGAACTCGATGACTTCGCCGCTCTCGGTGCAAACCAGGTGGTGGTGGACGGGGTCCCGCGACAGCCGGTGTTCGTAGCGCTTGAAGCCCTCTCCGAAGTCGTGCTCCTCCACCAGCTCGCTGCGGATCAGCAGGTCGAGTGTGCGGTAGATCGTCGCTTTGCCGAAACGCAGGTCATTGGACCGCAAAACCGCATCCAGGTCGTCCACCGACTGGTGCTGTGAAGAGCCGAACACCACGTTGGCGATCGCCAGGCGCTGCTGCGTCACGGGCAGGCCCTGCTCCCGAAGGTACCTCGCGAAGATGCGCAGGTACGGCTCGACGTTTCTTGGACCCGCCTTCATCGCGTCATCCGGCGGCCCGCGGCCCCGCCACCGCCTCCTCGAAAAGGTCTCCGTCGAAACCCGCCATCAGGGCATCGAAAGCCTCCGTCCCCCCGGCCACCTCCACAACGCGTGGACTGCCGAGCGGCCTCGGACCGCGTTTGACCACGCCCTCCATCACACGGGGCAGGCGCTCGGCCGGTGCCACGCCTTCGTCCAGCAGCCGCGAGTCCAGATACAGGCCTCTGCCGGTTCGCTGGGCGGAGTAGCACGCCGTGATGAGCCGTCGCGCCTGGTTGCCGTCGAAACAGCTCGCGGCCACCAGCCCCCATTCGCGTCGTCCCCGCACCATGGGCGGAAAGATCCACAGCCGATCGATCGCGGCCGGCCCCAGCCGGCGGCCCACTTCGCGGAGGGTTCGCGGGAGCGCCTCCGGGACACCGGGTCCGGCGTCCTCTGCATCTCCCCGGACGTTGCTGTAGGGTGTTGTGGCCATGATCCCATGAATCTAGAGGATTGACACGCCCCCTGCCGGCCCCTGCTCGTCTACGAGCCGCTCCACCCGGCGAAGGACACGCGCGATTACCTCACCCAGCGGCCCCGTCACGACGGCCGCCGCCGCCCTCGCATGCCCACCACCGCCGAACCCGGTCGCCACCGCCCCCACATCGATCGGCGGCACCGACCGGAGCGAGACCTTGATCCTGCCGTCGGCCGTAGTTCGAAAGAGCATCGCCACCTGGACTCCGTCGACGTCGCGCGGCACGTCCACGAAACCCTCCAGGTCCTCGACGGTCGCTCCCACGCGGTCGTACGCGTCCTTCGGAACCGTCATCCAGGCGATCCGGCCGTCCGCGTGCACCGTAAGCGTTGCCAGTGCCTCCCGCAGCAGTTCAAAGCGCCGCACGCGGAAGCGGCCATAGACGGCCCGGAAGAGGGCCTCCGGGACGGCACCGAGCTCCACCAGCCGCGACGCCACGCGGAAGCAGTCTCGGTCCGTGTTCGAGAAGCGGAATCCGCCCGTGTCGGTCATAACGGCCACGTACAGCGCACGCGCGACCGACGGCGGCCATGGACCGCCGGCCCGGTCGATGAGTTCGAAGACCAGGGCGCCGGTCGCGCACGCGGCGGTATCGCATATGACGAGGCCGTCGATCGGCCGATCCGAGGGGGGATGATGGTCGATCACGACCTTGGGAAGGTGCCGGATCAGTGACTTGACCCTGCCGATGCGCGGGAAACGGGCCGTGTCGAGCACTACTGCCAGGTCGGCCTCACTACAGTGTCGGGCCTCCAGGCCGCTCTTCGGCGGCAGAACCCACCCGGGGTCCGGGAGCAGGAAGCCGAAGCTCTCGGGGAAAGGGGTCGGATTCACGAGCCACGCCTCGGCCCCACGCTCCCTCAGGAACGCGGCGAGCGCCACCTGCGATCCGGCACCGTCGCCATCCGCGTTCGCGTGCGTCGTGATCACGACTGAGGAGGCCCGGTCCAGACGCTCGAGCACTTCGTCGAACCGGCTGCCGCGATCGGTCCGCGCGCGGCCTCCCCGGGGCTCCGTCATCGTCGCGCACTCCGCGACCGCAGTCCCTGCAGAACCTGGGCAGCGGCAGCAACCAACGCCGCGCGGCCATCTCCGTTGTTCAGCACGATGTCGGCCCTGGACCGCTTCGTTTCAGCAGACTGTTGCGCGGCCATCACGGCGTCCGCCTCCTCCTGCGTCATGTCCCTGGTCTCGACGATGCGCCGGCGCCGCACGCCCTCCGGTGCGTCCACGACGATCACGACGTCCACCTCGGTCTCCATCCCCGTCTCGAACAGCAGCGGAATCTCCCATACCACGAGGGGTGCGCCTTCCGCCCGCCGATCTTCTGTCCACTGGTCCCTGAGGCGCCTGACCTCGGGATGAACGATGGCCTCCAGACTGCGGAGCGCCTCTTCGTCGCGGAACACGCGCCGGCGCACGGCCGCGCGGTCCAGCGAGCCGTCCTCGTTGAGCACGCCGGTCCCGAAGAGGTCCACGATCTCGGCAAGCGCGGCGCTCCCCGGCTCCACCGCCGTCCGCGCCAACCGATCGGCCGATGCCACCGGAACCCCGGCGTCGCGCCACAGCTCCGCGACGGTCGACTTCCCCGCCGCCACGTTCCCCGTCAGGCCGACGATCACCATGGTCACCCACCCGGCCCGACGGCCCAGGACACCCCGAACGCGACCATCGTGCTGAATACGACGTTCCCGCACAACACCGCGGTCATGACCCCGATCAGCGAGTACCGCATGAAGGCCAGGGGAATCACGAGCAGCTCGTTCGAGAACGGCACGAAGGCCGCGTAAAGGAACATGAGGCCCAACGGCAGGAACCGATGACGGGCGTGCAGCGCTTCGGCGCGCGCCCGGAGGCCAGCCAGTCGATCATGCGCCAGCTCGCGGGTGGCATCGCCGATCAGGTATCCCAGCAGGTCGCCCAGGGTCATGCCCAACGCGATCGTCGCCAGCGTGGGGACGGGCGCGAACCCGGATTCCATGAGGAGTGGATAGAAGAACGCGACGGGTATCGCGACCAGGCTGAAGCCGCTGACTATTGAAACCCCAAGCAGCCCCCAGTAGCCCGCGGCGGCCACAGCCTCGCGCAACCCCGCCAGCTCACCCGCGCGGAGGTTGACCCACGCAACCACGCCCACCAGCGCCGCGATCAGGAGAATCTTGACCCAGATCGGCACCGGGCCGGGCGGGCGCATGCGCCGCCGCATTTCCGCGGACCACGTGACGAAGCGTTCGATCTCGTCGGTCGGCGGCACCGCATCCGGGTCTCCGTACGCGGTCTCCAGCCGCCAGCGCATGTACGGCTTCGACGGAAGCGGCAGGAAGGGCGCCTTGCGATACCAGCCCCTGGAGCGAAACGCCCACGCGGCGGAGACCAGCGCGGGCCACAGCCGCGGGCGCCTGAGCGCGAGGAGAATGAAGGGGCGGATCATTTGCGTGAAAAGCTCTCACCGACGCTGCCATGGCACAACCAACGCCCCGGCTCGGCCCCGGCGGCCACTCGCCCCGGCGGCGCCGTCCGGCTAGCTTCGTCCCTCATGACCAACCGCCTCAGCCTCGAGACGAGTCCCTACCTTCTCCAGCACGCTCACAACCCCGTGGACTGGTATCCATGGGGCGATGAGGCGCTTGCCCTTGCCCGCGAGCACGACCAACCGATCCTCCTGTCAATCGGCTATTCGGCCTGCCACTGGTGTCACGTCATGGAGCGCGAGTCGTTCGAGGATGCCGAGACCGCCCGGCTCATGAACCGGCACTTCGTCAACATCAAGGTGGACCGTGAGGAGCGCCCGGATGTGGACTCGATCTATATGCGGGCGGTTCAGGCCATGACGGGTCAGGGCGGCTGGCCATTGACCGCCTTCCTCACGCCCGAAGGCGTTCCGTTCTACGGCGGCACCTACTTCCCTCCCGCTCCCCGGCACGGAATGCCCTCCTTTCGCCAGGTGCTGCGCGCTGCCGCGGACGCCTACACCTCGCGGCGTGCCGAAGTCACCGCGCGCGGGGACCACCTGACCGAGATCCTGGCCCGCGGTGCGACCGAAGCGCAGCCGGCGTCCGGCCACTTCGACGCTCCCGACGGCAGGCTCTTCGTTCACGCGGTCTCTGCCGCGGGCAGGACGTTCGATCCCTCCAACGGCGGCTTCGGGAACGCGCCAAAGTTCCCACAGCCGGTGTTCCTCGACTTCCTGCTGCGCACCGGCGGCCCACGCTCCCACGGGGTCTCCATGGCCACCCACACGCTCTCGCGGATGGCGGCCGGCGGCATTCGCGACCACGCCGGCGGGGGCTTCCACCGCTACTCGGTCGACGCGCGCTGGCTGGTCCCCCACTTCGAGAAGATGCTGTACGACAACGCGCTCATCGCCCGTGCGCTGACCCGCGCTCATCTGCTGGGCGCCGAAGGGATGGGGCCGGTCGCCGAGGAGACGCTCGACTATGTACTCGAAGATCTGACGTCGCCCGAGGGCGCCTTCTATTCCGCACGCGACGCGGACTCGGAAGGGGAGGAAGGCGTCTTCTACCTGTGGACCCCCTCCCAGATCCGCAGCGCGCTCGAGCCCGATGCGGCGCGCCTGGTGTCGCGCGTCTACGACATCAGCGAGGCCGGAAACTTCGAGGGACGCAACATCCTGCACCTGCCCCACGACCTCGAGGCCATCTCGCGGCAGGAGGGGATCCGGCCCCCCGAACTGAACAGCCTGCTCCGGGAGTCACTCAACCTGCTCAAGGCACGCCGGAGCACGCGGCCCGAGCCCCTGCGCGACGAGAAGGTGATCACATCCTGGAACGGCTTCACCATCCGCGCGCTGGCCGAAGCCGGGCCCGCGCTGGGGCGCGCCGACTACACCCACGCGGCAGAGCGGGCGGCCGGATTCCTGCTCGAGACCGTGCGCCGCGGCGACCGCCTGCAGCGCATCTTCGCGGCGGGCCGGGTGCACATCGACGGCTTCCTGGAAGACTACGGCTCGCTTGGAAACGCCTGCCTGTCCCTCTACGAAGCGACGCTCGACCCGCGCTGGCTGGCCGACGCGGACTGGATCGCGGCCACCATGGTCACGCGCTTCTGGTCCGACGCCGAGGGCATCTTCTACGACGCGCCGGTGGACGAGGACGGACTGCTGGTGCGGCCCCGCGACATCATGGACAACGCCACCCCGTCCGGCAATTCGCTGGCGACCGAGTTGCTGGCCCGCTCGGCCGCGATCACCGGCAACACGGAGCACGCCGGACTGGCCGAGACGGTCCTGGCACGCGAACGCGGCATGATGGAACGCTATCCCCCCGCGGCGGGGCGTCTTCTCTCCACGGCCGTCATGTGCGAGACTCCACGGTTGGAAATCGCGCTGGTGGGACCTTTCGAGCGCGTCGCCGGCATGCATGGCCGGGCCCACGGGGATCCCCATCCGAACCGGGTCATCGTCGGCGGCGACCCGTCGGACCCGGCAGTGGCGCGGCTGCCCGCCATGGAGGGGCGTGCCGACCGGGTGGGCGAGGCCTTCGTCTGCGTCGGAAACACCTGCCAGGAGCCGGCGGCCTCCACAGGGGCACTGGACACCGCGCTGAAACAGGCCCAGTCTGTCAGCGCGGGCGGTTGAACTGCCAACCACTACATTCGGGAGGACATGGCCACACTGGAGCATGAACTCGGCTCGGACGTCGAATCCGACCTTCCCGGTCCGAATACGCTGTTGCGCTGGTACCGGACGATGGTCACGGCGCGCAACATCGACGACCGCGAGGCCATGCTCTACAAGCAGGGCAAGGTCTTCTTTCTGATTGCGGGCGCGGGCCACGAGGCAATTCAGGTGGCTCTCGCCGACTTCCTGCGACCCGGGTCGGACTGGTTCTGTCTCTACTACCGGGACCGGGCTCTCGCACTGGCGCTCGGCGTGCCCCCGATGGAACAGCTGCTGCAGGGGATGGGAGCCGAGGCGGATCCGGCCAGCGGGGGCCGCCAGATGCCGGCCCACTTCTCGGACGAGCGCCTCAACATCGTGTCGGCATCTTCACCCACGGGAACGCAGTTCCTGCACGCGGCGGGGTGCGCGGAAGCGGGGCTCCGGGCGAGCCGCCTGCCGGAATTGCGGAACCATGTCGGGTCCTTCGCGGACGACGAGATCGTGCTCTGCACCGCGGGCGACGGCACCACCTCGCAGGGCGAGTTCTGGGAGACGCTCAACACGGCATGCAACCTCAAGCTGCCCATCCTGTTCCTCGTCGAGGACAACGAGTACGCGATCTCGGTCCCGGTGGAGGTTCAGACCGCCGGCGGCAACGTGTCGCGGCTGGTCACCGGCTTCCCGGATTTGAAAATCCTCGAGTGCGACGGAACCGATCTGCTCGAGAGCCATCGGGCCGCCCGTGAAGCCGTGGCCTGGTGCAGGGAAGGCCGGGGTCCGGCGCTGCTGCACGCCCACACGACCCGTCCGTATTCGCATTCCGGATCGGACGACGAGACGGCCTACCGGACCCCTGCCGAGCGGGAGGCGCAGGACCGCCGTGATCCGTTGCCGAAGGCACGCCGCCTGCTGATTGAAACGGGCGCGGCAACCCCGGAGGAACTGGACCGAATGGAGGCCGATGTCGGGGCTGCCGTGGCCGCGGCCGCGGACCAGGCCCTGGAGCATCCGCAGCCTCCCGTGGACACGGCCACCAAGTGGCTGTACTCCGAAACGGTCGATCCGACCGGCCGCGACTTCGACACCGAGGATCGCCCGGTCTTCGCCGACGACCGTCCGCTGACCATGGTCGACCTCCTGAACCGCTGCCTCCGCTCCGAGATGGAGCGCGACCCGAGGATCATCGTCTTTGGCCAGGACGTCGCCGACGCCTCACGCGAGCGGGCCCTCGGCGAGGTGAAGGGCAAGGGCGGCGTCTTCAAGGTCACCCATGGATTGCAGTCGCGCTTCGGCAGCGACCGCGTCTACAACGCTCCACTTGCCGAGGCGAACATCATCGGCCGGGCCATCGGCATGGCTGCCCGTGGGCTCAAACCGGTCGCCGAGATCCAGTTCGTGGACTACATCTGGCCCGCGTTCATGCAGATCCGCAACGAACTGGCCACGATGCGCTACCGGTCGGCCGGCAAGTGGGCGGCGCCGGTCGTCGTGCGCACCACCTACGGCGGCTACATCAAGGGAGGCATATACCACTCCCAGACCGCGCCGTCGCTGTTTGCGCACACGCACGGACTCCGCGTCGTCCTGCCGTCGAACGCGCTCGACGCCAACGGCCTGCTGCGGACCGCGATCCGTTGCGACGACCCCGTCATGTTCCTCGAACACAAGCACCTCTACCGCCAGGTTCACAACAAGGGCGCCGATCCCGGCCCGGACTACATGATTCCGTTCGGAAAGGCCAAGGTAGTGCGGCGCGGCCGGGACCTGACGGTCGTCACCTGCGGCGCCCTCGTGAAGCGCACCATGGACGCGGCCCGCGTCGCCGAGCAGCGGCACGGCGTGAGCACGGAGGTGATCGATCTGCGCTCCCTGTCGCCGCTTGACATGGAGACGATCGGCGACAGCGTGCGCCGGACCAACAAAGTCATGGTCGCCTACGAGGACGCCCTGTCGTGGGGGATCGGATCGGAAATCGCCGCGCTGATCGCCGACGAACTGTTTCCCTGGCTGGACGGTCCGGTGCGCCGGGTGGCGGCGCTGGACACCTGGGTGGCGTTCTCGCCCCAGCTGGAAAAGGCCATCCTGCCCCAGGCGGACGACGTACTGGAGGGGATTCTGGGGCTGGCGGGATACTAGGGGCGCCGAGCCCGCCGGGGTGCTCCTCTGGGGGAGCGGACATCACCGGCCTGGCGAACGCAGCCCTGGATCGACGCTCAGAAGCGGGCGTTCAGCAGCGGAATCTTCCAGGCCAGGCCCGATTGTCCATGCGCTCTCGCGGCGAGATCCCATGTCGGCGTGGGCAACGGCGTCGACAGCGACAGCGCGCCCCCCGACCAGTTGACGAGAGCGCCCTGGCCCAGGCCCGAAGCGCCCGTTTCGTAGGGGTCTGCCTCCAGGTCCTCCCCGCGGGTCAGCACACCGCCCGCGATCAGTCCCGCGATGCTCCCCACGAGCGGCAAGGCGATCGCACTCTGCTCGTCGTCGACCTCCGCGATCAGGGCCGTGCCCAGGCCCGCAAAGCCACCAATCACGCCGGCCAGGCTGATCAGGCGGGTGCGTCCGCGACTGAGAGGCAAGCGGCTCCCGGCGAGTGCGCCGGCCACCAGCCCCGCGTTCCCTGTCAGCATGGACGCCGCAACCGTCGGATCCTCGCCGGCGTCCGCCAGGACCGAGGCCGCCACGCCGAACCACAGGCCCCAGAGGCTGCCCGCAGTCGCGGCGGTTGCCGTGCCGGGCGTGATTTCACTCCTTGAGGCCAGAACCCCCCCGAACGTGCCAATCGCCCCTCCCGCGATCATCGACCAGATCCTGTCCTCGATCCTGTCGTCTTCGAGGTCCAGGACGAGGGCCCAACCCGCTCCCTGAATGGCGCCCCAGGTGCCGCCCCAGCTGATCGCGCGGGCCTGCCCCGGTGAGACCGGCCGCGAACGCACGAACTGGTGGGCAGCCAGGTAGCCGGCCGGTCCTCCCAGAAGCAGCCCGGCCCCGTATGCTTCGGGTTCCTCGGATTCCAGCGCCAGCGGGATCGCCACACCCATCCAGAGCCCATAGGTGGTCGCCCAGACCCTGAGTTCGGTCTCTCCGCCCGCGGTTACCCGTCCGTCCAGGCGTGCCAGGGCCGACTCGGCGGCGGGCGTTCCCGGGAACTGCTGGACAATGTGACGGTAGAGCGCCTCGGCGACGTCTCTCTCTCCCTCGGCCTCGAATGCCGCAGCGGTCGCGAGCAGCACTGCCGCCGAGTCCGCTGGGGTGACCTGTGCCGAGAGCGGCGAGGGTGGGCCGGCGAACGCGACGAGGACGAAGGCGAAAAGGAGCAGCCGTACGAAAGTGTGTATTCGCATGATGGAAGATACACCCGAGCTGCCGGATGTTGCCCTGGCCACGGGCGATGTGAACGCCCTACCCCAACACACCCACAATCCCCCCCTCCAGGTTCAGCACGTCCTCGTAGCCCTCGGCGACGAGCGCTTCGGCCACCTTCAGGCTCCGCACGCCCGTGTGGCAGTACACAACCACAGGTCGGTCCCGCGGAACCTCCTCCAGCCGCTCGCCGACCTCGCCCATCGGCACGAGCACCGCTCCCAGCTCCGCCAGGTTCATCATCTGCCACTCCATGGGCTCGCGGACATCCAGGAGGAACGGGCGCGGATCGCCGGCCATCACCCCGGCCAGCTCGTCCGCCTCCACCCGGCCCACTGCGGACTCGTCCACCGCCGCCTCCGGCGCAACCCCGCAGAACACCTCGTAGTCGATCAGACCCGTCTGGGTGGGCTGGTCGCCGCACACCGGGCAGTCGGGATCGCGGCGAATCTCCAGCTCGCGCCAGCTGTAGGCGAGCGCGTCGAAGATCTGCAGGCGCCCCACGAGAGGCTCGCCGACCCCGAGCAGGAGCTTGACGGCCTCCATGGCCTGCGCCGCTCCGATGACCCCGGGCAGCGCCCCGAAGACCCCGGCTTCGGCACAGTTCGGGATCAGGCCCGGCGGCGGGGGCTCGCGGAAGAGGCACCGGTAGCAGGGTCCACCGTCGGTCGCAAAGACCGACAGCTGGCCTTCCCACCGGTACACCGAACCGTAGACGTTCGGCTTGCCCGTCAGCACGCAGGCGTCGTTGACCAGGTAGCGGGTGGGGAAGTTGTCGCTGCCGTCGACGACCACATCGAAACCCGCGACGATATCCAGCGCGTTGGCGGACGACAGCCGCAGCGCCCCCGTCTCCACCCTGACGTGCGGATTCACATCCGTGAGCCGCTGGCGGGCCGAGTCCACCTTCGGGGCGCCCAGCCCGCTGGTTCCGTGGAGGATCTGCCGCTGCAGGTTGGTCACGTCGACCACGTCCGGGTCTACGATGCCCAGCGTCCCCACCCCCGCCGCGGCCAGGTACAGCGCCGCCGGCGAACCCAGTCCGCCGGCCCCGACCAGGAGCACACGCGCGTGCTTGAGACGCTCCTGACCGGCTTTTCCGACCTCCGGAAGGACGAGATGGCGAGCGTAGCGGGCCAGCTCCTCGCGGGTCAGGGAAGGACCGGGATCACCACCCTCCACGACGCCCCCGTCCACCGACCGCGAACTGCAGTCCAAGGTTCAGGATCGGCCAATAGTTCTTCAGGTCGCCGGCGTCTTCCAGCGCACTTCGTTCTTCGGCCCGCAGATCCTCGCGGAATCTCTGGGTGTCGAGCACCGCGCGGTCGCCGGTGGCGCTCATCTCGAAATCCGACGAGTCGAGAAACGCGACACCCACGTCCAGGAAGATCCCCACGCCCCGCGTCGCATGCTGTCCGAAACCGAGCAGCACATACGGAGCCCACGGTTCGGACACCAGGGTCGTCGTCAGCCGGGTGATTTCGGGCTCCGTGTAGGTGTTGGCGCCAATGTCGATCTCCGCACCGCTCCCGAGCGTGATCGCGTACGTCGGGTCGTGCTTCTTGTACAGCATCCCGCCGCCGATCCGGAAGTTCCCGACCGCGATGTCGGCCCCGAAGGTGTACACCGACTTCGGTACCCCGAGCGTGCCGGTGCGGTTGTCCTCCAGCCCGGACACGGACGTGATATCCGCATCGAATCCGAGCAGGCTGGCGCCGCCCCGCAGGGAAACCCAGTCGTTGGCGATGAGGACCACCTCGGCACCGAGCCCCAGGGTGCCGGCGCGTCCGGCGATTGCAAGGTCCTGCATCGCCGACAGCGGACGAGGGGAGATGCCGCCAGCCACCATGACGACCCCCAGGGAAGCCGAAAGGATCGCGCGTCCGTTCATTCGGGAACCTCCACTTCGGTCGCCAGCTACGCCGCGTCGGCGGGTGAGCAACAGCGCCTGGGCGCAATGCGGCGTGCCGTGCCACCGCACATTGGGTTTCTTGTGACCTCCTCTACAGAGTGCAACGGAAGCCAGGTTGCCGCCACCCTCGTACGGTGTAAACGGGTTCAGCATGATCCCTGTCCCAGTGATGGGCGCGCCCGGTCCAGGGATTCTTGAACGCAACCGTTGTCCGCTTGGGAGTTGTCATCCGGATCGAGGATGGCAAAGTTTGTCATTCACGGGGAGTCGCAATGATGCAGCGTCTTAAGACTGGTCCATTCCTCGCCGCCGCCGCCCTGTCCGCCGCGTGTTCCGCCGACACCGGACAGCCGGAAGCGGGCGGCGACCCCGCCATGCCGCGTCCCTGGGCCACGGGCATCGCGGGCACCGCCACCCTCGAGGCCACGTCCGCCAATGACGTCTTCCTCTCCTACGTGTGGGACGCGGCAACGGATTCTCAGGGCAACGTGTACGTGGTCGACGGGGGTGAGGCCGCGATCTTCGCGCTCAATCCCGACCTGACCCAGAACCGCCAGATCGGGAGGGAGGGCGAAGGTCCCGGGGAATTCGGCAGACCGGCCCAGGTCCAGGTCCTCCCCGGAGACAGCGTCCTTGTCTGGGATTCGCAGTTGCAGCGCATCACGGTGTTCCCTCCGGCGGGCGACGAACCCGCGTACATCCAGCCTTTGGGCACGCAGGATCGGGGGTTCAACGTGTGGAAGCTCACCGAAGCCGCCGGATACATCGCCCGCTCCTCCACCACCTACATGGCCGACGGGTCCGACGAGGGATCCACCAGGACCGAGGTCCTGCGGCACGTTCGCGACGCCGACGGCCGCGTGGCAGATGAAGTCCTCTTCGAATACCCCGCCGCCGAAGCGCTGGTGCAACGGGGCGAGGGATTCGTGAGCATGGCCGGCCACCCGTTCGCGCGGAATTCGTTTGTCGGCCTCCTCGGGGGAGCCCGCGTCGTCCACGCCTCTTCCGACGCCCTGGAAGTGCGAATCGTAGCGCTCGGCGGGCTGGTCGAGACCGCGTTCTCGTACGAGACGACGCCGATTCCCGTGACGCGGGGCGAGCTGGACACGGCCGCGGACGGGCTCAGCGACGCGTTCGGCCAGTTGCTGCGGGACGGCGCGCCCTATGTGTGGCCCGCTCTCACGGGGCTGATCGTGGACGACCGGGACCGCATCTGGGTGGGCATTCGCAAGGCCGACCGGTCGACGACCGAATGGGCGGCGTTCGAGGCGGACGGTACCCACCAGGTGTCGGTCGATCTCCCCGTCGAAGTCGAATTGTATGCGATCCGCGGAGACCGCATGGTGGGCGTCGCCCGCGACGAGCTGGATGTGGCCAGGGTCAGGGTGTACCGGCTGCCGTGACTGCGTGCAGGGGTTTCCTGGTCGCCGCGGCAACCGCCGGCCTCGCCGCCTGTGGCACCGACACGGGATCCGGGACCCCCGGCCCCGATGTGGTAGTCGAGACCCATGGCGACACAACCATCATTCGCACCGTCTCGGGGAGTGTTTGGGGAGCGGGGGCCACACTGGTCCCCGAGGTATCAATCGGTGAGTTGGACGGTCCGGAAGAGTACCTCTTCGGCAGCATCTACTCGATCGCCGTGGACGACGAGGGGCGAGTGTACGTCCTGGACGGCCAGGCCAGGAACATCCGCGTCTTCGACTCCGACGGAGCATACATCGAGACGGCGGCGAGGCGCGGCGAGGGCCCGGGAGAACTGAGCAACGCCTTCTCGGTCGCAGTGCTTCCCGACGGTCGCGTCATCGCTCACGAACCGGCGGACATGCGCGTCAAGGTACTGGGACCGGAACCCCGAAACCGCGTGCAATGGACGTACCCTCCGGGGGCTGTCGTCCTCCCGGTCAAGCCGCTGCGGATCGACCGGAATGGCCATGTGCTCGTGGCAGCGGCAGGCAGCTCCCCGGCCAGGGGAGTCAGCCAATACGTCCTGGTCATGGATTCGGACGGACAGCTTCTGGACTCGCTGGCGCCTCCCGGCGGCGGTTTTGAGCCGCCGTCCCTAGAGTTTCGCCTTCCCTTCCCGATCAGAGGCCGGTCCACCACCTCGGTCGCCGTTCCCCTGACGGCTCGACACCACTGGACCATGAACTCGAACGGCGAATTCCTGACCGGCGTCTCCACCGACTACCGCATCGACCTGTGGCGCGACGACGGCGTCCTGCGCATCGAGCGCGATCACGAGCCTGTCCCCACGTCGGAGGCTGAACGAAACTACCATCGGGAACGCACAATGCGGAGCATTCGGCGCACGCAACCCGACTGGAACTGGACCGGACCACCAGTCCCCGACACCAAGCCTCCATTCACCGGTCTTGTCGCCGGCCGGGACGCGCGCATCTGGGTGCAGCTGTCCACGGAGGCACAACCCGTCGCGAACGATGCGCACGATCCAGACAACCCGCGTTCCGAACCGGTGACGTGGGAATCGCCGGTGCGCTACGACGCTTTCGAGCCCGACGGCACCTACCTGGGGACACTGGGCACACCGCGAGGATTCCTGGTCAGCCCGGCGGAGCCCATCTTCGACGGCGACCATGTGTGGTCGGTAACGCGGGACGACCTGGGGGTCCAGAGAGTGGTTCGTTATCGCATCGCCGTGGGTTGACGCTTCATGTACGACAGCGAGCGCCACGCCCACTCGAGCGGCCCGAAGCGGTAGCGAGCGAGCCACCAGGGCGACCACAGCAGCTGCAGCACCCAGATGCCCACCACGATCCCGAGCCTCGCCGGGGCGCCGACGCGTTCGAACAGGCCCAGGCCGTGCCCATAGAAGATCAGCGTACAGATCACGCTCTGGGCGATGTAGTTCGTGAGTGCCATCCGTCCCGTGGCGGCCAGCCGCCGCTGCAGACCCGCGAGCCAGCCGGCCTGCACCGCCAGCATGACCAGCGCGAGATACCCGAGGCAGACGCCCACCGAGCCGACGTAGTTGAATAGCGTGCCCTGGAACATCGTCCATTCGAAGGCAAAGCCGTGGTGCAGCTTGTAGGCGACCCCTGCGGCGGCGAGGGGCAGTCCGGCGGCCAGGCCGATGACCGCCATGCGGCGGTAGAAAGCGGGCGACCGCGACGCAGCCAGCACGCCCAGTCGATAAAGGGCCATCCCCACCAGCATGAGTCCGCCGGCCCGCCACAGAAAGAAGCCCAGGAAAGCGGTCGTCTGAAGCGTCAGCGCGATCGGTGCGCGAGCCTGGACCTGGCCGGCCCACGGGCCGCGGAAGGCCGCGATTTCCGCGTCCAGGGTCTCCTGCGGCGGGCTCCACTCCGCGGCCGCCAGCGCCAGGTCCTCCGGCGGCCAGTACGCTATCGACATGCCGAACAGGCCCCAGAGCGGCACCACGAACGCCACCGCGAATCCCCCGATACACAGCAGCCGCCGCGGCCCGAGGTTGCGCAGCGGGTAGAGGAGGAAGCCGCAGAGCGCGTACGCCACGAGGATGTCGCCGTGCCAGATCAGGTAGGCGTGCACCAGTCCGATCAGCAGCAGCCAGAACTGGCGGCGGTAGTGCAGTCCGGTACCCGAGGCCCCCCGCGCGGCCATCCGATCGCTCATCATCGCCATGCCCGCGCCGAAGAGCATCGAGAAGATCGATATGAACTTGGTGTCGGCGAAGAGGTAGACGAAGGACCACAGCCACACCTCGGCGCCTTCGAATCCGCCGGCTGAGACGGGATTCACGTAGGCTGTGGAGATCCTCGCGAACCCCTGCATGTTCACGATCAGGATACCGAGGACCGCGAAGCCGCGCAGCACGTCGATCGAGGGGATGCGCTCGGCGGTGGGGCGGGCGGTGGCGGTTGAACTCATCGTCACTCCTGGTCGTCGCGCCTGGTCGGGGTCGTCACGTATTATGATGAGAGATCAGGGGTCGTGCGCATTCCTCGCAAGTGCCGGCGGAACCGCAACAGGGGGACTGGTATGAAGACGTTGCAGATATTGGCTCTGGCGGGGGCGGGTGCGCTGTCGGCCTGCGAGGCCCAGGTGGTTACCGTGTTCACGGACGTGACCGTCCTCCCGATGACCTCGGACGCCGTGGTCACGGCTCAGACGGTGGTGGTCGAGGACGGCGTGATCACGGCGGTCGGGCCCGCCGGCGAAGTGGATGTGCCCCGCGGGGCGACCGAGATCGACGGGACCGGTCGCTTCCTGATGCCGGGGCTCGCGGAAATGCACGCGCACGTCCCGCCAGGCGACGATCCTCCGCGCGAGGAGGTCGAGGACATCCTCTTCCTGTACGTCGCCAACGGGATCACGTCGATCCGGGGCATGCTCGGGTCGGCGTACCAGATCCCGCTGGCCGACGAAATCGAACGCGGCGAGGTGCTCGGGCCGAACTTCTACGTCGGCGCACCGTCGATCAACGGCGGCTCCGCGCCCACCCCGGCCGATGCGGAGGCGCTGGTCCGCGCCCATGTGGAGGCCGGGTACGATCTGCAGAAGATCCATCCGGGCGTGTCGCGGGAGACGTGGGACCAAATGGTAGCAGTTGCGCAGCCGATGGGATTCACCTACAGCGGGCACGTCCCGGCCGACGTCGGACTGGTGCACGCGATCGAGACCGGGATGTCGACCGTCGATCACCTCGACGGCTACATCCAGGCCATCGCATCCGACGACGTGCAGGCGCAGGTAAACGCGGGCGTGATCAGCCTCGGCGGGCTGGCCCGGGGGGTGGACGAGGCCAAGCTCGACGAGATCGTCCGCATGACGATCGAGCATGACGTCTATGTGGTGCCGACCCAGTACCTGTGGCGGAATCTCTACGGCGCGACCAACGCCGACGAGATGTTGCAGCAGCCGGAGATGCGCTACGTGTCGTCCGAGACCCGGGAGGGATGGCGCCGGCGAGCGAGTGCGGGCCGCGGGCCGCCGGAGGAGGTCGCGGTCTACCTGGACCTTCGCGACCGGATTCTGAAGGCGCTGTCCGACGCCGGAGCCCGAATCCTGATGGGAACCGACTCGCCCCAGCTGTTCAACGTGCCGGGGTTCGCGCTCCACCGGGAGCTGCAGGTGATGGCCGAGACCGGGATGTCGAACTACGAGATCCTGAAGAGCGGCACGGCCACGGTGGGCGAATACGTCGCTTCGCACCTGGGGCTCGACGGCAACTTCGGGACTGTCGCGCCGGGACAGCGCGCCGACCTGGTGCTGCTGGGTTCGAACCCGCTCGACGACCTGGCGAACCTGTTCGATCGCGCCGGGGTGATGGTGCGCGGGCGGTGGGTGTCGGGTGAAGAGATCGACGCGGGGCTGGAGGCGCTGGCCGCGAAGCACGCGAGCTGAACGGGACCTGACCTGGGTCGGGTCGTCGGGCGGCAGGGCCCCGCGGTCGGTCCGGCTAGGCTTCCCGCTCCGGGAACGGCACCGGCGGCAGGTCCATGTTGAATGCGCCGGGGAAGTCCTGGGGCACTTCCTTCTGCTTGCCGCTCCATGCTTCGACGTCGATTCGGTAGACGGCCGTCCGCTTGAGTTCATCGTCGGTGGTCGCCCGGTAGTCCACGCCCGGCCGGAGATGCGGCGCGTACTTGTCGAGGAGCATCTGCAGGGCCGTGCGGGCCTCGTCCTCGTCCTCCACCACCCGCCCCGTCCCGAAGGCCACGACGCCCGCGTATTCCACCGAGAATTCCAGCGCCTCCGGGGCCGGCAAAAGACGGCCCATGGCGACCGTGCTGAACGCGACCTTCTCGGCCGACTCCAGGTTGTCGCGCGTGCGGCCGGTTCTATGCGTGTGAATGTAGATGCGCCGGTCTCCGTCGGTGTCGTCGAATACGAAGAGATTCGAGTTGAGGAAAGGCTGCCCCTCGTTCCCCACAGTGGCGAGGAAGCCGTAGGCAGCCCGCTTCATGAAGGCGGCAACCCACGTGTCGTCCTTGCCGCGGTCGCGGCGGCGCAGCAGGCTGCGCGAGTCGTCCCTGCCGGCGTTGGTGGCACCGACCTTGTTCTGTCGTGTCATAGAGGGCTTTTCCGGACACTCCGTTGACGTCGCCCGCCGCCGCCAACGAGGTGTCCCCTGACACACCCGACGGCAACCCGGGATCGGCTTCAATGTATCATACCTGTGTACGAAGGTTTTCGTCACACCGTATCAGGAGCCGGTTCGATGGCCATCAACCCCTCCCACGCCGCAGCCATGGCGTCGGTCGGCCTCGGCGTGCTTGCGTTGGCCGGAACACCGTCGCCCAGTCTCCTGGCCCAACCCGCGGTGGAGGCTCGCGACTCGATCGTGCTGGAGGGGTCGGCGGACGAATACCTGGTGTATCCCGGGGCGCTGGTCCCGGACGGTGCCGGAGGCTACCTGGTCACCGACTTCCGCCAGCCCCGCGTGTTTCAATACTCTGCAGAGGGACGCCTGGTCATGCGGTACGGCGCAGGAGGCGAGGGGCCCGGCGAATGGGAGGAGGCCCAGATCGCACTGCCCCACGGCGCCGATCACATACTGGTGCTTTCATGGAAGCCCTTCGCGGCTCAGCGCTTCGAACGGAACGGCGGCCGGTTTGTGGAGCGATTCCCCCTGCGGGGATTTGTCGAGTCGGCGGCCGTCGACGCCGACGGTCTCTGGATCACCGGTGCCCACTACTCACCCCGCAGCGCCGTCCGCCGGCTGACGCTGGGTGAGGACGAGGCCGAACCCGTTGTGGACCTGCCCGAACCGTACCGCGAAGGAGGACCGGTCGGTGGCATGTTCAATTCCCTGCCCTTCACGAAGTGGGCCGACACGCTGCTCGTGGCGTTCATGCCGCTTCCGTACCTGGTCATGGCTCACGAGTCCGGCCGCGAGCTCGACCGCTTCGAGGTGCCTGCGGTCGGCCGGCGCGAGACCCCCTCCGATCCCGAGCCCGTGATCATGAACCAACGGCAAACCGGCACCTACTTCAGCATCTTCGGCCTGTTTCCGTCGACCATTGGCCTCCACCGCCGTCCGGATGGCTCCTTTCTGCTCGTGCACGCCGATCTGGCGGGAGAGGACCCCCCACTGCACACCGAGACGCTGTGGGTGTCGGTCATCGACGCGGACCGCAGGCGGGCGTGTCCGGACGGACGCGTGCCACTGGGACCGGAGTCCAATCCGGTCGTCGGGTTCGAGGGTGACAGGCTGCTGATTCTCGAACAGGTGTTGGGCGGAGGCGACGCCGTGACCGTCCTTCGGCGCATCGCCGTCGACACCGACGGCTGCGACTGGATCCCACTGCGT